>NZ_BAAAQN010000001.1:0-405568 GCF_039531695.1 Catenulispora yoronensis
GCCCTGGAGGAATGGATCATGCTGTGGAACACCAACGCCAAGCCATTCAGATGGACCCGAAACGCCGAGCAGATCATCGACGCCATCGGCCACTACTGCACCCGAATCTCCAACTCAGCTCACTAGCGGCCAACAGTCAAGGCGGCCTGCGGTGGCAAGCCGGCGAGCCTGCTCAGGCAATCCAGGCCTGGACCTCGGCCCTGGAGTTCGGCGATCAGGAGACTCAAGCAAAAGCTGCTTTCAACATCGGCATCGCCCACCATGACGCTCACGACTATCAGACAGCCATATCCAACTTCGAATATTCGCTGACGCTCGCCGCTCCAAAGCTCAAGGCCAAGACTGCGATGATGCTGGCGGCCAGCCACGAAGCTCTGGACGCGGAAGCGCCGACCATCGACGGCTGGTACCGCTGCGCCCTGGAGGTCGGTGATCCCGAATACTCGCCGATCGCGGCCGTGAAACTCAGCGAGCGCATATACCGGCTCGAAGGACCCAGTCCCGAAGCCTTGGACATGGCCAAGATGGGATACGGACCGGAGAATCCGGCGGCACGCGGTGAAGCCGCCTTGATGCATGGTCACATATTGGAGAAGTTGGAGCGCATAGAGGAAGCTATCGCGGCTTATCAGACAGCGATCGACACCGGTCACACCGACTGGACGCCCGCCGGGCATTGCGCCCTCGGCCTGCTGTACGCCTCCCAAAACAGGGTCATGATGGGAAGACGCCACCTGTGGGCGGCTCACGATTCGGGACACCCGGAATACCGTCCGCAAGCGGCCTACTGGCTGGGCATGTTCTCAATGTGGGATGGCACTCATGGGAAGGAAGGCGAGCTCCAAAACGCGGCAATCATGTTTCGGGAAGCTGTTGACAGCGGACATCCCGAATGGGCGCCGGAAGCCAAGTCGACGCTAGCGGCCCTCATTGAGAGCTTCGGAGACTCTTAGCGACTGGCTACCAAGTCGGGTGTGACGCCGCCAATTACCTTGCACGCCCTCTCATGCTGAGCCCACGAGATCAACGGGCGATCTCGCAAGGACTTCTGGTCGCGCGAAGGCGGGGTTCAGATCGGTGTGGCCTGAGCAAGACTCGCGTGCCTGTCCAGCGATCGGGGCCGAAAGTCGTAGAACAGCGCTGGAAGCTTGCGAGCCGTTCCTTTTACTGCGCTCATCAATCTTCCGACGATCTACGACTGTCCGTTTCGTTTGGGGCCTGATTCAGCGGTGTGCTTGCCGACAACTGACTTCGTTGATCCTGATCGGCCAGGAGCGGTTCGGGGTTCGGATCTTGATGAGGTCCGGCGGTGGCTGGCAGAACTCGGGTGTGGCGCGTTGTGATGTGACGGATGCCAAGTGGGCGTTGATCCAGCTGCGGTCGCCAGTGGCTGCTACCGGGCCGTTGCCAGCCGCCAGTGCTGTGAGTGGCGCGCCGCAGGCCACGCCCAGTGCGAACATCAAGGACACGTCGGCGGGTGCGGATCGTACTGACGCATGGCGACGCCGCAAGGGCCCGCGCTGTGGCTGCCCGGCTCGGCCGGCCCCGAGGCGGGCTGAGCAACAAGATCCATGCAGCGGACGACGTCTGCAGGATGCCGTTAGCGTTGCACTCACGCCGGGGCAGGCCGTGGACTGCCGCCACTTCATCGGCGCGGTGGCCGCTGAAAAGGTTTACTTTTCCAAAGGCAACGGGGCTCCATCTGCGTCGGCGCCGTATCTTGGACGATGTCGCGGTGGCGCCATAAGGATGAGTTGCCGAACTCCAGGAGCCTTCGACGGCGAGCACGAGAAGCGATCACCTCGAGCTTGGCCGCCGCTACGATCGCAGCCGGGTTAGCGTAGGAACGCTCCCCGCTCGGCGTGCGTCCACGCGCGTGGCGTTGCCGAGGTTCCATGCAAGTCACGCGGAGGCGGAACCTCGGTGTTGTGCCGCAAGCCCGTGCACGAGGTCCTCCACGAGAAATCGCAACCTGCGTGCGGGCGCTGGGTGCGCACCGGAGACGTGACTCCGGCGAGATCTCGGCGGAGTCCTCACTGGATCAGGGCGGTGTGGGTGCTCCGGGGCGTTCGGGCAGGTGTAGAGCTGGAGGTCGTATCCTCCGGCGAGCTCGATTCGTGTTGGGTGCGCGGTGGTTGGGGCGCGGGTGGTTTGGTCTTCGTAGGGGGTCTAGAACTCCTGGGGGGCCGGCCCGTGGGGTGAGCAGGCATGGTTCCGGCACCTAGTCGGGGTGTACTGCTGGTGGCTCGGGTGGGGTGGTGAGGGTGTCGGTGATCGTAGTGGTGGAGCGCCAGAACAGGGCGGTTTTGGGCTTGGGCTCTGGGGGGTGGTCGAAGGGGCACCACAGTACTTGGAGCAGGTTGGCTTCGGTTGGTGGGTGCAGGGTGGGGATGTCGCGGGTGTGGAGTTGGGCCACCGGCAGCAGGGGGACCGGGGTTTCGGGCCAGGGGCGGCCGGGGGTGAGCTGTCGCGGGCGGGCGGCGTGGAGGGACGTGGGTGGTATTCCGTGTGGTGGGTGGGGGCCGTTGCAGTGGGGCCAGGGCTCGGCGGCGGGCCATAGGAGCGGTCCGCCGGCCGAGGTGGTGTGCGGTGACGGCGAACCGGGGCGGGGATGCAGCCGGGTCGCCGTGGGGGCCAGCGGGGCCAGTTGAGGGAAGACTGTGGTGATGGTGAGTGGCTGCGGGGGTGGTGCTGCTCATCCTGGCTCCCGGTGGTGTTCAGGGCGGGTCAGGTGGATCAGGGTGGATTAGCTCAGGGATCGTACTTGCGTTGTGAATCAGAACCCTGTTTCAGTGACCGGTCTGACCCGACGGCACGGGGAGCCTGGACTGGCGCCATCGTTGCGCTATGCAGGCGTGACGGTGGCGCGATCGCTGCCGGAGGATACGCGAGCCATCCCGCCCCCCACCTGCGGGAACGACTGTCGACGAACTGTCGACGTACCGTCGACGCTCATCGCGAGACTCCAAGTGCCAGGTGTATCAGGTGGAGTGCTGCTTCAGGGGGAGTACAGCATGGGAGACGTGGCGGCCGATACGGTCACCGCTGGTTCGGTGATTTCGCTTCCGCAGGGTGGGGGGGCGGTTGGTGGGCTGGGAGAGAAGTTCAGTCCGGATTTGTTTACTGGGACAGGGAACTTCTCGGTGCCCGTCGTGGTTCCGGGCGGGCGGTTGGGGCTCGCGCCTCAGCTTGCGTTGAGTTACAGCACCGGGAATGGGAACGGTGTGTTCGGGTTGGGGTGGGCGCTGGGTGTTGGGAGCATTGCCCGGCGGACGTCTCATGGGCTGCCGCGTTATCTGGACGGGCCGGGGCCGCATGGGGAGGCGGCTGATGTGTTCGTGTTGGCCGGGGCTGATGACCTGGTGCCGGTGGCTGCGCCGGCGGGCGGGCGGACGCGCTATCGGCCCCGTACTGAGGGCCAGTTCGCGCGGATCGACCACGTTGTCGATGCCAGCGGGGATCGCTGGGAGGTCCGGGGTCGGGATGGTTCGGTGGCTCGCTTCGGTACTGCTCGCCCGGCTGGGGCGGGTGCCGGCTGGCGCGATCCTGCCGCGGTCGTGGATCCGGCGAACCCGGGTCGGGTGTTCGCCTGGCAGCTCACTGAGGCCCGGGACGCGCTTGGCAACGTGATTCGGTACGAGTACCTCAGTGACCACGGTGACGAGTCCGGCCATCGGTGGGACAACCCGCTGCTCGCTCGCGTCTCCTATGCCGACTACGGCGACCGTGACGACCCCTCGTTCCTCGTCGCTGTCGAGTTCGACTACGAGCCGCGTCCCGACGCGCGTTCCGACCGGCGGCCTGGTTTCGAGGTGCGTACCACGCTGCGCTGTCGAACCATCCGCATCGCCACTCAGACCGCTGACGGCACGCGCCGCGTGGCCAGGGAGTACCGGGTCGGCTACACCTCCGCCCCGTTTACCGGCGTCTCGCTGCTCACCCGGATCGACGTCGTCGGCATCGACGAAGCAGCAGGAGCCGGAACCCCAACCCCCGCTTCCCCCACCACCGAGCCGCTGGCACCGCTGACCTTCACCTACACCGCCTTCGACCCCGCCGGCCGCCGGTTCGAACCGCTGACCGGCCCCGCGCTGCCGGCCGCGGCGCCCGGCGATCCGGCTATGGCGCTGGTGGACCTGCGCGGTGCCGGTCTGCCGGATCTGGTGCAGTTCGACGGGACGCCGCGGTACTGGCCCAACGCTGGCGGTGGCCGCTTCGAGCTGCCGCGGCCGATGGCTGAGGCGCCGCCGTTCAGCCTGGCCGATCCCGGCGTGCAGCTGATCGACGCCGACGGCGACGGTCGCCCGGACCTTCTGGTGTCCCTGACCGGGGGCCACAATCCGGCCGGCTACTTTCCGATGGCCTTCGGCGGCGGCTGGCGGCGCCAGTCCTTCCAGCCCTATCGGCTGGCTCCCGCCGCGAGCCCGGCCGATCCCGGCGTGAAGCTCGTCGACCTGGACGGCGACGGCATCACCGACGTCCTGCAGACCACCGCCCGGGGGCTGCTGGCGACGTTCAACGACCCCGACCCGCGCCGGGCCTGGGCGCAGTCCTTGCCGGCCGCCGGGTCGGCCCCGGACGTCGACCTCGCCGACCCCCGGATCCGGCTGGCTGACATGACCGGCGACGGGTTGGACGACATCGTCCTGATCCGCAGCGGCGGCTTCCAGTACTGGCCGAACCTGGGCCGCAATCGCTGGGGCGAGCCGGTCGTCATGCGGCACGCGCCGCGCCTGCCCGACGGCTACGACCCGCGCCGGATCCTGCTGGGCGACTTCGACGGCGACGGGGCCGCGGACCTGCTCTACGTCGACGACCGCAGGATCCTGCTGTGGGGCAACCAGTCCGGGAACGCCTGGACCCCCGCACCGATCGTGATCTCCGGCATCCCGCCGCTCGTCGACACCGACCACGTCCAGCTGGCCGACCTGCACGGCACCGGCACCTCCGGGGTGCTGTTCAGCCGCCCGGCGGACGGCTCGGGCCGCCCGCACCTGTGGTTCCTGGATCCCACCGGCGGCGTCAAGCCGCACCTGCTGACCGGGATCGACAACCATCTCGGCGCCCAGACCTCGATCCGCTACGGGACGTCCACCCAGGAGTTCCTGCGCGACGACGCCAAGGCGGCGACCCGGTGGCGCACGACCCTGCCGTTCCCGGTGCAGGTGGTCTCGCACGTCGAGGTCGTCGACGCGATCTCCGGCGGCCGCCTGACCACCGAGTACCGCTATCACCACGGCTACTGGGACGGGGTGGAGCGCGAGTTCCGCGGGTTCGCCCGGGTCGAGCAGTTCGACACCGAGTCCTTCGCCGACGCGCCGAAGACCGGTCCCGGCGCGGCTCCGGACGGGCACTTCTCGCCGCCCACCCTGACCCGGAGCTGGTTCCACCCCGGCCCGGTCGCCGCCGTGGAGGCGGGCGACTGGACCGAGCTCGACCTCAGCAGCGAGTACTGGCCCGGCGACGCGCCGATGCTGACCCGGCCGCCGGAGACGACCGCCTTCCTCAACGGCCTGGCCCGCACCGTGCGTCGCAGTGCACTGCGAGCGATGCGGGGACATCCGCTGCGTTCCGAGCTGTACGCGCTGGACGGCACCTCCCGCGCCGACCGGCCGTACACCGTGGTGGAGGTGCTGCCCGGCGTCCGCGAGGAGTCGCCGCCGCGACCGGGCGAGAGCCGGGAGCGGGTCTTCCTCCCGGTCCCGCTGGCCACCCGGACCACCCAGTGGGAACGCGGCACCGAGCCGCTGACACAGTTCACCGTGCAATCCGGCCTCGACACCTACGGACTGCCGATCGGCGAGGTCCGGATCGCCGTGCCAAGGGGCCGCGATCCCCGGGTGGCCGCCAGTTCGGCCGAGCCCTATCTGGCCACGAGGACCACGTTCCAGTACGCGCGCCGTGACGACGCGGACCACTACCTGGTGGACCGGGTCGCGAGCACCACAGTCCTGGAGATCGTCAACGACGGCCGCACCCCGGCCCTGGACCTGGCGAGCGCCGCGGCCGGCCCTGGCCCCACCCCCGCCCCCAGCCCCGTCACCACCCAGCGCCTCATCGGCCACAGCCGCACGTTCTACGACGGCGAGGCGTTCGCCGGCCTGCCGCTGGGCGCGATCGGCGAGCACGGACTGCCGGTCCGCACCGAGACGCTGGCGTTCACGGACGGGTTCCTCAGTACCCTGTTCGACCCCGCCGCCCCCGGTGCCGTCACCCCGCGGCCGGTGTTCCTCGACCCCGCAGGGGTCACTACCTGGCCCGCGGAATACCCGCAGGAGTTTCGCACCCTGACCGCGCCCTTGGCCGGCTACCAGCACTACGCCGACACCGACGTCCCCGGCTCGCCCGGCGGCTACTACGTCGTCGGCGCCCGCCGGCGCTATGACGTCCACGACCCCGCCCGGGTGCCGCGGGGCCTGGTGATCGCCGCCCTGGACCCGTTCGGCTCCTCGACGACTGTCGGGTACGACCAGCACGACCTGCTGGCCGTGCAGTCCACCGACGCCGCCGGCCTGAGCGTCACCGCGGACCACGACTACCGCGTCCTGCAGCCCAGCCGGGTCACGGACGTCAACGGCAACACCTCCACGGCCGCCTACACGCCCTCGGGCCTGCTGGCCGCCCGGTCCGTGCACGGTGCCGACGGCACCGGCGACGGCGCGAAGCCCAGCGTCCGGCACACGTACGACCTGCTGGCCTTCGCAGAACGCGGACAGCCCGTGTCGGACCGCACCGAGCGCCGCGTGCACTTCGACACCGACACCTCGATACCGCCCGGGCAACGGGACGAGACCATCACCTCGGTCCAGTTCTCCGACGGGTTCGGCCGGATCGTGCAGGTCCGGTCCCAGGCCGAGGACACCCTGTTCGGCGACCCGGTGTTCGGCACGGACATCATCCCCGCGGCCGACCTGAGCACGCCCGGCGCCACCACTGGCCGCACCCGGAATCCGGCCGACCCGGACAACGTCGTGGTCAGCGGGCTCCAGGTGTACGACAACAAGGGCCAGGTCGTCCAGAAATACGAGCCCTACTTCGGCACCGACTACGCCTACGCGCCGCCCGGTGCCGACCAGCTCGGACGCCGGACCCTGATCTTCTACGACCCGCGCGGCCAGGCCGTCCGCACCGTGGAGCCGGACGCCAGCGAGCGCCTGGTCGTCACCGGCGTTCCGGCGGACCTCAAGGACCCCGCCGCGTTCGAGCCGACGCCCTGGGAGACGTACACCTACGACGCGAACGACAACGCCGGCCGCACCCATGGCGCCGCAGCACAGGCGTTCGCCGGCAGCTGGGACACCCCGGCCTCGATCGAGGTCGACGCGCTGGGCCGCACCGTGCGCAGCGTCGCCCGGACCGCCGCGAGCCAGCAGCCCGACGCCCTCCTCACCACGCGGTTCACCTACGACATCCAGAGCCATCTGCTCACGGTCACCGACGCCCTCGGCCGCCAGGCCTTCGGCTACGCCTTCGACCTGCTCGGCCGGCGCTGGCGGGTCGACGGCGCCGACGCCGGCCGTCGCGACACAATTCCCGACGCCCTCGGCAGCGCAATCGAGAGCCGCGATTCCAAGGGCGCCCTGCAACTGGGCGGGTTCGACCGGCTGCACCGGCCGATCCGGCTCTGGGCCCGGGACGACAAGGCCGGGCCGACGACCCTGCGCCAGCGGATCGAGTACGGCGACGCCGGCGATCCGGCGCAGCCGGCGTCGGATCGGGCCGCGGCCGCCGCGGTGAACCTGCTGGGCCGCCCGGTCCGGCAGTACGACGACGCCGGCCTGGTCACCACCGACCGCGCCGACCTGCTCGGCAACGTGCTGTCCACGGGGCGCCGGGTGATCGCGGACGCTCCGGTGGCCGCCGTGTATCAGAACGCTGCCGCCAAGGGCTGGGACATCACGCCGTTCCAGGTCGACTGGACCCCGGTCGCGGGTCAGACCCAGAGCGCCCACGACGCGGCGCTGCTGGAGGCGACCTCCTACCAGACGACCTCCGGGTTCGACGCGCTCAGCCGGATCACCAGCCACACGTACCCGGCCGAGGCCGGCGGCCAGCGGCAGGTGCTGACCCTGGCCTACGACCGGTCCGGCGCGGTGGACCGGATACAGCTCGGCGGCGTCGTCCACGTCTCCCGGATCGCCTACGACGCCAAGGGCCAGCGCTCGCTGATCGCCTACGGCAACGGCACCATGACCCGCCACGCCTACGACCGGGACACCTTCCGGCTGCTGCGGACCCGCAGCGAGCAGTTCACGACCGCCGACGACCTCACTTACCAACCGGTGGGGACCGCGGCGGTCCAGGACCACGGGTACGACTACGACCTGGTCGGCAATGTCCTGCGATTCCGCGACCGGACGCCGGGCAGCGGCATCCCGAACAATCCCGACGCGCTCACCGAGACCGACCCGGTGCTGCGCAAGCTCCTGGGCTCCGGCGACGCGCTGAACCGGAGGTTCGGCTACGACCCGGTGTACCGGCTGCTGACCGCGACCGGCCGGGAGTTCGCATCCCCGCCGACCGGCGACCCGTGGCTGGACGCGCCGCGCGGTGCGGACCGGACCCAGGCCAAGGGGTATCAGGAGGCTTACCAGTACGACCAGGTCAATACCCTGACCTCGCTGAGCCACACCGGCACCGGCGGCTCGTTCACTCGCGGGTTCATCCCTGAGGACGCCAACGACCGGCTGCACCGCCTCACCGTCGGCGGCACGCCGATCGACTACACCTACGACGCCAACGGCAACACCACCGGCGAGGCGGCCGCGCGGCACTTCTCCTGGAACCATGCCGACCGGCTCAAGGCCTTCGCCACGCAGACGCCGGGCTCCGAGCCGTCGGTGCACGTGCAGTACCTGTACGACACCAACGGTGAGCGCGTGAAGAAGCTGGTGCGCCGCCAAGGCGGCACCGTGGACGTCACCCACTACATCGGCGAGGCCTTCGAGCACCAGCGCTGGGGCGGGACGGCCCCCGGGCAGAACAACCATCTGCACGTGTTCGACGTCCGGCGGCGGGTCGCGCTGCTCCGCACCGGCCCCGCCCGCCCCGGCGACAAGAGCCCGGCGACCAGCTACCAGCTCACCGACCACCTCGGCAGCAGTACCGCGGTGCTGGACGGCACCGGCGCGGTGATCAACCGCGAGGAGTACACGCCGTACGGCGAGACCAGCTTCGGCAGCTTCACCCTCAAGCGTTTCCGGTTCCTGGGCAAGGAACGCGAGGAGGAGAGCTCACTGGTCCTCACCTCCGCGCGGTACTACGCGCCGTGGACGGCGCGCTGGGTGTCCTGCGAACCGCTGGGCGGCCTGGGCCACCCGGTCAGTCCGCCGACGGCCGACGTGCTCAACTCCTACTGGTACGCGAAGGCCAACCCGCTGCGCCTGGTGGACCCCGACGGGCGCGCGCCGGCCATCGGCCCGGACCTGACGCAGAAGGTCCCGCCGGTCCTCGGGTCGGAGGCCCACCGGGACATCCTCCCGGTGTTGGCCGGCCGGCTGCAGTACCTGGGCTACGACGCCCGCGTCGACACCCAGGGCCTGGCGGCGGATCTGGCCAGAAACGGCATCCTGACCGCGCCCGGCGGGTCGTTGTCGGGCAAGTCCCGGGGCGAGCTCGACCTGCTGATCAACGTTCTGGAGGACGGGGTCAAGGTCGGACACGTCTATGAGCTCAAGCCCGCCCGCCTGGTCGGCTCGTCCCGCACCACCGCGCAGGTGAACAAGCAGGTGAGGTTCGGGCAGAAGCTGGCGTTCCCCGGCAACCCGCTGTTCTACAAGCCCGGCACGGTATTGGACCAGGCGAGCGCCTTCGAGCAGAACGTCGTGCTCACCAACGTCGTGGTCGACAAGGGCGAGTTCATCCGTGTCTACAGCCTCTGGCTGATCAGGGACGAGGCCGGACGGGTGATCCCGGGACAGATCGGCTACAACTACAGCGATAGTGACAAACAAAGGCGGGAAGAACGACAGCCGGAGCAGAGACAGTCCGCCACGGACTCCGACCGCGACTCGCTGCGCGAGTCCCTCCGGAAGACGCCGGATCCGCCTCTCATCATTGAGAAGCCCGGCCCCTTCGGACCGGTCGACGGCGACGGCCCCGGCGACAGCGACAGTCCGGGCCCGCGGCCGCTGACTCCCGAGGAGCACAAGCAGGCGGCTCGCAACTACGGGGTCGTGGCCATCATCGGGATCGGGCTGGCCGCCATCGCCGCCATCATCACCGCTCCGCTGTAGTCGCGCTCGCTGCTCTCGCGGTCCACAAACACTCACGGAGGAATCTTTTTCATGGGCATCACAGTCGGATTCAGCAGTCCACCGAACGGCAGCACCGTTCCGTCCACCCCGTTCGAGGTGCGCGGGTTCATCGGCGACGACGGACAACCGCCGCCCGAGCCGAACGCGACCGAGGGCCTCAACGCGATCTTCGTCTCCTTCGTCCCTGGAGGGCCGAAGACCGCCGCCACCATCAACCCGGACAACACCTGGTCGGTCACCGGCAGCGCGCCGGCGGGGGCACACCACGGCGACCCGGTCACGGTCACCTTCGAGGCCACCGTGATCGTCCTCACCCCCGACAATCCCGGGGACAGCTTCTCCTTCCAGATCATCGACAGCCTGCACCTGGTCCTGGAGATCCCGGACTCGGTCCCGCCCCAGGTCTCGGTCAACGCCTTCGAGGACGACAAGACCGTCGACCAGCCGCCGTTCCACGTTCCGGCGATCACCGGCACCGCCACGGACACCTCCGGTATCGCCACCGTCCAGTACACGTTGCAGCACGACAACGACCCGGAGAGCCCGCGGCACAACGCCGACTCGGTCACCGGGCCGAACACCGCCGTGAGCTGGTCGATCAACAACCTCGACTTCCCGGTCGGCCGCACCAAGGTCCAGATATTCGCCGCCGACACCCGTGGCAACGAGGGCTCGGCCACCGTGTTCGTCTCGGTCCGGGTGAAGATCCCGCAGGGACCGGTCGAGCTGGCCTTCGACACCACGTCCTATCTGGCCGAGCTGCTCGGCCTGGCCAACCGCGACCTGCGCATCGCCGGGGCGGCCGGCGCGCCGGCGGTCGCCGACGTCGCCGCCCGGATCAAGCAGCCGCTGGCCGGGATCCTGGATCCGGCGCACCACGCCGAGGCGGTCCGGGACGTACTCCAGCCGCGGCTCGCCGTCGAGATCCTGCGGACCCAGTTCACCACTGCGCCGCCGGACGCCCTGGAGCGGAACCACCGGTTCACCGCGTACCAGGCGCTGCTGCGCACCATCGGAACCGACTTCGCCGAGCTGCGCCTGGCCCGCGGCGCCGACGACGCCACCCGGGCCGCGCTCGGCGCGCGGATCGGGGTGCTGACCTCCACCACCCGGCCGGACCGGCTGGACCAGCTGCTGCTGGACTCCGCCACCCTGACCGAGGCGCAGCTGGAGACGTTGTTCGGCTTCCGGACCACCGCGCCGGACGACCTCACCGTCCCGCACCTCACCGCGCAGCTGCTGCTGTGGCAGCGGGACGCGTTGCGCGACCAGTGGTTCTCCGACGACCAGCGGGACCGGGACCAGGCCGCCGGCGCGCTGCCGGTGGTGGACCCGGACCTGGTCGACGACGGCGACTTCGTGGTCCGCGACGCCACGGATCCGGCGCGCGTGCTGTGGGTGCAGCGCGGCCAGCAGGTCGCGCAGCTGCTCACCGACGAGGCGGCCGCGCTGTCCGGGGCGAACCGCACCCCCGCCGGGTTCGACACGGCACTGACCGCCGCGACCCTGACCACCGACGGTCGCTCGCTGGATCTCGCGGCGCTGACCGCGCAGGAGGCGGCCGGCGTCGACATCCGCGAGGCGCTGCTCCCGTTCGGGGTGTCCCCGGACGCGTACCGCTACCTGGTCCGGCTCCGGCAGCTGGTGGCCGGCGCGACGCTGACCGAGGACGAGTGGCAGGACATCGGCTCCATCCTGGTCCAGAGCCGCAAGAGCCGGCTGTTCCGGCAGTGGCGGATCGAGGAGCGGGCGGCGCACGTGGTGCTGGCCCCGGGGACGTTCGTGGTCGACACCGCGTTGAACTCGGCCGGGCCGGCCGACCCGAAGCGCTGGCGGCGGCCGTCGAACCTGCGGCTGGAGTGGCTGCGGACGGTCCACGTCCGCGCGAAGCAGGCCGCTGATCTGGACCAGGCGGCGCAGGACGGGGTGGACTCCGTCGAGGTGCGCACGCTGCCGGCGCTGCGCGACGCGCTGCTCGCGGAGCTCGGCGCCCGGCAGAGCCCGGCCGAGACCGCGGCCGTCACCGCCGAGCGGCTGTCGCGGCACCTGGGCATCGATCTGCAGGCCGCCTCGGACGCCCGGACCTCCCGGGTGGTGCAGGCCGTGGACTCGGTGCAGGAGCTGCTGGTCGGGGCCCGGTCCGGGGTGTTCGCCGGGCCCGGCGGGGACACCCTGGTCCAGGAGAACCTGGCCGACTTCGACCTCGAGTTCGTCTGGCTGTCGTCGTACCCGCGCTGGCGGTCGGCGATCACCACGTTCGCCTACCCGGAGAACCAGGTGCGGCCGAACGCGTTCGTCGACGAGTTCGTCACGAACGACATCCAGCTGGTGCCGACCGCCGCCTTCCAGGCGCTGCTCGTCGACCTCGCCCGGCGGCCCTCGCTGAGCCCGGGCGACGCCCGGAACCCCGATCCGGAGCGCGGGCCGGTCGCGCGCTACCTGCGGGACAGCGCGGCGCAGGCGCCGGGCCTGCCGGCCGGGTTCACGCTCACCGACCAGCGCACCAACCAGGACCTGGCGGCCCTGCGGCAGACCTGCGCGGCCCTGACCTCCGGGCTGACCGCCGAGAAGGACGTCCCGCAGCATGTGCGCGAGGTGTTCTGGCTGGTGCCGATGGCGGTGGGGCGCAAGCTCCAGGACTCCGGCAACTTCCAGGCGGCCCTGGACTGGTACCGGACCGTGTTCGCCTTCAACCTGCCCGGCGCCGACCGCCTGATCTACACCGGCCTGGGCTTCGAGGCGACCCTGACCTCCGACTTCGGCCGGTTGCCGGACTGGCTGGCCCGGACCGCCGAGCTGAACCCGCACCTGACCGCGCGCAAGCGCAAGGGCGCCTACACGAAGTTCACCGTGATGTCGATCATCGAGTGCTTCCTCGGCTTCGGCGACGCGGAGTTCAGCCGGAGCACGCCGGACTCCAACGCCCGCGCGCAGTCGTTCTATCAGACGGCTGTCGACCTGCTGCGGCTGCCCGAGGCACAGCCGGAGTTCGGGCCGGGGATCCCCTTCCCGGAGAACCCGGTCTGGCAGTCGCTGCGGCAGCGCGCCGCGAACGGCCTGGCGAAGATCCACGCCGGACTGAACATCGCCGGGCAGACCGACCTGTCGGCCGGCGGGTCCAGTACGCTGCCCAGCCAGTACCGGTACAGCACCCTGATCGAGCGGGCGAAGAACCTGGTCACCACCGCCCAGCAGGTGGAGGCCACCTACTTGTCCGCGCTGGTGCAGGCCGACAACGCCGCGTACAGCGAGGCCCAGGCCCAGCGCGACCTGGCCTCGGCCGGGGCGGCGCTGAGCGTGGAGGGGCTGAAGGTCACCGCGGCCGGGGAGGCCGTCACAGCGGCGCAGACCCAGCGCGACAAGGCCGCCTTCCAGGCCGGCCACTTCGACCAGCTGATCGCGGCCGGCCTGAACTCCCACGAACAGGACCAGCTCGACCACCTGGGGGAAGCCGCGGACCTGGCGACCGGGGTCGCGGCGCTGACCGGGCTCAGCTCCGTACTCAACGGGATCGAGAACCCGACGTCGATCCTGGGCGGGGCCACCGCCACGGCCGGGGCCCTGTCGCAGGCCGCCTCCCTGGACGCCCAGGTCGACGGCCTGCAGGCGAGCTTCGAGCGCCGGGAGCAGGACTGGCTGTTCCAGCGCGCCGTCGCGACGCGGGACGTGGAGATCGGCGAGAACCAGATCACCTCGGCCCAGACCCAGCAGCAGATCGCGGTCGCCGACCAGGGCATCGCCGCGCTCAACCTGCAACACGCGACGCAGACCGCCGACTTCCTGGCCACGAAGTTCACCAACAGCGCGCTGTTCGAGTGGATGAGCGGGGTGCTGGGCGGGGTGTACGCGTACTTCCTTCAGCAAGCCACCACGCTGGCCCGGCTCGCGCAGGCGCAGCTGGCCTTCGAACGCCAGGAGCCGAGCCGGGAGCTGATCCAGGCCGACTACTGGCAGGGTCCGCCGGACCCGGGCGCGCTCGGCGTCAGCTCGGACCGGCGCGGCCTGACCGCGGCCGAGCGGCTGCTCCAGGACATCGCGCAGCTCGACCAGTTCGCCTTCGACACCGACCGGCGCAAGCTGCAACTGACCCACACGCTGCCGCTGTCCCGGTTCGCCGCCGTGGAGATGCAGCAGTTCCGGAACACCGGGGTGCTCACCTTCGCCACGCCGCAGAGCCTGTTCGACGCCGAGTTCCCCGGCCACTACCTGCGGCTGGTCAAGCGGATCCGGCTGTCGGTGCTGGCGCTGCTGCCGCCGGTGCGCGGCCTGCGCGCCACCCTGTCGGCGTCCGGCGTGTCGCGGGCGGTGGTGGTGCGGGACACGTTCGACACCGTCACCATGCGCCGCGACCCGGAGTCGATCGCCTTCACCTCGGCGGTCAACGCCACCGGCCTGTTCGAGCTGGCTCCGGAGGACGGCAAGCTGGGCCCGTTCGAGGGCATGGGCGTCGACACGGTCTGGCAGCTGGAGCTGCCCAAGCCGGCGAACCCGTTCGACTACCGCACCATCTCCGACGTGCTGCTCACCGTCGAGTACACGGCGCTGTCCAGCACGGAGTACCGGGACGACGTGATCAGGACCCTGTCGGGCACGGTGAGCGCGGACGCGACGTTCAGCGTGCGGGACCAGTTCTCCGATGCCTGGTTCGCGCTGAACAACCCGGACGCGCTCGACGACCCGGCCGACCGGATGCGCCTCACGCTGCCGCTGACCGCCGACGACTTCCCGCGCAACCTCGACGGGATCGAGGTCGAGCAGCTCACGCTGTTCGCCGTCCGCGACGACTCGCTGGCCGAGGAGCTGACCGTGCTCTCGGTCACGCATGTGACGCCCGGCGCGGCCGTCACGACCGGCCAGGTGGTCACCGGCGGCGGCGTCGCCGGCACCCGCCACCCGGGCGCGGCGCCGTGGCGGACGTTCGTGGGGACGTCGCCGCTGGGAGAGTGGCAGTTCCAGCTGCCGGACACGGCGGCTGTCCGGTCCTGGTTCACGCGGGAGCTGATCAAGGATCTGGTGGTGGTGTTCACGGTTTCGGCTGTGACGCCGCAGTGGCCGTAGGGCTGGGGGGCTCGGCGGGCTCGGAGGGCTCGGCACGCTTTCTGCGGGCTCGGCGGGCGGATGGACGGTCACCGGGATCAAAAGGGTCCCGGTGACCGCCGTTCTCTACAGCGGATGGAAGTAGATCTGCCCGATCCGGCCGACGGTGTCGCGGACGACGTTGTTGGCGTAGGACTGGAAGCACAATCCGGCGTTGCTCATGGCGAGTTCGCCGGTGGACTCGGTGATCGGGGCCCCGGTCGAGGTCAGGCTCGCCAGGGTGGTGGTGCCGGTGACGAGGTTGCGCACGTAGGAGTTGAAGTAGGGCGGCGCGCCCGGCACGATGTTGGTCGAGCCGGTGGTGAAGGCCACGGAGGTCCCGTTCGGGCTGATCGAGCCCTCATAGGTGCCGCCGGTGCCCGGCTTGCCGTCGGAGCCCACGCTCACCAGTTTGGTGGTGTTCAGGACCAGGTCGCGGACGTAGAGCTGGGCGTTCTGGTTCGGCGGCTGGCCGACGAAGGTCACGTACCGGCCGTTCGCGCTCATCGACATGTCGACACCGTCGCCGGTGGCGCCGCCGCCGCTGAACTCCTGGCCCGCGGCGGTGACGCTGACCAGCTGGACGGCGCCGGTGGTCAGGTCCTTGACGAAGACGTCCATCGCGTTGTTCGTGTCGCCGGCGACGAGGTTGCCCGCCTGGGACTCGAAGGCCACGTACCGGCCGTCCGCGCTGATCACCGGCGTCTGGCTGGTGGCGTCGCCGAGCACGCCGGCGGCCGTCTCGCTGACCACGCGCAGGCTGCCGGTCTGCCGGTCGAGCAGGTAGACGTTGTCGTAGGCGGTGGCGACGCCCGGCACCAGGTCGGTCGCGTCGGAGGTGTAGGCGACGTACCGGCCGTCCGGCGTGATCGACGCCCAGTAGCTGTCGCCGTTGCTCTGCTGCCCGGTGGCGCTCACGCTGATCCGGGTGGTGGTGTGCGCGGTGCGGTCGCGCAGGAACAGGTCGGTCCGGCTGTTCGTGTCCCCGGGGACCAGGTTGGGCGAGAACGTGTCGAAGACCACGTACCTGCCGTCGGCGGTGATCCGCGGCCGGTTGCTCGGATAGACCGCCTGGGTGCCGTCGGTGGCGATGCTGACCCGCTCGGTCGTGCCGGTGACGCGGTCACGGACGAACGCGTCCTCGGTGAAGTTCGTCTGGTTGGGCACCAGGTTGGTGGCGCTGGAGCTGAATCCGACGTAGCGCCCGTCCGCGGTCGCCCACGGGGCGTCGCTCTCCGCGTTGCCGGGGGCTCCCGCGCTGCTTGAGCTGATCCGTGTGGTCGCCGTCGCCGCCCGTGCGGCCGACGCGGACGCCGACGCGGAAGCCGACGCCGACGCCGACGCAGGCATCGCCGAGCCGGCCGCTGCCAGGGCGACCACCGCCCCGGCGACAGCGAGCCGCCGTCTCAGCGCACTCATTCCCGACCCAGGCATATAAGATCCTTTCGATTGTCTGCGCCTGATTGGTATATACCAACCGGACAGAATGATCGGAAGGGTCCTGACATGTCGGAGTTACGCCACAGCCCGGCGGACTGCGCAGAGGCCGCGCACTCGGCGGCTTCCGGTCAGCGTTTGCTTTGACGGCCCCTCAAGCGTTCGGCGGCCAGTGCCTCGATGCCTGCGATCATCCGCTCGATGCCGAAGCGCAGGGCGCCGTCGCGGCCACTCTTTTCCGACTGTGCGAAGGCCGCCACCGTCAGCGGGTACTCGCCGGCTCGCTGTTCCAGGATCGGGGCGAGGGCCGCGGCGAGTTCGCTTTCCGGCGTGAGGCCCGCAGCCTGCTGCCTGATGATCGACATGACATGGCCGGACAGCATCGCCAGCGCGTCGAGCTTCTCGCCGCCCTCCAGTGGCAGCTCCCCCATCGCGGACAGCCCGGCTTCGAACCAGGCGAGCTCGTTCGGTCCGGGCAGGTGCGGGCGCTGGATGAGCTCGATGGACCAGGGCCGCCGGGAGGCGCACTCGTAGAGTTTCGTCGCCCAGCGCGTGAGCGCTGATTGCCAGGCGTCCTGCTCCGGCTCGCAGGGCGTGCCCAGAGCGCGGTCGAGCATGAGGGCTTCGACTTCGGTGCGTCCGGGGACGTAGCGGTACAGCGCCATCTTGGCGGTGCCCAGCTCGTCGGCGACGTGCTGCATCGTGACGGCCGGCAGGCCGCCGCGGTCGGCGATGGCGATCGCGGCGTCGGCGATCTGCTCCGGAGTGAGCTTGGGTTTGGGGCCGCGCCGGCCCGGCGGCCTCGTGCGCCACAGCAGGTCTGCCACGCCGCTGAGCCGTGCTTGTGCGTCGTCCCGGCTCTGTGCGGTCATCGCGTCGCCCTCCCGGCACCCTCGAATTGCGTCCATGGTACGCCATTCTTTACTGTGTCCATGAGACGCATTTTTCTGAAGCAGGGGGACCCACTCATGCCCGACCCCAAAGTCCTGATCTCCGGAGCCGGCATCGGCGGGCCGGCGCTGGCCGGCTGGCTCGGCCGCAACGGCTTTCACGTCACCGTCGTCGAGAAGGCGCCCGGCCCGCGCCCGGGCGGACAGGCCGTCGACTTCAAGGGACGCACCCACCGGCATGTACTCACTCGCATGGGCGTACTCGATGAGGTCTACGCGCATCAGACCGCCAAGACGGACTGGCGCCTGATCGACGAGGCCGAGCGGGTCAAGGCCGTGATCCCGGGAGAGTTCCTCGGCGGAGACGTGGAGATCCTGCGCGGAGACCTGGTGACAATCCTGCACCGCGCCAGCGCCGACGTCGCCGAGTACGTGTTCGGCGACGAGGTGGTCGCCCTGCGGCAGTCCGCCACCGGGGTCGAGGTCGAATTCGCCCGCCGCCCCGCCGAACGCTTCGACCTCGTGGTCGGGGCGGACGGAATGCACTCGGCGGTCCGGGCCCTGGCTTTCGGCCCGGAGGATGAGTGCGTGCTACCGCTCGGCTACTACTACGCGCTCGCCTCCGGACAGGCACCCACCACGGGTCTGGAGACACGCCGACCGGACGGCCGCGCCGTCGCCTACGCCTACAACACGCCGGGCCGTCTGGCCGTGCTCGGCGGACAGAAGGCGCCGAGCCTGTTCCTCTTCAAAGCCGACCGGGCGGGCTACGACCGATCCGACACCGAATCACAACGGCGCTTCGTCGAAGACCACTTCGCCGACGCCGGATGGCGCGTGCAGCAAATGCTCGAAGCCTGCCGCGACGCACCCGACTTCTATCTGGACGCACTCGCCCGCACCCGCATGTCCGCCTTCACGCGGGGCCGCGTCGCCCTGCTCGGAGACGCGGGCTATGGCAACACCCTCGGCGGCTTCGGCACCGGCCTGGCGCTGATCGGCGCCTACGTACTGGCCGGCGAGCTCGTCGCCAACAGTGGGGATCACGCCGCCGCCCTCGCCGCGTACGACAAGCGGATGTATAAGCCCACGAAGATCGCGCGCTCAGGCAGCGCAGGACCGTTCCTGGCTCCGCCCACGCAACGGCGGATACGGCTGCGCGACTGGACGTTCGCGAACCGGACGGCCCTGCACGCCATGATGTGGATGGCCAACAAGTTCGCCAGCGAGGCCAAGATCCCTGAATATCAGCTGTGCTGACCCGGCGCGGCCGGAACGGTGCGGACACCGACCGGCTGCATCAGACGGGCCGCCGAAGCAGGCTGGCCTTGACGATGGCAAGGCGGCGGCACCGGGAACAGCGCCATAGCGGCAGCTGTACCCGGCGCCCTCACCCGGACGAGTTGCTAGGACATGGTCCACTTCTGGTTCACGCCGCCGTTGCAGTCCCAGATGTCCAGCTGCGTGCCGTTGGTCGTGGCGAAGCCAGGATCGTCGAGACACTTGCCGGAGGCCGGGTTGACCAGGGAGTTGTTGGCGCCCTGTTGCCAGACCTGGTTGGCGCCGCCGTTGCAGTCCCACAGCTCGGCCAGGGTGCCGTTGGCTGTGCCGAAGCCGGTGACGTCCAGGCACTTGCCGCTGGTCTGCAGGGTGCTGCCGACGAACTGCCAGTGCTGCGCCGGGGTGCCGTTGCAGTCCCACAGGTCGGCCTTGGTGCCGTTGGCCGTGGCGCCGGCCAGGTCGTCCAGGCACTTGCCGGCCATTCCGGATGCCACCTGGCCCGCACCGCCGGAACCGCCGGGTGCCTTGTTGTAGACGGCCACGTAGTCGATGTTCATCTGGCCGCCGGAGGCGGTCGCGCTGTTGGGGCCGCCGCCGAAGGCCGCGGGGAATCCGCCGCCCATCGCGAGGTCGAAGATGATGAAGAACGGGTGGTCCACGGCGTTGGCCCAGGTCGTCGCGTCGACCTGGGTGGCGTTGACGGTGAAGTAGTTCGCGCCGTCCAGGTACCAGCGGATCTGCTCCGGCGACACCGACCGGTCGATCTGCACCGCGTAGGTGTGGTAGCCGGTCTGGCAGCCGCCGCAGCCGCGCTCCCCGCTGCCGATCCCGGTCGACTCGTTGCACGGGCCGCCCGGGTTCACGCCGCAGTGCAGCGTCCCGAACACGGAGCTGCGGCTGTTGACGTCCTCCAGGATGTCCACCTCGCCGGAGCCCGGCCAGACCGTCCCGGTGCGCAGCGTCGAGCCGAGCATCCAGAAGGCGGGCCAGTAGCCGGCGCCGTTGGAGGTGTTCAGATTCGGCTGCTGGATCGAGGCCTGCATCATGACGACGCCGCCGGCCGGCGCGCCGAAGGTCGCCGCCTGGGTCTCCACCCGCCCGGAGGTCCAGCCCGAGTTCGGGTCCGAACCCGAGTGCAGGGCTTTGAGGACGAGGTGTCCGTTGCCGTCGGTGAAGACGTTCGAGGTGCTGCTGGTCATCGTCTCGATCTCACCGGTGCCGAAGCTGCTGCCCGGCCCGGTGTCGTACTTCCACGTCCCGGTGTTCAGGCCCGCGTTGGAGCCGCCGCTGAAGTCGTCGGACCACGTGGTGGTGAAACCGGCCGGTGCGCCGGGCACGGCCGTGGGGACGGCGGCCGGCACGGCCAGTACGGCGCGCGGGTTCGCGGCCATGGCGCTGCCCGCGAGGCCGAGGCTCGCCACGGTCATCGCCGCCGCCACCGCTATCGGCAGCATGGAACGTCGCGGACGTAGTACTTGTCTGCGTATCAGGGACATCTTCCACTCCTGAAGGTGTTGGCGAGGTTCTCCGGATCTGTGCGGCAAACGCATGCGGCGACCCACTACGCGGACGGAAGCGTCCAGCGCTGATTCGCTCCGGCGTTGCAGGTCCAGATGTCCAGTTGGATCCCGTCGGTCGTGGAGGATCCCGGGTCGTCGAGGCACTTGCCCGAGCCGGTGTTCACCAGGCTGGAGTTCGCTCCCGGCTGCCAGGACTGGGCGCTGCTGCCGTTGCAGTCGTAGAGCTGGACGAGGGTGCCGTTCGCGGTACCGCTGGTGGTGACGTCGAGGCACTTGCCGTTGATCCGCAGGGAGCCGTTGACGAGGTTCCACTGCTGGGCCGCGGTTCCGTTACAGGTCCACAGATCCGCCTTGGTGCCGTTGGCGCCGGCGTTCCCGGCGTCGTCGAGGCACTTGCCGGCGAGGCCCGCGGTGACCGGGCCGGTCGCCGGGTGCAGGGTCCACTTCTGGTTGGCGCCGGCGTTGCAGTCCCACAGGGCCAGCTGGGTGCCGTCCGTGGTGGAGGCGTTCGGATCGTCCAGGCAGCGACCCGAGACCAGGTTGCGCAGGCCGCCCTTGTAGGACTGCCAGACTTGCGCCGCAGTTCCGTTGCAGTCGTAGAGCTCTGCTTTGGTCCCGTTCGCGGTCCCGGCCGCTGTGGCGTCCAGGCATTTGCCCAGTGCTCGCAGGCTTCCGTCCGAATAGGAGGTCCAGGCCTGGGCGGTCGAGCGGTTGCAGGACCACAGCTGTACGGCGGTGCCGTTGGCGCTGTTGCCGCCGTTGACGTCCAGGCACTTGCCCGCGACGCCGGAGGCGACGGCGCCCTCGCTCGCGGCGGACGGCGCGCCGAGGCTGGTCGGCGGGACGATCCAGCCCGCAGCGGCGGCCGCCTGGATGCCGGCGTTCCAGGCGTCGGCCATCTTCTGGTAGCCGACGTCGTTGGGGTGCTCGGTGTCGGCCAGGTCGGCGACTGTGAGGGCGCCCATGTCGACGTACTGCACGTGCTTGCCCGCGGCCTGCTTGGCCTGGACCAGCGGGGCGATCGCGCCGTTGTAGGCCGGCTCCCCGGCGGCGACGTTGACGTCGGTGGAGACCGGCAGGTCGGCGAGGACGACGGTGACGCCGGGGTCGTCGGCCAGGATCTTGTCGACCAGCGCGCTCAGCCGGGCCGGCGCGGTGGCCACCTGGTACTGCTGGAACAGGTCGTTCGTGCCGACGATCAGCGTCACCACGTTGGGCTTGTACGTGGCCAGCGACGCGTCGGTCAGGGCGGCCACCTGGTCGATGCGGTAGCCGGAGTGGCCCTCGTTGTCGGGGTCGGCCATCGTGCCGGCCCGGACCGAACCGACGAAGTCCAGCTGGTGCCCCTCGCCGGTCAGCTCGTCGTAGAGCGGGCCGCGGTAGCCGTTGCCGGTAGAGCTCTGATACCCGTAGGTGATCGAGGCACCCAGTGGCTCCAGCCGTATCGCCACAGGCTGAGTCGCCGCGGGGACCGCGGCAGACTTGTCGGCCACGGCGTGGGCGGCGGGACGCGCCTGTCCCGGCGACCCGTCCGCCCCGCCGGCGCCCTGCGCCGCCGATCCCGCTCCCCACATCGACGCCACCGCGATCGATCCGACCAGAGCCGCTCTCCGAGAAGCCCCCATATGCCTCGTCATCGACTTCCGCCTTCCTCACGCACGGGATATCCGGCGTCGCCTGCCACCGGCGCCGCCTGCCACCGTCGTCGCCGATGCGGCGCAGGGTGGATCTGCGCCTCAGCGCGATGTGTGAACGTTCACACATCGTCGGTGAGTAGAGTACGCACGGGCCGGGTTGTCAAGCAGAACCGCCCGTTTCGCCCTTTGAGAATCCACCAATCCCGCGCTGCGAGACCTTGACAGTCCCGTCACTTCGTATTCCACTGAGGGTCGCAGGATGGGAACGTTCCCACATTCCGGACACTCGCGCGCGCAGCGGCATCGAAAGGGATCCCATGGACCGGCCCCGCCCCAGACGCGGACTTCGCAACCTCAGTCTCCTGACTTCCTCCGCGTTGGTCGCCGCACTCTCCTGCAGTCTCGCCGCGGAGTCGGCCACGGCCAGCTCGGCCAACGCCACCTCGGCCTCGGCCAGCTCGGCCACCTCGGCGACCGCGGCCGCCGCGACCGCGAGCCGCCCGACGCTGAGCTTCGCCAACTCCGCCACCCAGGCCGGCCTCGGCGCCGCCTACACCAAGGCCCTGACGAACCTGCTCGACGTCAACACGGTCCCCTACGACCCCTCGGTCTACAACTCCTCCGGCCTGATGACCTCCTCCCCCGGCACGTTCGTCCGGGCCGGCGGCGGCTACTCGCAGCCGTGGACGCGGGACGCGACCGTGAACTCCTGGAACGCGGCCAGCGCGCTGGAGCCGCAGGTCGCCGCCAACACGCTGTGGTCGGTCGTGGTCAAGCAGTCCAACGGCCAGCTGCTCCTCCAGCAGGACAACGAGACCTGGGACGAGGTCGTGTGGATGACCGGAGCCTGGAACCACTACCTGGTGACCGGCGATCAGACCTTCCTGGCGAACGCCTATCAGACCGCCGTCAACACCCTGAACCTGCGCAAGAGCCAGGTCTTCAACAGCTCCTACGGCCTGTTCCAGGGCCCCGCCTTCTTCAACGACGGGATCGCCGGCTACCCCGCGCCCCCGGCCGACGCGACCGAGAGCCAGGGCGGCTACGTCGGGAGCTACGGGGCGACCAACTCGATGATGACCCTGAGCACGAACGAGCTCTACTACAACGCCTATCGCACCACGGCCCTGATGGCGCAGGCCCTCGGCAGGCCCAGCGGCGACGTGGCGACGCTGAACTCCTCGGCGGACACCCTCAAGTCAAAGATCAACCAGTATCTCTGGATCCCCGGCCGGGGCACCTACGGCTACTTCGTCCATGGGAACGACGGCATGGCCGGGCAGGTCGACCAGACAGAAGAGGGCACAGGGCTCGCATTCGCGATCCTGTTCGGAATCGCCGACAGTACCCAGACACAGTCGATCCTCCAGAACACGCATGTGCAGCCGCGCGGAATCGTCGACACATATCCGAACTTCGCGCGATACAGCGACAGCAAGCCCGGGCGCCACAACAATGTCGTCTGGCCGATGGTCGAGGGCTACTGGGCCGACGCCGCCGCGACCGCCGGCAACCAGTCCCGCTTCGCCAACGAGGTCCAGAGCCTGGCCTCGCTCGCCAACGCCAGCGGCCAGTTCGCAGAGATCTACAACGCCCAGACCGGAGCGGTGGACGGCGGCTGGCAGACCGGCGGCCACTGGAGCGCCGCCCCGGACCAGACCTGGTCCGCGACCGCCTACCTGCGCATGATCTACACCGACACCTTCGGGATGAAGTACGGCACCGGCGGGCTGACCTTCCAACCGACGCTGCCGGCCGGGTGGGGCGACGCGACGCTGTCGGGCATGCCCTACCGCAATGCGACCCTGACCGTCGCCCTGCACGGCGCGGGCAACGTCATCAGTGCCTTCAAACTCGACGGGACCACGACGACCAACCACACGATCCCCACGACGCTGAGCGGCAACCACACCGTCGACATCACGCTGACCGGCGCGCAGCCGACCCCGGCCACCGGCACCATCGTGTCGGCCGTCGACAGCACCAAGTGCGTCGACCTGAACACCGGCTCGTCGGCCGCGGGAACCGCCGTCCAGCTGTGGGGCTGCAACAACACCGGAGCCCAGATCTGGTCCCGGCAGGCGGACGGAACGATCCGCATCAACGGCAACTGCCTCGACGTCAGCGGCGGCAGCACCAGCAACGGGGCGCTCGTCCAGGAGTGGGGCTGCAACGGCACGGGCGCCCAGCAATGGACCGTCAACGCGGGCACCCTGGTCAACCCGGCCTCTGGCAAGTGCCTGGACGACCCGGGGTTCGCCACCGCCGCCGGCACCCGGCTCGACATCTGGACCTGCGACAACGGAGCCAACCAGCACTGGGCGATCCCGTAGCCGCGTGCCACGGCACCGAAGACGACCCGGCCTGGCCGGTCTGGCAGGCCTGCCAGACCGGCCAGCAATGTTCGGGCAGTATTCCGGCACTTCGGCGAATAAGCGGCCTGAAGCCGAGACACTTTATGGACGTTACCCGAATATTGCCGAGACGTTCTCCGGTCATGCGAGAGTCCTGCGTATCCGCTCCGGATGCTGACCATCAATTGTCATCCATAAAGGAACGGACGTACGATGCGCGTCCGGCGACTGCCGGCCCACGGCAGAGACCAGAACGCACCCGCACCCCACCCCGGAGTCCGCATGCCCGTGTTCAGCACCACCATCACCACCGAGATAGAGATCGACGCCGCGCCGCGCGAGGTGTGGGACGTCCTGGCCGACCGGGAGTCCAGCGGCGACTGGAACCCGGTCATGCGCGAATGCTCGGGGCGGGTCGAGGTCGGACAGCGCCTCACCAACCGCATGTATCCGAGCGACGGCAAGCCGGTCACCTTCCGGCCCGTCGTCACCGTCGCCGACCCGGGACGGGAGCTGCGCTGGTTGGGCCGCTTCGTCCTGCCGAAGGTCTTCGACGGCGAGCACAGCTTCGTGCTGACCGAACTGCCGGGCCAACGGACCCGCCTGACCCAGGCCGAGACCTTCTCCGGCCTCCTGGTGCCCTTCGTCGGCGGCATGATCAAGAAGACCGCGCATGACTTCGATCTGCAGAACCGCGCGCTCAAGGCGCATTTGGAGAAGCAGGTGTCAAAGCCCTGAAGGTAACTGCAGGTCACTGAAGGCGAGCCCGGGCAGGACCGGCCTGGGCCTGCTTCGGCCGCCACCGCTCCGCTCCGCACCAGGCCGCGATAAAGTCGCGTTCGTGGACCGCGCCACCTGCCGAGGACGCGATTTCCGGCGGATTGACCCCCTCAACTATCATAAGTAAAGAAAGTATGTCGTCGAGACGCGAGCGGGGCATTGATGACGGTCGGTAGCGAGCGGATCCGGTTCGGCCTGGCGGCACCGGTCCGTGTGCAGTCCGCAGGCAGCATCGCGGACGCGACACAGACCCAGTTGTTCGCGGAGATCCTCACCGCCGGGCCGCTGTCGCGGACCGAGCTGGCCCGACGTGCCGACCTGTCGCAGTCGACCGTGACAAAAGTCGTGAACCCGCTCATCGAGGCCGGTTACGTGGTCGAGGTGGGCGCCAGGAGCTCGGGGATGGGGCGACCGCACCGGCTGCTGCGGGTCGCCACGGATCGCTATGCGGTCATCGGCGTGAAGATCGCGCCCGGATCGGTCACCGGCGTCCTGGCCGACCTCGAAGCCCGGGTGCTTGCCCAGAGCACGCGACTGCTGACCGAGGGTCACCATCCTGTCGAGGCGCTGGAGGCCGCGGTCGCGGTAACCGGCGAACTCGCCGCCGATCCGGCGGTGCACGGCCAGATCCTGGGCCTCGGTGTGGGGCTCGGCGGTCACGTCGACCCCGCATCGGGGCGGGTGCTGCACTCGGGCGTCCTGGGCTGGGACAACGTGGACGTGGCAGAACCCCTGGCGCAGGCCACCGGCCTGCCCACGGTCGTGGACAACGACGTCAACGCGCTGGCGATCGCCGAGCGGTGGTTCGGCGCGGGCCGCGACATCGACTCCTTCGTGCTGGTGACGACCGGCCCCGGCGTGGGTTGCGGGCTGCTGCTCGGCGGTCAGCTATACCCCGGTGCGACTGGTCTGGCCGGAGAGCTGGGCCACATCCCACTGCAAGCGAACGGAGTGCTGTGCGACTGCGGAAACCGCGGCTGCCTGGAAACGGTGGCCTCGGACCGGGCCGTGCTGCGGGAGATCGCCGAGCACGGCGGCACGACGACCGACATCGACGAGGCGATCGCGGCGGCACGGGCCGGGGACGAGCGGGCCATGGCGGCGTTCGAGGCGATGGGCACGGCCTTGGGACTCGGCCTGGCCACGGTCTGCAACCTGTTCAACCCGCAGCGGATCGTGCTGACCGGCGAGCGGGCCTCGGCCTACGACCTGTTCGGGCCCGCCTGCGAACAGTCCTGGAGGGAGCACGCGTTCTCCACGGCGGCACGGGACTGCGAGCTGGTGGTGGACCACGCGGACGACCTGATGTGGGCTCGCGGTGCCGGATGCCTGGTGATCCGCGAAGCCGTCGGGTCGTCAGTGGGCTGATCCGCCGTGAGGCAGTGGCCGCACTGACGCCCGATACCGGCGCTTTCTACGAACTCTGAGTCAGCCACGCGGCGCTGTTGCCGGGGAGCCGTGTGCCTTCCATCGGGGAGCTGGCCAGCACTACGTGGCCCAGCTGTTCCGGTAGATCCAGCGGGTCGTCGCCGAAGACGGTGACCACCGTCAGCCGTCCCCGCGTGAAGACGAGCACGTCGTCGCGGATCTGCCCGGCCTCGCCCCAGAGCACCTCGTCGGGGAGATCCGCCAGCAGCGCACGGCGTGCTGCCAGGGCACTGCGATAGAAGTTCAGCGTCGACTGGGGATCGGCGGCCTGGCGGTCCTGGGCGTACGACGCGAACCACTGCGGCTGGGGCAGCCAAGGCGCCTGACGCGCGCCGGCGGGGCTGAACCCGAAGGGCGGGTCGTCGCCGGCCCAGGGCAACGGCACCCGGCATCCGTCACGGCCGTGCTCCTGGCCCGCCGAGCGGGTCCAGATCGGGTCCTGGCGGGCGTCGTCGGGCAGGTCCATGACTTCCGGCAGGCCGAGTTCCTCGCCCTGGTAGAGATAGGCCGCTCCGGGGAGAGCGAGCTGGAAGAGTAGGGCTGCGCGGGCTCGGGCCTGTCCCAGAGAGATGTCGACGCGTCCACGGGGACGTAGGACGTCGGCCATTTCGTCGGGGGACTTCACCGGTTCGGCGTGGGTCAGCCCGTAGCGGGACACCGAGCGGTGCGCGTCGTGGCTGTTGAGCACCCAGGCGAGCGACCCGGCTGGTTCCGGGCCTGCCGCTACAGCGTCCAGGGCTTGCAGCGCCCGTTGTGTGCTGGCGCGGAAAGCGGCACTGTCCCATGGCTGCGCCATCAGGTCGAAGTAGAACGCCTGGTGCAGCTCGCCGGGGCGGATGAAAGCGGTGACGTGCTCGGCGGTCGGCGCCCACACCTCCCCCACGAGCATCAGCTCCCTGTCCCCCGCGTATTCCTCGGCCACGGCGCGCCAGGCGCGGTGGATGTCGTGGACGGCGGGCTGGTTGGCGGCCGGGTCCAGACCGTCGGGACCGGGACGGTCGGGAAGCCCGTCGGCTTTGACGAGCATGGCGGCGACATCGATGCGGAAACCGTCGACGCCCTTGTCGAACCAGTGCCGCAGCACGGCCTCGAAGTGCTCGCGAACCTCGGGATGGTTCCAGTTCAGATCGGGCTGCCAGGCATCGAACAGGTGCAGGTACCACTGTCCGGGGTCACCGTCGGCGTCTGTGGTGCGCGTCCAGGCAGGACCACCGAACATGGACTGCCAGTTGTTCGGAGGAAGCTCACCCGAGGCGCCGCGGCCGTCCCGAAAGTGGAACAGGGCCCGCTCCGGCGAGCCGGCCGGCGCGCGCAGTGCACGCTGGAACCAGGGGTGTTCGGCCGAACAGTGGTTGGGGACTATGTCGAGCAGGATCCTGATACCACGGTCGTGGGCGGCTTTGACCAGACGGTCCAGGGCCGCGGTACCTCCGTAGAGCGGGTCGATGCTGAAGTAGTCGGCGATGTCGTACCCGCCGTCGCGTCCGGGCGAGGGGTAGCAGGGGCTCAGCCACAGCGCGTCGGTGCCGAGCCGATCCAGATGGTCCAGTCGGGAGGCCAGGCCGTCCAGATCGCCGGTGCCGTCGCCGTCGGCGTCGGCGAAGGACTTCACGTAGACCTGGTACACGACAGCGTCGCGCCACCATGGGCGTTCGGGGCTCACTGGGGATTCTCCTTGCTGGTCGTGCTGCGGATGGCGGGGCGCGGGGTCGAGGCCGCTGGGTCGGGCAGGGTCGGGCCGCGCGGGCGGCCTCCGGGTCACTTCAAGGCGCCGGAAGTGATGCCGCGGCTCATGGTGCGCTGGAAGAACAGGACGGCGGGCAGGATGCCCAGCAGCGCCGAGGAACTGGTCGTGGTCACATCCATCATGTTCTGCCCTTGCAGCAGCCCCAAGGCCACCGGCACGGTCTGCTTGTTGTTGGACACCAGGAAGATCAGCGGGAAGAAGAACTCGTTCCAGGTCCAGATGAAGAAGAACGTGAACAGCACGGTGAGGGTGGAACGGCTGATCGGGATGACCACGTGCCAGAGCGTTCGCAGCCGTCCGGCCCCGTCGACGGAGGCGGCGTCGAGCAGTTCGCGGGGGAACTCGCCGTAGACGGAGGACAGCAGGTAGGCGCCGAACGCGCTGTGGATGACACCGAAAATGATGATCAGAGCGGTGCGGGAGTCGTAGAGGTTCAGGGACTTGGCCGCGTAGTAGAGCGGGTAGACCAGTTCCTCCTGCGGCAGCACGTTGGCGATGAGGAAGAAGATCAGGAAGGCGTTCCGGCCCCGCATCCGCCCGATGCCGATGGCGTAGGCGTTGAGGGTGGACAACACCACGCCGATGACCGCCGCGCCCAGGGATATCAGGAAGCTGTTGATCAGCATCAACCCGAAGTCGGAGCGGTTCCAGAAGTCGATGAGGCTGGACAGGTGCAGCCCGCCGGGCAACGACAGCGGCCCGCCGCTGGCGTACTCGCTCGGCGTCTTCACCGCGTTGATCGCGACGAGCAGGAACGGCGCCAGCACCAGAAGCGCCAGCACGACCAGTCCGGAGAGGACGACGTACCGGACGGGCCGACGCGCCGGCCGACCGGTGCCGTCCGTCTTGCGCGGGGTGCGGGAGGCCGTCGGCTTGGGCAGTGTTCGGGTGGTCACGGCTTCTCCGTCTTCTGGTTGCGGGCCTGCACCCGCAGGAACACGACGGCCAGGATGACGATCATCACGGTGAGAACGGTGGAGATCGCCGAGCCGTAGCCGACGTTGGCGTTCTGGAAGTAGTTCTTGTAGGCGAAGTAGGACGGCACGAGCGTGGAGTTGCCCGGTCCCCCGCCGGTCAGCACGAAGATCTGCCCGAAGATCTTCAAGGTGGCGATCGTGGTGGTGACCACGACCACGTAGATCTCGGGGCGGATCATCGGCACGGACACCCGCAGGAAGCGCTGGCGCCAGCCGGCACCGTCGAGTTCCGCGGCCTCGTACAGCTCGGGGTCGACGCGTTGCAGGCCGGCCATGAACATCACCAGCGGGTATCCGATCTGGGCCCAGGTGAGGGTGACCATCACGGTGGGCAGCGCGTAGTGCGGGTCACCGAGCCAGTTGTGGGCCAGCGAACGCAGCCCGACCTTGTCCAGCACAGTGTTGAGCGCGCCGTAGTCGGGATTGAGGATCCAGCCCCACACCACGCCGGTGACCGCGACGGGCAGCACCTGGGGCAGGTAGAAGCTGGAGCGCAGCGCGGCGGCGATGCGGGGGCCGAAGCGCTTGGCGACGTAGTCGAACAGCACCGCGGCCAGGGACAGTCCGATCAGGGTCGGGACGACCACCATGGCCAGGATCAGGATCCCGATGTTCTTGAACGAGGCCCAGAAGTTCTCGTCGTGCAGCAGGCGCGTGTAGTTGTCCGCGCCGATCCACTTCATCGAGCCGATCCCCTGCCAGCGGGTGAAGCTGATGACGACGGTGGCGATGAAGGGGACGATGACGACCGCGATGCACAGCAGCAGACCGGGAACCAGGAAAAGGGCGTATCCGCCCTCGCTGGGCATGCGGTATTTCTTGGGTGCCGACATGGTGTTCCTTCGTGGAGCGCCGGCGGGGCGAGCCCTCACACTCGCCCCGCCGGACGTATGGCTGGCGAGGGCTACTGCGGGGCGTTCTGCTTGTAGACCGCGCCGATGGAGTCGAGCATCGAGCTCGGGCTCTTGGATCCGTTGATCAGTTCCTGGACGGCGTGCTGGAGGGTGTCGTAGTAGCCGGTGACCGGCCAGTCCGGGTAGAACGCCAGGCCGTCGTGCGAGGTGATCGAGTCGAACTCGTCGATCAGGTCCTTGCTGCGGGGGTCCGTGATCGCGGCCGGATCGGCGGCCACCGGGATGCCGCCGCTGTTGCCCATCAGGTTCTGCACGGGCTTGCTGAGGGTGGTGTTGATGAAGTCGTAGGCCAGGTCCTTGTTCTTGGACTTGGTGGGCACGACCCACAGGTTGCCGCTGGAGCCGACCTGGAGGGTGTTGCCCGGGAACAGGAAGGTGCCCCACTGCATGTTCTTGATCTCGGTCAGGAAGCTGCCGTACCACCAGTTCCCTGAGAAGAACATGGGGATCTTGCCCTGTTCGAAGGCGTTGGCCTCGTCCTGCGCCTTGACCGCCGCGGAGTCCTTGCTGATGTAGCCCTTGCTCACCCAGTCGGCGAACGTGTTCGCGGCGTAGCTCAGCTGAGGGCCCTTGAAGTCGACCTTGTCCTTGAACAGCTGGTAGTCGTCGACCCAGTTGCGGTCGGCTTTGGACAGCGCCAGCTCGTAGAACAGGTGGACGCCCAGGTAGTCCGCGCCGCTCATCCCCAGCGGGGTGACCCCGGCGTTCTTGAACGTGGCCATCGCCGCGGTGAACTGGTCGAAGGTGGTCGGGACCGCGATGTTGTACTTCGCGAACAGGTCCTTGTTGTAGTAGACGGTCAGGAACTCACCGTTCATCGGAACGCCGTACCAGGCGCTGCCGCCCATGACACCGTTGGTGTACTTGGCGGTGGTCTGGAGCGACGAGCTCAGTGTCTTGTCCCACCCGCGCGCGGTGGCCTGGCTGGTCAGGTCGGTGAGCAGGCCCTGCTTGGACAGCATGCCGGCGGTGGAGTTGCCCTTGTTGTACTCCATGACGTCCGGCACGTCGTTCGAGTTGAGGATCATGCCGGCGTTCTGCTGGATCTGGTCGAAGCTCTTGGCCTCGAACTTCACGGTGACGCCGGGGTGGGCCGCTTGGAACTCCTTGATGGCCTCGGCCCGGGCTATGCCCGCGGCGTTGTCGTTCGCTTCGTAGTCCCAGACCACGAGCGTCTTTCCGCCGCCGCTGCCGGCGGCCGGAGAGGCGCCGGAGCTCGACGAGCTCCCGCAGCCGGCCAGCGCCAGCGACACGGCCGCGGCCAACGCCGTGACAACCGCGTATTTCGTGGAGCGCACTTGGTGTCCTCCTGTGTCCGAATGAGGGTGTGACACACGCCGTTCGCCTGCGTCCGCGAGGAGTCCGAGGAGTCCGAGGAGTCCGAGGAGTCCGAGGAGTATCGGCGACGAATGAGCAGGTCGAAGAACCGGAGAGGTCTGCTCTGCGGCCTGCCGACGGCCCTGGGGGGCCGGTGTGCGGCTATCGTAGGGAGAGTTACTTTCTTGGGTCAAGATAGTTAGGGGTCACGGCCGGGTCACGAATCAGCGGGCCCCCGCTGGGGCTGGCGGACATGGTTGTGCGCGGCTGCGCGCGGCTGTGTGCGCAGCTCTGTGCGGGATCCGAGATGGCCGGTGCGTGCGCTGCTAGAGGCGCTACCAGCGGAAAGAAGATCGGGGTCGGCCCGCGCGACTGTTGCGCGGGCCGACCCCACAAGTTGTCCGCCGCTGGCTAGACGGGCCGCCGGTCGGCGATATCGGAGATGTCCTGGTGCTCACGCCGCGGGTCCTGGACCGGCGGCAGGGTGGAGGGTGGCAGGGTGGGCGACGGCAGGGTGGGCGGCGGCGGTTCCCCGTCGTGGACGGCTTGCCGCAGCTCGCTTCTGAATATGCGCAGTGACTGCCCCATCGAGCGTGCGGCGACAGGAAGACGCTTCGCTCCGAACAGGACGACGGCGATCCCGACTATGAGCAGGATGTGCCATGGCTCGAATGCGCCGGTCATGACTCCCTTCCTGGTGGTTGGAGCGGCGCGCTGCCTAGCTCGTGAAATGCCAGGCAGCGCGCCTGTGGTCAGCCGATGGTGGCGGGTTGGCCGTTGACGGTGAACGCGGTGGGCGCAGTGTTGGCGCCGCTATAGGTGCCGGTGAAACCGATCTGGACCGAGGCTCCGGGGGCGATGGTGCCGTTGAAGCCCTGGTTGGTCGCGGTCACGGTGTGGCCGCTCTGCGACCAGTTCGCGTTCCAGCCGCCGCCGACTTGTTGGTTGCCCGAGAACGCGAACGCCAGCGTCCAACCGTTGATCGCCGTACTGCCGGTGTTCGTGATCGTCACCGAGGCAGAGAATCCCGAGCCCCAGTCGCTCTGGACGGCGTAGGCCACCTTCGCGCCGCCCGACGGCTGCGAGGCTGTGGTGACCGTGGTGGTGCCGGAGGCTGCGCCGAGGGTGCCGGCACTGTCCTTGGCCTTGACGTAGAACCCGTATTGCGTCGAAGCGGTCAGACCGCTCACGGTCGCGCTCAAGGTGCTCGGACTCGTCGTCGCCACCACCGTGTCCGGGCTGCCGACCTCGAACACCTGATAGCCGGCGATGGCGTTGGTGCCCGCCGAAGCCGCCGTCCAGGACAAGGTCACCGCGCTGGCCGTGACATTCGACGAGGTCGGCGTTCCTGGCGCGCCCGGCGGCGTGGACCCTCCGGAGGAAGCTGTGGTCAGCGATGCGATACCAGAGGCCGTGCCGGTCAGACCCGTGGAGTCCTTGGCCTTGACATAGAACTGATAGGCGGTGGACGGCGACAAGCCGGTGACCGTGGCCGACAGGCCGCTGGTGGAGGCCACGACCGCGTCCGGGGATCCGACGCGGTAGACGTCGTACCCGGCGACGGAGTTGGTGCCCGGCGCGGCGGCCGTCCAGGACAGCGTCGCGGCCGTGGCGGTGATGGCGGACGCGGCCGGGGTGCCCGGCGCGCCGGGGGCGGTGGGCGCCGGACCGCTGCCGGGCAGCATCGGGGCGTCACCAGGACCGGTCTGGCTGGTGTACACCATGTCCCAGTAGTTCAGGCTGGGCACGGTGAACGACACGTAGTTGCCGCCGGAGTCGGTGCCGGTGGTGAACGGCACCTGGTAGGTGGTGCCGTTGTTGTAGTCCGGCGAGGCGAACATCACGGCTTTGGGGGTGTTGCGGTAGTAGTACTTCACCGGCACGTCGGTCAGCTGCGTCGGCGCCGGATGGGCCGAGGTGGTGTGCGAGCACATGTCGCACTTGCCGGTCTGCCACAGGTTGCTGGACTGGCCCACCATGTTGATCATCTGGATGATCTCGTGGTCGGCGTCCTGCTTGGTGAACGCCCAGACGTCGCCGGGCGTGGCCTGGTTGCTGACCGTCTGGCCGGCGATCGTCACCGCCTGGTTGGTGGCAGTCTGGCCGTCACGAAGCAGGTTCTCGTAGGCGGTCATGAAGTCGTAGTAGTTCTGGACCGACTGGGACAGCGAGGCGCTCATCGGGGTGGCGCCGGCGCGGTACTCCTGGTAGTCGAGCATCTGGCCGGTGTCGCCGAGTTCCTCGTGGCTGCCGCCACTGGCGAAGAGAGTGGAGTCCAGCAGCAGTACGTCGGGGGTGTTGAAGGTGCCGCCACCGCCCTCGGCGAAGTCGACGTAGGCCGCGACGGCCAGCGACTTGCCGCGGCCGTTCGAGCTGACCGAGGCGCTCTCGGAGAAGCCCTGATCGACGGCCTGCTTCAAGGCGTTGTAGTCCCAGTACTGGTCCCGGTCGTTGGGCCACAGCTCCGTGTAGAGCAGGTCCACCGCGCTGGTGTTGGCCTCGCAGTGGGCGTGGTCGTAGGTCACCGGGTTGAACATCAGGTACTTGCCGGAACCCAGCGCGCTCTTGGCGTACGACAGGAACGACGGGAACGTGCCGCTGAGCCAGGTGGTGGAGCCGGCGACGTTGTGGACCGGAGTGGTGCTGGTCGCTCCGTCGGTGTCGGTGGTGCACGGGTTGCTGGTGACACCGACCGGTTGGCCGTTGTAGTTGTAGTCGACCGTGTCGGGGTCCCCGAAGGTGTCGCCGTGGTAGCCGTCGAAGTTGAACGCCTGGATCGCAGCGTTCTGCTGGCCCATCAGGTACTGCTGCCAGCCGGGGTTGCTGGGATCCATGTAGTCCCACTGGAAGAACGCCAGGGGCTTGCTGTGCACAGTGTCCTGATACACGCCCCACTGCGGGCTGACTCCCAGGCCCTGGGAGTGGTAGTCCGGAGCGCCGCAGCAGGCGCCGTTGTCCGCCGAGAAGATGGCGTTGTAGGGCATGGCCACGATGTTGGCGTTGTGGGCGGCACCGACCAGGTTCTTGACCGCTGACGCGTAAACGGTCTTCTGGTTGCCGTCGTCGATCCACGAGGCGCATGGGGAGCTAACCGTCCCGCACAGCGGTTGGTCGTGGTTGTACTGCCAGTCGTAGAACTGGAGGCCGTCGATGTGGTAGTTCGACATCGTGTTCATGATCGAAGCTGCCTGCGACGTCGAGAGGCTCTGGTTCCCGAACGAGTTGTTGGTCATGTAGCCGTAGCGCGGGAACCGGGCCCACGAGGAGGACACGTCCACGCCGATGTTGATCGAGTCCAGCGCCTTGCCGGAGGCGTCGGTGGCCACGGCGCTGGCCAGGTAGCCGGTGTAGTCGGTCGACGGCGCGGTCCAGTGGAACGTGAGCGTCGTCGAGGCGCCGTTGGCTACGGTCAGGGGCTGGGAGAGCGGGCTGCCGGCCGCGGTCTGCAACGCCATGACATACAGGCTGACGGCGCCACCGTTGACGTCGCTGCCGGTTTTGTCGGCGACCTTGATGGTCACGGTGACGGCGTCGCCGGGAGCGTAGCGAGACTTGTCGGTGGTGATGCTGGACAAGACCTGCTGGGTGCGGGTGACGCCGGGGTTGCCTGAGCCTGATGCGGTCGTGGCTGCGGCTGGCGTGGCTTGACTCAGGCTCGGGATCCAGCCGATTACGCCCGCGACCAGCGCCGCCAGCGCGAAGCCTGCGTGGCGCCGTCGGCGCGCTTGCTGCGGGTTTCCTCCCGGAAGGTGGGAGGTCAGGACTCTTCGTCGTGTACCCAATCGCATAGTGATTCTTTCCGCGTCCCTTTTACAGGACACTGTGGGTGGGATAGCCGTCGCGCTCGCGGGCTTACGGGCGGACGATGGGTAGCGGGGCGTCTCCCAGTGCCAATGGGAGACGCCCCTCCCTGTGGGAGCAGTGGTTCTCGGAGACCTCGGCGGCCTTGGCGACCTCGGCCGCCTTGGCGACCTCGGCAACCGATGAGCAGGAGGCTGCGGATCAGCCGATGGCGGCGGGTTGGCCGTTGACAGTGAACGCGGTGGGCTTGGCGTTGCTGCCGCTGTAGGTGCCAGTGAAGCCGACCTGGATCGAGGCTCCGGGGGCGATAGTGCCGTTGAAGCCCTGGTTGGTCGCGGTCACGGTGTGGCCGCTCTGCGACCAGTTCGCGTTCCAGCCGCCGCCGACTTGTTGGTTGCCCGGGAACGCGAACGCCAGCGTCCAGCCGTTGATTGCCGTACTGCCGGTGTTCGTGATGGTCACCGAGGCCGAGAATCCCGAGCCCCAGTCGCTCTGGACGGCGTAGGCCACCGTGGCGACGGCGGACGCCGCTGCGGTGGTGACCGTGGTGGTAGCGGAGGCTGCGCCGAGGGTGCCGGCACTGTCCTTGGCCTTGACGTAGAACCCGTACTGCGTCGAAGCGGTCAGACCGCTCACGGTCGTGGTGAGGGTACTGGCGTTGGTCGAGGCCACCACGGTGTCCGGGCTACCGACCTGGAACACCTGGTAGCCCGAGATCGCGTTGGTGCCGGCCGAGGCGGCCGTCCAGGACAGCGTTGCCGCGCTGGCAGTGATGTTCGAGGCGGCCGGAGTCCCGGGGCACTCGGTGGCGCGGAGCCGCCGGAGGAGGTGGTGGTCAGCGAGGTAGTGCCGGAGGCTGCGCCGAGAGAGCCGGCGCTGTCTTTGGCCTTGACGTAGAAGCTGTAATGCGTCGAGGCGGTCAGGCTGCTCACGGTCGCGGTCAGAGTGTCAGTGTTCGTCGATGCGACGATCGTGTCGGGGTTGCCGACTTCGAACACCTGGTAGCCGGATATCGCGTTGGTGCCGGCCGAGGCGGCCGTCCAGGTCAGCGTGGCCGCGCTGGCGGTGATGTTCGACGCGGTCGGGGTCCCCGGTGCGCCGGGCGGCGTGGATCCGCCGGTGGACGCTCCGACCTGGATCCAGTCCAGGTTCACCGATCCGGTGTCCTGGGCCGTGCGCTGCAAGGTGATCAGGTTGGTGCCCGAGGCCAGTGTGAGGTTGATGGTGGCCGTGCCCCAGGTGCCGGCGCCGCCGGTGCCCGGCAGATTCACGGTCGTGCTGCCCGAGACGGTTCCCGCCACGTTCCTGGCGGACACCGTCAGGGTCGCCGCGCTTCCGGGGTTGGAGTAGCGCACGGTGACTGGAGTGGTGCCACCGGCTCCGGGCCCGGCGCCGGCCCCGGCCCCAGCCCCGGCGACCCCGAAAACGACCCTGGCGTTGGTGGTGCCCAGGCCGTCGACGTAGCCATTGCCGCTGTAGCCGGCCGCGGCGTCGTCGAACATCGCCCCGCCGGCCCAGGCCGCGACCTGCGACTGGTAGATCGGCGCACCGTTTCCGGCCGGTGTGATCTTGATCAGGGACACGCCGTGCATGGGGATCGAGGCCGAGTGCGCGGTCTTCTGGCCCAGGTCGGTGTTGTTCCACACGTCGTGCACCGCGCCGCCGGCCGACAGGCCCAGGACGGCGGCGAAGTCGATCGACTTGGTGACGGTGGAGTAGGTGGTGTTGAACAGCGCGACCAGCCAGGTGCCGTCGGGCATCTGGCCCATCCAGGTCTCCGGGTCGCGGCTGGTGGCGTCCGTGGAGAAGGGGTTGGCGTTGCGGTAGAGCGGCTTGCCGACGAAGCCCGCCTTGTTGATGTCCAGGATGTCGTTGTTCTGCCAGAAGCTCAGGTAGGAGCCGATGTTGTCGGCGCGGTCGCCGACGATCAGCGGCGATCCGGCCATGGCGAACAGCGTCAGGGCCGTGCGGCGCTCGTCGTCGCTGCCGAAGCTGTTCATTTCCAGGACGTCGCCATCGAGGATCAGCTGGCCGCGCCCGGAGGCGTCGGAGAAGCCGGTGAACCCCAGGAACGGGGTGTGCCACTGGGTCCAGTAGTTCTGCCAGCTGGAGCGCCCGCCGGACAGGAAGTTCCAGCCGCCGCTGCCGCAGTCGTCGTCGATGCGGACCAGGTCGCCGTACCTGCGCTCGTTCTGGCCGTGGTTGAGCATGTTCGGCATGACGACGCTCAGCTCCATGGCGTCGCCGGCCGCCTCGCTGATCCAGCCCAGCGCGGTGGCGTAGTTGGCGCTGCCGTGGTTGACGCCGACGGTGCCCATGTTCTGGTCGTAGCCGGTCTCATACCAGGCCCAGAAGTCGCTGCGCAGGTACACGCAGCCCAGCTGCTTGAAGTAGTTGATGTAGCCCTGGACGTACTCCTTGGCGCCGTCCTTGGTGACGTCCACCCAGTAGATCTCCTGGGTGCCCTTGCTCCCGCCGAAGAAGTCGCCCGCGGTGACGATCGCCGAGATCGGCACATCAGGACGCCCGATCACGGTCTTGGTCGGGTCGTTGTACGCGGCCTTGGTCACCCACAGCGGGTTGTAGTACACCCCCATCCGCAGCCCGAGGTTCGACAGGTACGAGGCCATCCCGGCCCAGCCCATCGCCCACGTGTCCTGGTAGTTCAGGATGTAGCCGTGGGCATTCGTGGCCTGCGTGTAGTCCACCCAGCCGTCCGTACAGGCCATGTTGATGCCGTAGGACTTGAGGTTGTTCGCCACCCAGGTGACGTTCGCCTGCCAGCTGGCCTGCGACTGAGCGTTGTTGTTCGGGTAGTCGTAGCCGTACGTCGACCAGTACAACGGCCCTGAGCCGCCGCGTGTGAATACGCTGTCGCGGTCGATCGTGTCCGGCGCCACCGTCGGGGCTGCTGCCGGTGGCGGGGATGCCGCGCCGGGGGCGGCTCCCGCCGCGCTTGTTGCGGCCGTCGCGGAACCGGCCTCGGTGGACAACAGCGCCCCACCGACCACCGCCGTCCCGCCAACCCTGAGCAGATCTCGTCGCGAGATCGCCATACGCACCTCCTGTAAGACTCCGACCCGGCGACGCGGTGTCGCCAGGCCGCCGACACCGCGGCACCAAACCCGTGAAAGCGCACGTCGAAGGCACTCGTCACGGCGTGGGTACCGCGACAGAGTCCTGATCGGTGGAGCGGTAAGACGGAGTCTGGAGCCGTATCTTTCGTGTGTCAAGAAAGTAAGAGATGCTTCTCACTGGCGGCGTGGCCGGCAACGGGAGGGTCATGTTGGGGAGGTGCTGGTCGACGTGGAGGGACCTGCCGTATCGACGTCACCTGCCAGGAGTGGGTGGAGCAAGGCAAGCTGACGGCGGCGGTTTGGAAACAGACCGCTAGGTTTAGATATGTCTGTTTCAATGAAACCGATGAGGCGTGGCAGCATGGACAGGTGAGGCGGCAAGTCCGGCAGTGTGCTCCCCGCGCGAGCGGGGATGGTCCCGGCTACCTCAGGAACGCGAGCGGCCGGTTCGCGTGCTCCCCGCGCGAGCGGGGATGGTCCCTTCGGCACCGCCGGCTGGGGGAACGTGTGGTTGTGGTCCCCGCGCGAGCGGGGATGGTCCCATCACCTGGCGCAGCATCTTCTTGGTCTCGTTGTAGTCCACGCACGAGCGGGATAGTTCCGAGGCGAGGAGACTTCTGACCTTCCCGGCAAAGCATTACCCCAAGGCGGCAAGGCGACAGCACCTTTGCGCTAAGGCATCAGGATTACCGCCAGTCGCATCGCATTCTCAAGTCGCGCGGCGCCCTCAAACCCGGCGGCCAGATATCTGTCCGGCCACCGGGGCCCTTCGCGGAGCTGCGAGTCAGCGTCTGCTACGGGTGTCTTCGCGCTCGATGGCTTCGCGGGTGATGCGCCAGTTTTCCCAGTGGTTGCCGATCTTGCAGGCGTAGACGAATGCTCTCAATTGCTTCTCCGTCGGCAGTGTTTTGCGGTGCTTGAGCATGTACGACAGTGTGCTGCGTGGTAGTCGGCCGAATGTGGTGGAGCGTTCCTCGATGCGTCGGAGTGACATGCCTGACCAGGCCAGAGTGCGGCTCATGCAGTCGATGAGTTCGGGGACTGTGGTGAGGTTCAGGGGGCACGGTGGGTTGTTGTCTCGTCCCGGGACTGGCTTGTCCGGGGGTGGGCACTCCAGGTGGGTGTTGTCTGTCACCGTTGTGCACCGCGGTTGTTCAGGTGGCGGGCGGCGTTGACGCCTGCCAGGCCTGCGGAGCCGGCGATGGTGGGGGCGGTGAATGGTGGGCAGCCGATGGCGATGAGGGCCACGGATGTGGTGAGGACTGCGCCGACGATGATTAATTCGGCCGCAGTCGACGCTTGCCTGATTGCCCTCGTGCCTGGCTGGCTGCGCCGCCTATGCGAATACTTCGCAATCACTGCGATTTTCCCCTTTCTTGAGGGGTGGGTCGTGACCCGTAGTAGCGAAACCTCGGCCGGGATGGCGATCCCTGGCGTCGGAAGTACTGGAAGAATCGCGCAACTAGGGGTGATCGCGAGGCAAGTTAAGGCGATTACTGTCCAAGGTTGGGCAGGGACGCGTTAATGGCCGCGATTTGGCCAAAACTTCCGCCCCGGGTGCCCTTTTTGCAATACTTCAGCGGTCTGGGCTTTCTCCCCGCGGCACCGGGAAGTTCAGAACGTCGGGCCCGTTTTCGGCCATGAGCCTGTCCGAGTCGGAGACGGGGAGGCGCCAACCCCGCCATGATGGGTCATGCTTCGCAATTGCCTGGTCGTGACCCGGGCGGTTCAAAAAACCGGGACGCTGTGGCGACAGCGATCCCAAAAACAGGGCCGACCGCACAGCGGTCCGCACTGCTACTCCCCGCACTTTGCGGGGAGTAGCAGTGCGTCGACAAGGCGCTGCCAAGATAAAACTGTTGACTCGGCGGGCCTCGTCCTGGGGCAGCCCGCATCGGGCTGGTCGGCGGATGGAAGGTTCCCGGCCGCCCGACACGCCATCAGGAGCCTGACGTCCTCATTAGGTGCCTGACGTCCCCATCAGGCACCTGACTCAAGATTCTGGCGAACAACTCGCTCAGCGCGGCTGCTGCTCCGCGATGGCTGCCCAGTCGTCGGATCCGCGTCCGTCGGCGAGCGCCTGCTCGAAGACCTGGCGAAGCACCTCGCCGATCGGGAGGCGGATGTCGCGGTCGGCTGCGGAGGCGAGGGCCAGGTGGAGGTCCTTGCGGCCGAGTTCGGTGGTGAAGCCGGCGGGTTGGTAGCGGCGTTCGGCGATCGCCGAGCCGTAGCCGGTGTAGACGGGCCCGGGGAACAGGGTCGAGGTGAGGAGGTCGATGAGGTGTGGGGAGTCGATGCCGTGGGCTTCGGCAACGCTGACCGCTTCGCTGAGGGACTGGATCGCGCAGGCGATGAGGTAGTTGCCGAGGATCTTCACGACGTTGGCCTGCTCCGGGCGATCGCCCAGCAGCCAGGTCTTCGATCCGATGGCGTCCAGCAGTGGTTGGACCCGCTCGATCAGGGCGCGATCGCCGGCCACCAGGATGTTGAGGGCGCCGGCCTCGGCAACGGGGACGCGGCCGAACACCGGGGCGGCCAGGTATCCGACCGAGTGCTCGGCATGCGCCTTCGCCGCCTCGCGCGCCAGGTCGGCGCTCACCGTGGCGAGGTTCACGTGCACCGTGCCGGGCGAGGCCTGGGCCAGGACGCCGGAATCGAGGAAGGTCTCGGTGACGGCTCGATCGTCCGACAGCATGGAGAACACCACCGGGACGGCCATCGCCTCGGCGACGGTGGCTGCCCGGCGGGCTCCGGAGGCGACGAGGCCGTCCGCGGCCGCGGCGGTGCGGTTCCACACCGTGACCGTGTGGCCCGCTTCCAGAAGATTGCGTGCGATGGGGTTGCCCATCGCTCCCAGGCCGATGACCGCGACGTCCATCGTTCCGCCCTCTCATCTGAACCGTCTTAGACGGTTCAATACTGACACGGCTGTATCCTGATGTCGAACCGTCTTAGACAGTTCAGAGAGCGATGGGTCTGCCGAGGAGGCAAGGATGACGGAGGACGCACGCCGGGTGTTCCGCCTGGACAACGAAGTCCTGGCGTTCCGCTTCACGGCCACCGTCAGCGACCGGGGCAGCACCGCGCCGCGTGATCGTTTGTCCGACCCCGGGCGCCTGAAGCTCTGGCTGCAAGCCGCCGGAATCGCTGTCGCCGATGTATCGGCAACCGACCTAGGCGAAGCCGTCGCTCTGCGCGAGGCACTGTTCCGCATAGGCACGGCAATCGCCGCGCAGCGAACCCCAGCCACCCGGGACGTTCGTGCCCTCAACACAGCCGCGACCGTCGGACAAGCCAGAGCGGAGCTGGTCGGCGACACCGCGACCTGGCGCCTGACGCCGACAGCTACGACCCGCGACGCGCTCGGAATCCTGGCCACCGACGCCATCCACGTGTTCGGCGGCGCCGAGCGCACCCGCATCAAGACCTGCGAAAACCCCGACTGCGCAGGCCTATTCCTGGACACCAGCCACGGCGCCAACCGCCGTTGGTGCTCAATGAACACCTGCGGGAACAAGGCCAAAAAGTCACGGCTCGCAGCGGCCGGCAAGCGCGGGGACGAGGGGCCGTAGGGCCAATCCGCGCCAGCCCGACGGTGAACGCCGCAGCCTCCCCCGCTGCGCGCCAGTTCTAGTTCCCGATATCGCGGTCCCCCGCTTCGACCAGACCGCTTTCGTAGGCGAAGATCACGATCTGCGTGCGGTCACGCAGGCCCAGCTTGGTGAGGATGCTCGAAATATGGGACTTCACCGTGGCGGCGCCGATGTGCAGCTCCGCAGCGATCTCGGGGTTGCTGGATCCGCGGGCGATCGCTGCTACTACCTCGCGTTCTCGTTGCGTGAGGCGGTCCAGGCGGTTACGGACGGCCGTGTTGGAGAGGGGTTGACGGGTGAAGCGGTCGATGAAGCGGCGAGTGATCGTAGGCGCCAGGAGTGCGCCGCCGTCAGCGACTGTGCGTACGGCTACGGCCAGTTGATCGGTGGGGATGTCCTTGAGGACGAAGGCGCTGGCGCCGGCCCGGAGGGCTTGGTAGACGTACTCGTCCGGGTCGAAGGTGGTCAGGATCAGGACACGGACGTTCCAGTCGGCTTCGGCCAGGATCCGGGAGGTGGCCTCCAGGCCGTCCATGCCGGGCATTCGGATGTCCATGAGGATCACGTCGGGGCGATGCGTGCGGGCCGCCTCGATCGCCTCCAGTCCCGTCCCGGCCTCGGCGACGATCTCGATGTCCGGCTGGACTCCGAGGATCATGGCGAAACCGCCGCGGACCAGGGCCTGGTCGTCGACCACCGCGACCCGGATGGTCATCGGGCCTCGCCGTCGGCCGGCAGGTGGGCGGCGACGCGGAATCCGCCGTGCGGACGCGGTCCGGCCTCCAGGGTGCCGCCGAGCAGCAGCGCACGCTCCCGCATGCCGACTATGCCGTGGCCGCCGACGCTGCTAATGCCGCCGCCGACGCTGCTGCCGCGGCCGCCCGGCCCGGGCAGCAGCGGGCCGCCACGGCCATCGCGACCATCACGACCATCACGACCATCACGACCATCGTCGAGGACTTCGATGGCGATACCCCCGTTCTCCAGGCCCAGCCTCACCTCGACCCGCGTCCCGGGCCCGGCATGCTTCAGCACATTGGTGAGCGCCTCCTGGACGATACGGTAGGCGAACAAGTCCACCCTGGCGACAAGATCCTGCGGGATCGCCTCGCCGGCCACGGTGACGTCCAGGCCCGCCGCGCGGATCTGCGCCACGAGCCGGGCCAGGTCCGCAAGCCCGGGCTGCGGACCGAGCCCGTCCGGATCGGTGTCCGGTCGCAGAACCCCGAGCAGGTGCCGCAGCTCCTCCAGGGCCTCCCGTCCGGCCTCCTCGACCGCTCCCATCGCCCGCATCGCCGCTTCGAGATCGATCACGGCGACGGCCTTGGCCGCCCCGGCCTGCACCGTCATCAAGCTGACCCGGTGGGCGACCACGTCATGCAGCTCGCGCGCAATACGCGTGCGCTCCTCGTTCACGATCCGGCGAGCCTCAGCGGCCTGTTCCCGCTCCGCCTGGACGGCGCGCTCGGCCCGCAGGCGAAGGCGGTGCCCGACGTACCACACGCCGAAGACGACGAAGGTGCCGAAGACGTCGTCACCGATCGCTTTGCGGTGGACGAGCCCGTCGAGGTTGACCACGACGAGGGACGCGCCGATGCCCACGCGCGTCCATCGGCCGCTGTCATCGCTGTACCGCCCTGTGCTGTACAGCGCGATGAGCGCCGCGGCGCCGACGTCCGCGGAGTCCGTTCCTAGCGTCACGGCCCAGCCGCTCAAAGCCAAGCCCAGCGCGATCAGAGGGCTTCGGCGACGCCGATACTGCGCCGCGCACACCACCGCGGCGACCAGCAGGAGGACCAGCGGCACATCCTGGATCCGGCGCGGGACCACCGAGTCGCGCGGACCGTCCTTCAGGAACAGGGCCATCAGGAGGATGATCACCGCGAGCGTGGCGTCGGCGACGCGAGGCCAGCGGGCGAACGGCCCCCGGAACCACCGCGCGGACCGTCCCTGCGCCGTGGACCGTCCCGGCGCGATGGACCGTCCCGGCGCCGTGGACCGCCCCTGCGCCACACCCGAAGTCGACAACCCGCGGCTCCCTCCGCCTTGTCCCGGCTTCCGGTCGCGGGAAGCCACGCTCACCGTAGGCCCAGGTCGGACCCCCGGTCATCCCCCTGCGGACGGGGACGGCACTCCCCCTGGGGACGGGGAGCCGGAACGCGAGCCCCGCCAGGCGACGGGTTCGCAACCCGATCCGCGGGCGGGCGACCCCTCCGGCTCGGCCCCGGACAGTGGATCCGGACACGCCGGCGCCAAGGCCGGCGCCGAAACGAAGGAGCACTGTCGTGGGGCGTGTTGTGGGGCGGATCGTCCGCCGGCTGACCGAGTTCAGCATGCGCAGACCCGGGACGACCATCGGAGCCTGGGTGCTGGCCGTCGGCGCCGTCATCGGGCTGGCGGCCACGGTCGGCGGCACGTTCGCCGACGACCTGGCAGCCCACGGCAGCCAGAGCGAGAAAGCGACGAACCTGCTTGCGGAGCGTTTTCCCACCGCTTCGGACGGCAGCGCCATGGCGGTGTTCGCGGCGCCGGAGGGCCAGCGGCTCGATCGCTTCCGGCCGGCCGTCGACGCCGCGGTCGCCAGGATCGGCACGACGGCGAAGGTCACCAAGGTGTCCGATCCGTTCGCCTCGGGCACGATCTCGCCCGACGGACGCATCGGCTTCGCAGAGATCGTGTTCGACCGCCCCTCGCGGGAGCTCGGGCTCGGGCCGATCACAGCGATCGTCAAAACCCTGGAACCGGCTCGTACCGCGGGCCTCACCGCGGAACTCGGCGGTGAAGCGGCGTACGTCAACGCCGCGCCGCCTTCCTCGGGCACCGAGGCAGTGGGCCTGCTCGTCGCGCTGGTCGTGCTGGTCGTCGCCTTCGGGACGGTCATGGCCGCGCTCGTCCCGATCGCGCTCGCCCTGGTGGCCGTCGCCGCCGGCCTGGCTGCCATCACCCTGCTGGCCGACACCATGGACGTCGCCACCGGAGCACCGACCATCGCCGCGATGATCGGTCTCGGAGTCGGCATCGACTACGCCCTGTTCATCACGGTCCGCTACCGCGAGAACCGCGTATCAGGGCAGGACAACGCCACCGCGCTGACGAACGCCATGCGGGCAGGCGGCCCGACCGTCGTGTTCGCCGGCGGAACGGTCGTCCTGGCGATGACCGCGCTCACCTTGACCGGGCTGGGCGTTCTGACCACCCTGGGCTTGAGCACAGCGCTGGTCGTCGTGATCGCCGTGGCGACCGCCCTGACGCTGCTGCCGGCTCTGCTGTCGCTGCTCGGCGACCGCATCGACCGCGGGCGCCTGCCAGGGCGCCGACGTCGCGTCGAACGGCCCGAACACACTCTCTGGTGGCGCTTCGCGCACCGCGTGTCCGGGAAGCCGTTGCGGTACCTCTTCGCCGCCTCGGCGGTGCTGATCGTCCTGGCCATGCCCGCGCTGAAGATGCAGACGACGTTCCCGGACTCGGGCAGCGACTCGGCGAGCACCACCGACCGCCGCGCCTTCGACCTGCTGGCCGAAGGCTTCGGCCCCGGCGTGAACGCGCCGCTGGTCGTCGTGGCCGACCTGCGCGAGGCGAGTACCGATGTCCCGGCGCTTTCCAGGCGCATCGCGGCGGATCCCGGCATCGCCACAGTCGGCAAGCCCCTCCTGTCCCCCACGGGCGACACGGTGGTGCTGACCACAGTTCCCACGACCGCCCCCTCCGACCCGGCCACGTCCCGGACTCTCGAACGCGTCCGCGCTCTCCTCCCGCCCAACGTGTCCGTGACCGGACTGACCGCGATGACCGACGATCTCACCCGGCAACTCGACAAGACGCTGCCCGTCTTTCTCGCCGCCATCCTGACCGCCTCGTTCTTGCTGCTCCTGCTCGTCTTCCGCTCGGTCGTGATACCGCTGAAAGCGGCTCTGACCAACCTCTTGTCGATCGGCGCCGCATACGGAGTCATCGTCGCGGTGTTCCAGTGGGGCTGGCTCAAGAGCGTGTTCGGCCTGGACGCGACGACTCCCATCGCCTCCCCGCTGCCCACGATCTTCTTCGCAGTGCTCTTTGGCCTCTCGATGGACTACGAGGTCTTCCTGCTCTCCCGCGTCCGCGAGGAGTACGAAGCCACCGGCGACACCACCGAATCGGTGGCCCGCGGCATCGCCGCCACCGGCCGCGTCATCACTTCGGCCGCCCTGATCATGACCGCCGTCTTCCTCGGCTTCGTGGCCGACTCCTCGCCCATCGTCAAGATGCTCGGCCTGGGCCTGGCCACCGCGATCGCCCTGGACGCAACCCTCGTCCGCGTCATCCTCGTCCCGGCGACCATGTCGCTGCTGGGCAGCGCCAACTGGTGGTTCCCGGGACGCCGGACGAGGCCGGCCGCGCCGCAGGACGGAATGAGCCAATCGGGTGAGTTCAGCCCGACAGCCCACGGCTCGTCGCCACGGCGCTGAGTTCCGTCCGGTTGACCGTGTCGAGCTTGGCGAAGATGTGGGAGAGGTGGGTTTTGACTGTTCCGCGGCTGATGAACAGGCGGGCGGCGATCTCGGGGTTGGTCAGGCCTTCGGCGACGAGGCGGACGACTTCGAGCTCGGTGGGGGTGAGGCTGGGCCAGCCGGTACTGGGGCGTCCGCGCGAGCCGCGGGCGCGGCGGGCCCGGGTGACCGCCTGGTCCAGGGTGAGTCGGGCGCCAGCGGCTGCGGCTTCGGTGTAGGCGGGGTCGCCCAGGGCCTGGCGCAGCTGACGTTCTGTGGCTTCGGCGGCTTCCTGCTGTCGCACCGTGCGGGGCAGGCCCATGGCGGCGCGCGCCGTTTGGGCGGCGTGCAGGATGCGGACGTCGTCCAGGGTGGGGCGGAGGGCAGCGCCGTAGCGGGCGAGGGCTTCGAGGTCGTCCGGTTGGAAGGCGCGCAGGTTGTGGTCGACGTGGAGGGCCAGGGCTGCGTGCTGGAGTTCGGTGGCGCGTACGAGGCCGTCGGGATGGTCTGCGGCGGCTGCTTCGGCCTGGGCTGCGTACACCTGTGCCAGTGGGCCCGGAAGGTTGAGACGTCGGGTGACGGTGAGCGCCGTGGCCAGTGCCTCGGCCGCCTCGTCGCGGCGTCCATCGGCGGCCAGCGCCGCGCCGAGTCCGGGCAGTGCCGTGCCGGCGATCCAGGTCGGGAGGCCGCGGTCGGTCGAGGCCGCGGCCCGCCGCAGCCAGGGGATCGCGGCCCGGGGCTCGCCTCCGCGCGCTTCGACGACGGCTATGGCCTGGTCGAGGAAGGGCACGAACACGTCGCCGTCGGCGGCCGCGAGCAGGCGGCGCACCGGGGCGATCGTCGCCACCGCGCCGTCCACATCGCCGGTCAGTGCTTTGATCCGGGCCAGGACGGCTTGGGCCATCCCGACTCGCAGGTAGTCGTCGAGTGGCTCGGCGACGAGCACCGCCTGCGCGGCCAGGTCCAGCGCGCGCCGCATGTCGCCGAGGGCGAAGGCGCCGTCTGCGTGGTAGACGAGGACTGTGGACAGGACGCCGCGATGGTGCCGGAGACGGTTCAGGACGGTCTGGTCCATCAGCGCTTCGGCCTCGGCGTGGCGGTCGCGGAGGTGCAGGATGACGGATTGCAGCGCCTGCGCCGCGCCGCGTGCGAAGTCGTTCCCGCCGGCTTCGGTCGCCGCGCGAGCCTGTTCGCACAGGTCCCATGCTGTGTCGAAGTCCGTATAGAAGGAGCCGACGGCCGACAGGTTCAGGCACAGCGCGCGCAGCCCTTCGTCGCCGACCTCGGTGGCCAGGTCGAGGGCCCGCTCGGCCGCGTCGTGTTCGACGTCGAGTGGGCTGGCGGTGTCGGCGACGAGCGCGAGGCCGGTCAGAAGCCGGGCTTGGAGTCGGGAATGTTCGTGGGGTGCGTGGTCGATCGCTTGGCGCAGGTAGACGAGGCCGTCGCGGCCACGACGGCTGAAGTGCCAGAACCATGCGAGCGATGCCGCGAGACGGCGGCCTGCGGCGAGGTCGGTGTGAGCGGTGCGGTCGGTGCGGCTGGCGCGGTCGGCGCGGTCGGCGCGACCGACACCATCGTCAGAGTCCCCATTCTTGGCAGACCTCTGATCCGCCAGGCCCCACTCAAGCCCGGCACGCAAGTTGTCGTATTCCGCCAACAACGCGCGCCGCCACCCGTCGGAATCTCGCTCACGATCCGCCTCGGCGGCCTCGGCGAACTGTAGACACCAAACCAGGTGCCGGTCCCGCACCCGGCGCTCCTCCCCCGCCTCCGCCAGGCGGGCAGCCGCATACGCCCTGATCGTCTCCAGCAGCCGGTAGCGCAGCTCGCCACCGTGTTCGTCGGTAGCGACCAGCGACTTGTCGACGAGCCGCCCCAGCGCGGGCAGCACCTCCGCTTCCGGCACCGGCCCTCCGGCACACAGCTCCCGTACCGCCGGCACTCCGAACCCGCCCTCGAAGACGGCGAGCCGCCGGAATACCGCGCGCTCGACGTCGTCGAGCAGCGCGTGGCTCCAGTCGATCGACCCCGCGAGCGTGCGCTGCCGCCGCTGCGCGCCGCGGGGTCCGCGCACCAGAAGCGCGAACCGGTCGTCCAGGCCGGCCTCGATCTGGCGCGGGGTGAGGGTCCGTACCCAGGCCGCGGCCAGTTCGAGCGCGAGCGGGATGCCGTCCAGGTGCGTGGCGATGGAGCGGACAGCGGTCTCCGCGGCCTCGTCGAGCACGAACGAGGGTTGCGCCAAGCGTGCGCGGTCGACGAACAGGGCCAACGCGTCCTCGTCCGACAGCGGCGGCACGGCCAGTACCGCCTCGCCCGGCACGCCGAGCGGTTCCCGGCTGGTGGCCAGGACGGTGACCGCCGGGCAGCTGCGCAGAACGGTCTCCACCACGCCGGCGACAGCGTCGAGCAGGTGTTCGGCATTGTCCAGGCAGAGCAGCGCGCGCCGGTCGGCCAGGTAGGTCGTGAGCGCACGCAGCGGTGTACCCAGATCCGGGGCGCCAACCGCCTCAGCAGTCACTTCCGCCACGGCCGTGTTCGCGTTTCCGCCCGCGCCGTCGCCGACGACTGCCAGGTCCACCCACCAGACTCCGTCGGTGTACGGCTCTGCCTGGTCAGCGGCAGGCGGCCGGTCGGCGGCTTCGGGGACCAGCTGAGCCGTCGGATCGGCCAACAGCTCGGCTGTCAGCTCAGCGGCCAGCTCAGCGGCCAGCCTGGTCTTGCCCGCGCCGCCAGGCCCGGTCAACGTCACCAGCCGGTGCCGGGACAGCAGCACCGCGGCCTGCTCCCGCTCCGGGCCGCGTCCGACGAACGACGTCAGCTGGCCCTGAAGGTTGTGGGGCACTCGGGCGACCGGGCGCACGGTTGTCGGCCACCCGTGCCGCTGATCGCCTGGGCCGCCCATGGAACACACCATGCCAGGTCCGACAGGGACCCGGCAGATCGGCCAGGTGGCAGATGTAGTCCGCGTCCGCGGGGCGCAGGCTGGATCCATGACATCCACACCACGACCGGCCACTGGGCCACTGGTCGTCTCGAAAACGAACCCTCGCTACTTCACTCCTGCTTCCGGACCCGACGCCGGACGCGCGGTGTATCTGACGGGATCACACATCTGGAACAACTTCCACGACGGTATGGGCCCGGGTCCCTCGGGCCCGGCCGAGCCGGAGCGGCTGGACTTCGCGGCGTACCTTCGGTTCCTCACCGAGCGCGGACACAACTTCATCCGGCTCTGGCGCTGGGAGCAGTTCCGGTCGCAGGCGGCGGGCGGCAACTACCACCTGGACATGTCGCCGCAGCCGTGGGCGCGTACCGGCGCCGACGGCTCGGGCCCGGGCTCGGGCCCGGCCAAGGACGGCAAGCCCCGCTTCGATCTCGAACACTTCGACGACGCGTACTTCGGCCGGCTGCGCGAGCGCGTCGTCGCGGCCGGCGAGGCGGGCTTCTATGTCGGCGTCATGCTGTTCGACGGCTGGGCGTTGCACCTGAGCCCGCCGCCGGACCACATCGAGGGGCATCCCTTCCACGCGGCCAACAACGTCAACGGTGTCGCGGCGGCCTCGATCAACGATCTGCAGGTCCTGCCGTTGGATCCGCGCATCGCGGCGTATCAGGAAGCGTATGTGCGGAAGGTCGTCGACACGCTGCACGATCTGCCGAACGTGCTGTGGGAGGTGGCCAACGAGTCCTCCGGGGACGGTTCGGTGTCGAAGGAGATCGCCGACTTCCTCGGTATGGACGAGCCTCCGGTCTGGGGCGATTCCACCGATTGGCAGTACTGGGTGATCGACGTCGTCAAGCGGCACGAATCAGAACACGGTTATGCCACGCATCCGATCGGGATGACGATGCAGTTCCCCGTCGCCGACCAGACCAAGGTCAACGAGCCGTTGCTGCGCAGCCGTGCCGAGTGGGTCTCCCCCGGCTACGACGACGAGATCTTCGCCCAGGGCGGCCACCCGATGGCGCCGGGGTCGGCACCGTCGCGGTGGTTCGCCGACCCGCCGGTGGCGGACGGCACCCGTGTGGTGCTCAGCGACACCGACCACTACGCGCCGGGTCACGGCGACGCGTTGTGGGCCTGGAAGTCGTTCCTGCGCGGGCACCACCCGCTTCTGATGGACTACGGGCTGATCGCCGGTCTGGAACCGACCGGCAAGGCCCCCGCCGACACCGGCGTACCGCCGTTCGAGTTCTACGAAGCCGCGCGGTGGGCCATGGGTGACACCCGCCGTTTCGCTGAACGGGTCGAGCTGGTGGACATGGTTCCGCGCCAGGACATCGCCTCCACCGGGTACGCGCTGGTGAACCCCGGCAGCGAGTACCTCGTGCTGGAGCCGCATGGTGACGGCAGGGTGCTCGCGATCGACGTCCTTCCTGGTTCCTATCGGGTCGAGTGGTTCGACGTGACGGCCCGCGAGAGCGTGACGGCGGCTCCGCTGGTCGTCGAAGCGGCAGGGGTGGCGGAGATGGAGTCACCGTTCCCGTCGCACCCCGCGGTCGTCCATCTGCGCCGGATCGGTGCGGGTCGATGATGTGGGAGACCGTTCCGCGCCTGCTCGGCCAGCACCGCTACCTGGTCATCGGGACCACGAACGACGACGGGCGGCCGTGGGTCAGCCCGGTGTTCTTCGCCCCGGACGGCACCCATCGCATTGTGTGGGTCTCGGCACCGGATAGCCGGCACTCCCGCAACATCGCGGCCCGGTCGGACGTGGCGATCACCGTCTTCGACACGAGCGTGCCGGTCGGCGAAGCGGAGGCGCTGTATCTGGAGGCGACAGCCGGCTTCGTCCTCGACGAACAGTGCGCCGCGTCCCTCGCACTGCTCAACGACCGGCTGCCGACCGGCAAACGCCTCGAACCGGACGACGTCGGCCCGGCCGGGCCGATGCGCCTGTATCAGGCCACGATTACCGCGCACTACGTGCTGATTCGTGGCGGGGACACCCGCTTCGAGAACGTCACCGACGCGCGGTTGTTGGTCACCGAGGCCGACACCGAGGCACCGACTGAAAACGAGGCACTGACCGAAAACGAGGCACCGACCGAACTGGAGAAAAGGCCATGAACAACATCGTGCTCTACATGTCGATGTCGCTGGACGGGTTCATCTCCGGCCCGCAGGACGGCCCGGGACGGGGGTTCGGGATCGGCGGCGAGCGCCTCCACGACTGGCTGAGCCCCGGCGGCGTGGACCCCGGGTCGCACCGGCCCACCAGCGGACCCGGCACGGTGGTCTTCGACGAGGCGATGGCGACCGGCGCCGTGATCACCGGCCGCCGAACCTTCGACTTCGCGGGTCGCTGGGACGGCGACCACCACGACGGCGTACCCATCTTCGTGCTGACCCACTCCGCACCGGACGAACCGGCCCCGGGCCACGCGACGTACGTCACCGACGGCATCGAGGCCTGCGTCGCCAAGGCCAAGGCGGCCGCGGGCGACCGCGACATCCTCCTGCACGGCGCGTCCGTCGCGCAGGCATGCTTGCGCGCCGGCCTGCTGGACGAGATGGAGTTGCAGCTCGTGCCGGTGCTGCTGGGACAGGGCCGCCGGCTGTTCGAAGACCTGCCCCCGGATCACCATGAGCTGGAGTTGGTGCGTTCGCTGGAGGGGGCTGACGCGTTGTATCTGCGGTATCGCGTGCGGTCCAAGGGGCCCGAGGGGTCCAAGCGGTCCGAGAGCACGTAGGAGGAGGCCCGGCACCGCGCTGAGGAGAACGCTTCGACGACCGTTGTAGGCAGATCCGGCCGATCATTATGCGGGCACGAACATGCGGATCCCTCTACCTGAACGATGGTGCCAACGGCAGGCTTTCTGCTCGGAACCGATCCGCTCCCCTCGGAAGAGACCGGGCAGCGGATCAGTGCGCCGCAACGGGATCGGTCCTCGGCGGCGCACTCACGGCGGCTGGCGCGCTGCGCTGGACCGGGTTGGCGGCAGGGCGGGGCTGAGCCTGCTCGGCTTGGCGCTGTCGTAGGCCGCCGTGCCTCTTGCGGGGACGGTGGGGGCGGGCGCTCGGGCAGCCGGCCCTGCGGACCAGGGCCGTAGATCAGTGCAGGGTGGCGAGGTATTGCACGGCGCGGTAGGCCGATTCCAGGGCTCCGTCGACGAAGCCGTGGTTGGCCTGGTCGGTGGTGGCGACGGTGAGGCGGCCGACGGGGGTGCCGATGATGTCGGCGGGGGTGGGGCCGGTTGGCCAGAAGGGGTCGAAGGGGGTGCTGTACCAGCGGGCGTAGCCGTGGGCCCAGCGGTTGGTGGTTACGGCGGCTATGTCGGCGGCCGGGTCGAAGCCGTGGGGGCCCAGGGTGCGGGCCAGCAGATCGCGGATCGAGCGTTCCAGGTCGGCGAAGGTCAGGCGGGTCAGCGTGGTGCGGCCTTGTCTGGCACCGGCCTGCCGGTCCATGCCGGGGGCGGTGAGCGCCGCCCAGAGAGTGATGACGATGGGGTCGTCGGGACCGGTGGGGAAGCGGTAGTCGCCGATGTTGACGGGGGTGTCCAGGTACGCACTGCCCCAGAAGCCGCCGGGGACGATGAATTTGGAGACTCCCAGGCGTTGCCACGGACGCCAGTTGGTGACCGCCACGTTCGCCTTGATCAGCGGGTACTTCACCGCTTGGTGTCCAGCGGCCTTCTGGGCGTCGGACAGGTCGGGGGCGATGTAGGGGATCATCGCGTTCCAGCACGCCATCACCACCGCACCGGCGCGCACGGTGTACAGCGTGCCGCCGCGGACGTAGGCGACGTCCACGCCGCGGCCGTCCGGCCAGTGCTGCACGCGGACAACGGTGCTGGACAGCCGGATCCGCGGGTGTGAGGCGTCATGGTCGAGTCGGCTGTAATCGCAGTGGGCTGTGACCAGGTCCTCCATGGTGCTGCCGCTGATCGCTTGCGGGATCAGGCGGCGCACCAGGGCGCGGGCGATGGAGGCGTTGCCGTCAGGGAACTGATACTCGATGTCGTCGCCACCCCCGGCCCAGAATCGGGCGATGGTCTTGGACAGGCCGGGCCACGGCCCCTGGGTGAAGTCCAGGTTCAGGGCTGTGGTGCCCGGGTAGAAGGAGGCGGCGGCGTCCAGGGCCGGGAACTGGTCGACGTTGACGCCGGTGAACACGGCGGTGGCGTGCAGCAGGTAGCGATAGGCGTCGCCGGTCACCTGGGCGTACTGGGTCAGGAAGGCGCCGTAGCTGATCTGCCGAAGCACGTCGAGCGTCTGCTCCGGTGTCAGGCCTGGAAGATAGTTCCGGTCGCCGGCAAACACTTCGAGAAGCTTGTTCCTGCCAGCGCTGTCCAGCGGCGCTTCGGCCGGGATCTCCCCGAGCCCGCCGGCACCCAGGTAATCGGTACCCCAGACCTCCTTGGCGAAGAAGGTCGCCTGGCCGCCGGCGCCGTTGCGGGCGTAGAACGTGGGGTCGGCGAATGTGGACGGGAACTTCGTCAGATCGAAGCCGAGATCGTCGAACACCTGGAACGCCTCAGGCGGATAGGTGCCCGGGCTCTCGATCGTCTCCGAGCCACCGGCCCCGATCAGCGTACGGCCGGCCACGGTGAACTCGTTGCGCTTGGCGTGGCCGCCGAAATCGTCGTGCGGGTCCAGGATCAGGATCTTCGCCTTGGGGTTCACGTCGCGCAGGTAGTAGTGCGCCGCACTCAAACCACTGATACCTGCGCCCACGACGACCAGATCGTACGGACCGTCAACCGGCCTCGGCTCGCCGGCGTGGTCCCAGAACGTGCCGTCGCGCAGCGCGTGGGCGATCGCGAACGTGCTGTCGTAGCTGCCGCGCATTCCCGTCAACGCCGGTGGATACCCGCTCCCGCCGGGGTTGCCCGGCCGCGAGGAGGCCGCGGCGGCGGCCGGGGACGCGCCCAGCAGCGGCCCGGCGGCAGCCGAGCCGATCACCAGCGCGACACCGTCCAGGAAGTCACGCCTACTGATCCGCCGGTTCATGCCCAGCGAGTCGTCAGACCATTCCGAATCCCTCACCGGAGGCACCCCCAGACAGGCCGGCGGTCACAGGCCGGTGATGTCGGCGATGACGGTGCCGTCCTGGCTGGTGAGGCCGCCGGGGGCCAGGCAGTCCAGGGGGCTGGGGGGCAGGTAGACCCAGGTGAAGACGGCGGTGGCGCCGGTGAACTCGCCGGAGGTGACAGTCCCGGTGCCGACGTACTGCTGGATTCCGCCGGTGACGGTGACTTCGGTCTCGGTGAAGGCGACGCGGGAGGTCTGACCGTTGTTCCAGGTGACGCGGTAGCGGTCGGGAGCGACGGTGACGTACGCACAGGACACGCCGGTCGCGGAGAAGGAGCCGGAGGTGTATCCGCTGGTGATGGTGGTGTCGGTGGAGGTGCAGGTGTAGGCGTCGGTCTCGGTGACGGTCACGGTCTGCGGGGTGAAGGTCAGGCCGGGGCTGTAGGCGAGGTGGCTGGTGCCGGTGCACGTGAGGGTACTGGCAGTGGCGTGCGCGGGGCCGGCAGGAAGCAGGGTGTTGAATCCAGTTGCCGCTAGCAGGACGGCGGCGGAGCCAGCTGCGGAGCGGCGGGCCGATCGGGGGCGGGATGCGGTGGCGTGCCGGGTGCTGGTCATCGTGAAGTCCTTCGGGTGGTGGTGGACCGACGAGGGGCCATGTCCTGCGGTGGCGGAAGGTCGCTCTGGCTGGGTCACACGCCGGTGATCTGGACGAGGACGGTGCCGTTCAGGGTGGTGAGGCCGCCGGTGCTGAGGCACGCGAGGGGGTTGACGATGTAGGTCCAGTTGATGACGGCTGCGGCGCCGTTGAATTCGCCGGCGATGACGGTGCCGGTGGCGGTGTCCTGCAGGATGCCGTCGGTGATGGTCTCTTCGCCGACCAGGCCGCTGAGAGTGGAGGTCTGGCCGTTGTTCCAGTGCAGGACCAACTCGCCGGTGTTGGTGGCGGCTGAGATGTCGTCACAGGTGGCGCCCGCGATGGGGTAGCCATAGGGAGAAGTGTTGATGCTGGTGAGAGTCGTGTCGGTGGAGGTGCAGGTGGGGATGGTGTCGGTTTCAGTGAAGACGACGTTCCGTGGGGTGAGCTTGAGACCGGGGCTGTAGGCGAGCTGGCTGGTACCGGTGCAGGTGGTGGAACTCGCGGTGGCGTGCGCGGTCGGCAGCGGCAGCAGCCCGGCGGCGGCGAGCAGGGCTGCTGCGGTGACCGAGCGGCCGACGGGGGTGGGGAGGTGGTGGCGGAGGTGGCGGACGTGGTCGCGGAGGCGTCGGGTGCGACTCATGGGCGTGGCTCCGTTTCGGGACGTGGGCACGGCTGGCTGGCGGTACGGCCTGTGGGATGGAGCACGGCGTGGGGTCAGGGTCGGCTACGCCTGGGCGATGGCAGCGGCAACCGACCAGACCGCCTGCAATTGCCCCGGTTGCGCACGGAGCGCGAAGGCATGTGAAAGCACCGTTTCCAGGCGGTACGGGAAGTCCCGACGATTCGGGTATCGCGGGAATCATTGCAAGCGGGTGGCGTCCGGGCAAGACAGCACTCGTATTCGCCATGGGCGAGCGATGGCTCCGCGAGGCTCGCTCAGGCCTCTCTTAACCCGCGGGTTCAAGGCTCAAAGCTCATATAACGGAACCCTGACATAGCGTGCTGCCAGGCTGACAGGACTGTGCCAGGTCGATCGCCTTGCCCACGCGGCCCGCGAGCGGTCAGCTCGGGCTAACAGCCCGTTGCACGAATCGTCGCAGGTGTCTGCGAACGTGCTCGGGCTGCTCCAACCAGGGTTCGTGCCCACCACCGTCGATCCGAGTCAACGGCACTTCGAGGCGGCGTGCGAGTGATTCCAGTGCCGATACGGGCCGGGGATCAGCGACCCCGCCGAGCAGTTCGGTGTGCGTCGGCAGGCACGCTCGTAGTTCGTCGAGGTGCTGCTCGATCGGATCCGCATGGTTTTCCTTGCTCAGTTCGCTGTTCATGGCCCAGTTGACGGGGCGGCGTCTGCGGGCCTCGTGCGCGGCCCGGCGCCGGCCATGGTGAGAATCGGCGTGGTCGGTGAACCAGGCCAGAGTGAGCAGCTCGATTTCTTGTTCTTCTGTGCGACGTGCCAACGCCTCCAGCTTGCCAAGTCGCTCCTGCTGTGGCGTGGTCATGCGGCGGGCGCGTTCAGCTCGGTACGCAGTTCGCCAGTCGCCAACAAACGGTCCGCACAGCAGCAGCAACCCAGCCACCCGATCGGGGTGCGCCAGGCAGAATCTGCTCGCCAGATCGGCGCCGTAGGAATGCCCAATCAGCACCGCCCTGGACGCGCCCCACGCGTCCAGCAGTTCGGCGAGATCGTCGACATGGCGGGCGAGGGAATGATGGCCCTGCCACTCGGATCGGCCTGTGCCGCGCTGGTCGTAGCGGTATACCGGCGCAAGATCCGCGATCATGGCGGCGACATCGCCCAGGTAGTCGGGCAAGCCCGGGCCGCCGTGAAGCATGACCACCGGGAGTCGATGTGTTCTGTCTCCCATTGCGATCCAGTGGATCTGCGCTTCGTCGATCATCCGTGCAAGGCCCAGGGTCTCCGTCGTGGTCTGATCCGGTGTCACACCTCGCAGCATGACACCGGATCAGGCCTAACAAAGCACTACTGGTTGGACGCGCGGTCGAACGCTGCGATCGCTGCGCCGATCCGCTCCGGTGCCTGGAGGTTGAGCAGATGGTTCGCGCCGGGGATGTCGGCGTCGGTGCATGTGTTGAAGGCCTTGTGGAGAAGGGTTCGGCCTGCTTGGAAGAAGGGGCCGCTCTCGGTTCCGACCACGGATAGCACTGGTCCGGGGTAGGTGCCGGCGGCTTCGGTGTCCAGAGTCCAGGTGTTGAGGGCGGGCCACTCGTCTTGGTAGAAGAGTTCGGTGTCTCGGACGGCCTGGTCGAGGGCGTTCGGCCCGGCGGTCGCGACCAGGTCTTGCCAGTCGGGGCCGCCGAGGCCGGCGAAGGTGGCGGTGACGGCGCCGGTAAGGTCGCCCTCGGCGTAGAGGTCGAGGATCTTTGTCATGCCGGATGCGAATTCGGTGCCGCCGGGGACCTGCATCAGGATCGGTTCAAGGAGTATCAGGCTTCTTACTCGCTCTGGTGCCGTCAGCGTGGTCTCAAGGGCGATCACGCCTCCGTAGGAGTAGCCCACGAGGTGTGCGGAGTCGAGGCCGAGGGCGTCGAGCAGGGCTAGCGCATCAGTGGCCTGACGCTCTACGCCGATCGGGAGTGTGCGGCCGCCGCTTCCGGCCATTCCGCGGCGGTGGTAGCGCAGCAGGCGGCGGTGCGGGGTTGCCGTGGCCAGTGCCGCTGCCAAGGGTGCGAGTCCGGTGGCGAGGTTGGAGCCGTGGATGAGGAGCGATGGCTCGCCGGCTCCGGTGTCCTCGTATTCGATGTCGATGTCGTCGATGCGGACGGTCTTCATGGTGTGGCGGTGGCTCAGGCGGCGGGGAGTTTGGCCGCGATGACGTCCACCTTCTCGACGGACGGTGACTCGGCGAACAGGCGCGCGGCGAGTTCGCCGCTCAGTGCGCCGCTGTTGGCGTCGAGGTGCGCCTGACGGTTGGCCTCGTCGACCGAGGCGTCGAAGACCCCGAAGGTGGTGGGTCCGAGCCGGAACGCGAACCAGACGACGGTGGCCGTCTCGTGCCGTACGTGGTCCACGGCCGACTTGAGCATGGCTTCGACCTCCTCCGCCTGGTCCGGCTTGGCCTCGATGCGCAGGAGCAGTCCCACAGTGAGCATCAGTGTCTCCTCAACTTCTGTACCGATCGTTCGAGAAGTAAGCTAGCAGACTTCTCGAACGATCGGTATACAATTGCTTCATGCGCACCGGAAGACCCCGGTCGTTCGACCGCGAAGAAGCCCTTGAGGGCGCGATGGCCGTGTTCTGGGAGCACGGCTACGAGGCGACGTCGATCGCCCAGTTGAGATCGGCACTCGGCATCGGCGGCCCCAGCCTGTACGCCGCCTTCGGCGACAAGCGCACCCTCTTCTTCGAGGCGCTCGATCGCTACCTGCGCACCTACGGTGCGTTCACGCAACGCGCGCTGGCAGAGGAGCCGACCGCCCGGGGCGCCATCGCCCGGCTGCTTCACGAGGCGGCCGCCGCCTACACCCGGCCCGATCGCCCACCCGGCTGCCTGCTGATCTCGGCCACCACCAACTGCTCGCCGCAGTCCGCCGAGGTGGCCGACCGCCTCCGCGACATCCGCTCCGCGAGTGCGGTGGCATTGACGGCCAAGCTGGCCGAGGGCGTCCGCGCCGGCGAACTCCCCGCCGAGACCGATGTGCACGTTCTGGCGGGATATTACGGCGCGGTCATCCGCGGGATGTCCGCGCTGGCGCGCGACGGAGCCACGACGGAGGAGCTGGAAGCGATCGCCGACGCGGCGCTTCGTGCGTGGCCGACAGCTTCGGGAACGGGGGTCGCAGGATCCTGAGCTCGTTCCGCCGCCGGCTCGGCGCCATCACCGACGTCCCGCTTGTCGCTATCAGTCCCCTGAATGACCCCAGAACGCGACAGCCTCGGGAGCGGCGTCTCCGTGGAGCACCACACAACGTCCGGTCCAGCGGCCATCGTCGTCGTACAGCGGGGAGTGCTCGCCCATGAAGCCCGCCCAACTGTCTTCGTCCTTCTCGTCGCCGGACCACAGCTCAGCGATGTCGGCGGGACGGTCAGCTTCTGGCCAGCTGCTGAAGAACTCGGCGAAGACCTGATTCTGCAACGCGGCGAACGTCTCCTCGACGCTGCCGTGCCACGGCGCCACATAGCTCCATCGGGGATATTTGCCCGTCTTACCTGTTCCGTCGCCCCTTCGCCGGCCGTCGCCCGGAATCCTGTTCCGCCTCGGCGACGGCCCTCGGCGAGCCCGGCCATGGCCCGATCGCATCGTCGACCGCGAATCCGTCGACCGCTTGCCGAGGATTGGTGTTCATCGGTGCGCTCCAGCCGGCTGCCGGCTCCGGCTCCGTCTGCTGAAGCAATGGAATGTCAGGGTTGATCTCCACGGCCTTGACCTCGACGCCGGCGGCGGTGTGCTCGACCAGGACCATCGCATAGTCCGGGAGCTGCTGCAGCACCCGCGGTTCCACTGTGTATTCGTAGACCCGCTGCGCGGATTCCGTATTCGACCACTTGTCGCTGTTCGAAGCTGTTGAGGTCTGGCCCCAGCTCCGATCACTATTGCGGGTCTGCGACCGGGACCGGCCCCAGCTGCGCGACGGCGCGTGAGTCAGGCCGGCGGACCTGATTCCGCTGTCCCTGCCGACAGTTTGTGACAAGCCTTCCGACCCGCCATCGCTGTCCGACAGGCTATGCGTCTGCTCTCCCCCGAGGGTCCGGGTCAGACCGGATATCTCGAAGCGGTGCTCATGACCGATGAAGTCCGCCGCGCGCGCCGCCTCCTGCGGGTTGCCCAGGTTCATGAACACCACTGGTCCCGCGCCCAGCATCTCGAACGATTCCTGGCGCAGATGGCGGAACATCACGACCAGTCGGGTCCCGCGCCGATTGCACAGGTCCGACAACCGCTCCAGGTGTCGGGGCGCCAGCTCGTCCGCGCCGGCCACCACCAACGTCGCCACCTCGGCGTCCATGGCGATTCGCCGTGCCGCCCACGCCACAACCAGGTCGGCCAGGAAATCCCCGACCCCGCTGCGCCACGTCGTGGACATCGCCATGCATTGCAGATCCGCCGCCGGCCGCCGCTGAGAACGCTGACCCAGCCCACTGAGCGAATCCGCCAGCGCTTCGATCACGCGCAGGCTGCTGGAGGACTGCTCTCGATACGACTCGGAAAACACCTGGCCTGCCAGGGCGTCGCGTTCGGTCGGAGACAGCTCGTCGCCGGCGTAGGGCTCGTTCAGCAGGATCCTGGCGCCGGCGGCGATTCGGGCCATCGTCAGGCCGCCCGCGGCCAGCTGGTCGCAGAGCGCGCCCAACAGCCGGGCGTCAAGTACGCGTTCGCCGCGTGTGGCCTTGCTGTCGCCCCCGTGCAACGACTCGATGAAGATGTCCACCAGCGACGGCACGTCCAAGCCGACCAGCAGGTCGCTGTCGGCCGACTCGGTCGGCAGCAGCTGCACGTCGACGTCCAGGCCTGAGGCGGTCGCCCCGCGCGCCAGTTCGCCCGCGATCTGTTCGCCCGACAAGTCCAGGACCACCATCGGGCCGCGAGCGGCCAGGGCCGAGGCTCCGAACACCGTCAGAAACGCTTCCCAGCCCCACAGGTTCCCGCCGACGACATCGATACGGCGATGTCCCGGTGCCGGGGTGGAGAGCCAGCGCGGCATGGAGGACACCCGCTGAGTCTCTTGGTCCTCGAAAGCGGCTTTGCGGGCCGACCAAGCCTCCAGGGCAGCCTCGTGACGATGCACTGCGACCGTCTGACGGCGGGATCCGTACCGGCGGACCAAGGACAGATGTCCGAGCAGCAAGCCCACCCACAGCACAGCCACCGCGACGGCACCAATAGCACCCGAGATCAGCACCGACTGCGGCGACAGGTGGTGGTCCGGCTTGGTATCGCCGTGTACGAGCACCGTCCAACCCACCACCGCACCGGCCGCCGCCAACCTCCACGTCCAGGCCAGACGTCCGGGCAGCTTGCGCCGCACGATCTGGAGGCGGTCTTCCTTGCCCTCGGCGGGCGGCGCGGGGTTGGGTGGGGGCTCGGTGAAAGCCTGGCGGAACTGGTCCCGATCAGTGACCGTCCACCCCATGCGTTCTTCCGGCGCGAACAGCGCCGGCCAGGGCGCCGGTTCTCCGACAGTCTTGTCCGCCATGACCACCGGTCTCCCCAAATCCCGCCGCGCTCAGAAACACCGATGCGACGGCGTCGCGACAGCGCAGCGCCGCGACGCCGAAGCGCACATCAGAGCCCTTATCGTACAGGTTCGACAATCTGCCGTGGGCTGACTGGAGATGGTACGGACTCGGCGTCGGGCTCGGGCTTGGGCTCGGCATCGGGCCTGGACTTCGTCAGCCACAGGCCGGTGAGCACGGCCGTGGCCAGGGTGATGGCGCCGGCCACGAGGAAGGCGCTGTCGAGGCCGGTCTCGAAGGAGGCGCCGGTGGATTGGCGGGTGCGGACGACGGCTCCGAGGCCTGCCACGCCGAGGACCGCACCGATCTGGCGGGTGGTGCTGCTGACGCCTGAGGCCAGGCCGCCTTCGGCCGGGTCGACTGCCTGGATGGCGGCGCCGGTCAGTGGGGACATGGTCAAGGCGAAGCCCGCGCCGACCACTGCCAGGCGCCACCATACGTCGCTGTAGGCGGTGGCGGCGTGGACCGTGCCGAGTCCCAGCAGGCCCAGGCCGGCCAGGGTCAGTCCGGTGGTGACCACGATGCGGAAGCCGTGGCGGGCGGCGAGCCGTCCCGCGACCGGGCTGACGGCCACCATGGTCAGGGAGGTCGGCAGGGTCTGGAGGCCGGCGCGCAGGATGGAGCTGCCCTGGACGTCGACGAAGAACTGGGAGAAGAAGAACGTCGACCCCATGAGGGCGAAGCCCACGACGATCATGGCGGTGTTGGACACGGTGAACAGCCGTTGCCGGAACAGGCGCAGCGGCAGCATCGGGGTCGCGCGACGTGCCTCGACGGCGATGAAGGCGGCGAAGAGGACCAGCGCGGCGGCGAAGCTGGTCAGGATCAGCGGCGACGTCCAGCCGCGCCCGCCGCCCTCGATCAGTCCGTAGGTCAGCGTCCCCACTCCCAGGACGGACAGCGCGGTGCCCGGGACGTCGACCGCGGGCGCCTTCGGATTGCGGGATTCGTCGAGGCTGCGCAGGCCGACCAGCAGCAGCACCACGCCGATGGGCAGGTTGACCAGGAAGATGGCCGGCCAGCCGAAGGCGTCGATCAGCACGCCGCCGGCGACTGGCCCGGCCGCCAGACCTATGCCGCTGAATCCGGCCCACAGCCCGATCGCCTTAACGCGTTCCTGCGGCGCCGGATAGGCGGCGGCGAGCAGGGCCAGCGAGGCCGGGCTCAGGGCCGCGGCTCCCACGCCTTGCAGCACCCGGCCGGAGATCAGCCAGCCGACCGACGGCGCGAGGCTGCACAGTACGGACGCGGCGGTGAACACCGCCACTCCGGCCAAGTAGATCCGCTTGCGGCCGAAGCGGTCGGCGAAGACGCCGCCGGTCAGCAGCAGCATGGCGACCAGCAGGACGTAGGCGTCGACGATCCACTGCAGGCCGGTCAGCCCGGTGTGCAGCCGCCGCTGCATGTCGGGGAGCGCGGCTCCGACGATCGTGTTGTCGAGCAGCACCATGAATTGGCCCAGGCAGGTCACCGCGAGCAGGACTGCCCGGTTCGGGCGGCTGCCGGCGGACGACCCAAGTGATCCAGGCAAGGGGGTTCCTCTCGATGGGTGGGAGTGGCGGGACCGGTGGGATCGGTGGTCGCGTCGCTCCCGTGACGCTCTAACGCAGTAACTGACTGCGTTAAGGGGACTGTACGGCGACGCGCGCCACAAACGCAACCCATTACTGCGTTAAGGTGGTCGGCATGGAGGAACAACAGCGAGCCCGACGACCCGGCGGACGCGCCGCCCGCGTCGGAGCAGCGGTGCACCAGGCCGTGACCGAGCTGATCGCCGAGCGCGGCTACGGCACGTTCTCCGTCGCCGACATCGCAGCCCGCGCGGGCGTGGCCGACAGCAGCATCTACCGCCGCTGGGGCAACCTGGAGACCTTGCTCGCCGACGTGACGCTCACCTACCTCAACGAGCGCTCGCCGATGCCCGACACCGGCACCCTGGCCGGCGACCTGCGCACGTACGCGGCCGCCGTGGCCCGGGAGATCACCGGCCCCGAGGGCCTGGCACTGCTGCGCCTGGTCGTCACCCTGTCGAACTCCGGTCAGCAGGGCCTTCAGGCCGGCGAGGAACTCCGCGCCGAGCGCACCCGGCAGCTCCAGTCCATGCTCGACCGCGCCCGCGAGCGCGGCGAAACCGCGCCCGACGCACTCGGCGTACTGGACCATGTGCTGGCCCCGATGTATATCCGTGTCCTGTTCGGCCTGGGCCCGCTCACGCCGGAATACGTCGACGGGCTGGTCGACCGGTTGTTGTGACTGGCGGAACCGGGGCTCGTGACGTCGGAGTTCCTAGGCGGAGGCGGACTTCCCGGCGCCCTCAGCGAAGGGCGTTGGGGTCCGGTGCGAACAGCATCGGCGCTGTCCCCTCACGCGGCAGGATCATCGGCAGGTCCGGTTCCAACGTTCCGTCGAAGAAGCGGAGCAGGAATTCGACCGTCCCGCCCTCGAAGGTGAAGTAGTCGCCGTCTTCGACGTCCCAGGCCAGGACCGGCCAAGCGGCCGGGTCCGGGACCCGGGGCTCCCAGAAGAACAGGTCTCCGGAGACTGTCGCGCCCCACAGCACCAGCCCGCCGGCCGCAGGTTGCAGGACGTGGGGAGCGAAGCCCGAGTTCTCACTCTCCTGCTCCTGCCCGAACGACCTCACCTGTTCCACCAGGTCGTAGTGCTTAGCCGCGATGCCCGGGACGTTGACCGTGACGAAGGCGTCGTACGTGCCGGGCCCGAAGTGCTCGACCAGGGCCTTGTAATCGGGGGGCAACCCTAGGCTGAGCTGAGCCTCGACCGTCGTCCAGTCGACCGGGAAACCCGTGCTCGCCGGACGTCCCATCAAGTCGGCGAGCTGCGTCAGGTAACCGCTCACGGTCATCCTCTCGGCTTGTCAGGGCTCGGGGAGGCGCCGTCGAACGCCGCGGCGGCCAGTGGCGCCGGCACCATCTGCCGGCCGTTGTATCTTGCCCCCTCGTAGGCGCAGCTCCATCGGATGGGATCGGGCGGCGGCCGCGGACAGGGCGGCGCGGTAGCGGGCCACGCGCTCGTCGTCGACGGGGACGACGGCCCGGTACGGCTCCAGCGCCCGGACCGTGAAGTGGACCGAGTTCACTGAGCCGGTCGGCCAATGCCGCCGGCCGGCCCGCTCCATCAGCTCGCCGGTCACCTGCGCCAAGCGCGATGCCGACCGCGGGTCCGGCCGGAGGACCACCGAGATGCCCCACCGGCCGTCGTCGGTCGGCGGCACGTCGATCTGATGGGTCCCGGTGAGCACCGCCCGCCTTCCCCGCTCGAAGAGGTCGTCGAACTTCGCGGCCAACGCCTCGTCACTCAGCATCGAGCAATGGTCGACCAGGTCGCTGCTCGCGGCAACCGTTGCCGGCTCGGTCCGTCCGACGACGAACGTTCCGTACGGTTCAGCCGACGGAAACGCCCGCGAGCAGCGCGCCGAGGTTGTTGAACATCTTCGGGACGTTCTTGCCGAGCTGGGCCTTGGCCAGGTGTTCGGCCATCTTCGGGACGCCGTCCAGACGCAGCTGGAACTCGACGACGCTGCCGGTGCCGTCGGCGGTGACCCGGTAGCGCTGCCGGACCGCGGGCTTGACGTCCGCGGCGGTCTCAAGCGTGAGCAGCTCGCCGGCGACGTACTCGGTGGCGGTGAAGTCGGTTTCGGTGCGCTTGCCCATCACCTTGCGGACCTGGTGCACGACCGCGCCGAGCGCGAGGTCGGCGGAGGTCAGTTCGGCGGCCAGGACGTCGGCCTGCCAGCGCGGCAGGGTCGGGAAGTCGACGACGGCGGCGAAGACCTGCTCGGCGGTCTGTGGGAAGGTCGCGCGGTGTTCGATCTCGATCATGGGGATTCTCCGAAGTTCAGGGGGCGGCCTCGGGGCGAGGTCGGGGGCGGGGTGGAGCGGAGTCGGGGCGCGTCGGCGGCAGGGCCGACGGCCATCAGGCGCGCAGGAGCTGCGCGGTCAGGGGATTGAGTTCGATCGGACCGTCGTCGCCGATGACGACCGTCCCCCCGAGGTTGACGGCCTTGCCGCCGACGACGGCGTTCGGTTCGAAGGACAGCGACATCCCCGGGGCCAGGGGCAGTTCGCCGCCGATGGTCGGCAGCTCGAACAGCCGGCCGTACTGGCGAGCCTCCGGGACTCGCTTCAGGCCCGATCCGAAGCCGCACACAGGCCCGTAGGGGTTGAGGGTGTGCACCATCGGGTGGATGTTCCAGGCGTCGGCCTCTCGCAATACCCTGAGCATCTCCTCGGCGATGTCGCCGAAGGTGTTCCCGACCTCCGCGACGGCAAGACCGGCCTCGTAGGCCGCGCGCGCGATCGCGGCGGCGTCCTCCACGTCCGGATGCACCTCGCCGATGGCGATGGCGACCTGGTGTTGGGTCTCCTTCATCCCGAACCGGCAGAACACCTCGGCCAGCACCACGTCGCCGTCCTCCAGGACGCGCGGCGCCTGCGGCCGGTACGACCAGGCCGGCGGTCCCCAGGCGACGAACCCGGGGCCGGACCACAGCAGCATGTCCGGCGCTGCGCAGCCGAGCCGGAACGCCGCCGCCATACCGTCCGCGTAGAGCTCGGCCTCACTGACGCCCGGTGCGGCTCCCTTCAACATCGCCTCGGCCACGGCGTCGCCGGCCGCCGCGGAGTAGCGCAGCACGGCCAGTTCCTCGTCGGACATGCAGATGGTCGCGAACATGAAGCTCTGACCGACCGGTTTGAAAACCGCCTCCGGAAGCTCGTCGAGCACCTGCTTCCACAGCAGGTGCGGGATCGGCGGGTTCAGGTGGAACGGCGGGTAGATGTCGAGGCCGAGCACTCCGATGGCGGCCTTGTCCAGGCCGTTCTCACGGAGCACCTCAATGATGCCGGCGGCGTTCTTGCCGGCCTGGACGACGGATCCGGCCCGGATGTCGGCAGGCGCGATCCACAGCTCGTCGCCGCGCTTGCGCGCCTCGATGTTGTCCTGGATCGACATGTTCGACCAGACCAGCTGCACCGGGTCGGCGTCGCGGCAGAAGACCACGAACGAACCCGGACGGTCGTTGCTGAAGAACGCGTCGGGAGCGAACGGCGCGAGGTCCGCACACTCGTGCTCGCCGTAGACGACGAGCGCCTCGACGCCCTCGGCGGCCATCAGCTCGCGGGCAAGGGCCCAGCGCCGGTCGCGCTCGGCCAGCGAGTACTGAGGAATCATAGAAGCCCCTTGCTGAGGTAGAAGAATCCTTGAACGCACGACGCCACGGTCATCAAGAACCCGGGCGGGAGGGCTTACGAGGCCCTCCCGCCCGTCGTGCTAGTTGTCAGGGCACTGAGCCCCGCGACGGATCAGGTCCAGGCCTGCGCGTAGGTGCTGGTGTGGACCTGCTTGTACGTGCCGCCGCCGTTGAGGTATTCGCCGGTGGCCACGTTCTGGAGGTGCCAGACGCTGCCCACGTGGATCTCGCGCCAGCGCTCGTAATTGTTGTTCGCCTTGCAGTGCTCGAAGTAGACCGAGTGGTCCTTGTACGCCGTCAGGCACAGGCTGGTGTCCACGTCGGGGTGCTCAAGCCAGATGTTGGAGGTGACGTTGCTGTCGATCCAGTAAACGGAGCTGTAGCCCGGGGCACTGCAGTCCTCCGTCCACACGTTGTCGAGGTTCGAGACGTTGTTGGCGAAGGTCGAGAGGGCGTAGCCGAGGCAGACGCCGTTCGTCTTCCAGGTGATGGTGCTGGCGGCACTGGCTGTGCTCGCGGTGCCTGTCACGATGAGTGGAGTCGCCACTATGACGGCGGCGAGCGGAATGAGCTTCTTCAGACGGGACATTGCAACTCCGAAAGCGGTATAGCGAGCCGAGACGTGATCCGCCCCGGCGACATGAAGAACTGAGGACTGGAAACAGGAATGCGCGCGACTTGGCCCTGGGCTACCAAACGGTGCAGCCCCAACTGCCCTGAACGCCGTAGCTTTTCCAGCTGACCGGGAATCCGCCGGCACTGTTGATGGTGCCCGGCTGGGCGAGAATCTTGTTCGGCCCGTTCTTGCAGTTGTACATCGTCCAGGTGTAGTGCGGCAGGAGGTTCAAGGTCGTGCCGCTGAAGCCGGGGCCGGACGCGGTGGCGCCCTGGAACGTGGTCGGGGCGTCCGCCAGGGGGTAGAGCGTGCCGCCGAAGTCCGGGCGCTCGACGATCCACTCGGCCTGGGTGGAGGTCGAGAACCCGGTCGTCTTGTAGCTGTGGGTCTGGCCCTTGCCCAGTCCGCTGGTGAGGTCTTCGACGATCACCCAGTCGTTGTTGGCCGTCAGGTGCGCGTGGGAGTAGATGGTGTCGCCCGGCGAGACGATGCCGATCGACTGCGAGCTGTTCTGCGGGTACATCTCCCACCAGAGGTCGTACCAGGGCTGGCCCTCGTTGTAGCTGTCGGAGCCGGCTTGGATGAGCGGCTGGGACCGGGAGTTCCCGGAGCCGATGCCGACCCAGGTGGACGAGTAGGTGAAGGCGCTCGACGGCCGGGCGCCGGCATTCGGGACCTTCCACTTGCCGTAGGCGTCCGTGTACGTCTTATTGAAGGACTGATACCCGGACCAGTTCGCCGAGTGGTAGTTGGCGCTGGACCCCACGTCGGGGGTCACGGCGGCCGGGGCGGCGTCCGACGTGCCGGGCGCGACGATCGGGTGGCTGGTGCGAACGTGGCCGTCGGCCGTCCCGCAGTGGGGTGTCGGGTCGTTCGGCATGGCGACGAAGCTCTGCCACTCGGCCAGGTCCGCGGCGTCCTGGGGCCGGGGCGGCAGACCGTTGGCCTCCAGCTGGGCGTCGGTGGCCGACGCGGCGCTGAAGCCGGGGTGCGGTGAAACCAGGGTGACGGTGCTGCCGTCGCCGCAGTCCACGACCGATGTCGTGGGGCTTCCGGCGTTCGGGTCGATCTGTGCCTGAGCGGGTGCGAAGAAGCCTATGACGGTGGCCAGGCTGAACGCCGACACACCGAGCACGGCGAAGCGGCGCGGCATTTTGGGGGGTTTCAACGGTCTCTCTCCTGATGGTGGCGGACTTGCGAAGGTGTGCATTCGGGAAAAGGCAGGTGCGCCGTCAGCCTGTCGCGCCGAGCTGGGCGGCGCGGGCGACCAGGGCGTCGACGACGTCCGGGAAGTCGGCGCAGATCAGCGGGCCGACCTCGGCGCCGACCGTGTCGGCGGCGTCGCCGGTGATCTCGGTGCGGTAGGTGACCCGGGTCAGGCCGGCGCCGAGGTCCTCGATCCGGTGGAACGTGGTGATCACCACGTCGTCGAACTCGATGTTGACGTCGGTGAAGCCGCGGTCCTCGGTGACGTCGGCGATCAGCATCGTGACCGTGTCCTGGCCGGGCGGCGTCATGGTGAACTCGGTGCCGGCCGCGAAGGGGCCGTGCACCTCGACCGCGCCGACCCCGTCGTTCCAGGTGTGCCAGTTCTCGGCGTCGGTCCACAGCCCGAACACCGCCCTCGGCTCGACCTCGGCCTCGACGCTGTACTCGTACTCCCACATGGCGAGCTCACTTCCCCGGCTCTCAGAAGCCGTACTCGGTCCAGTTCTTCAGGACGCGTTCCTGGATCTCGGCCGGCCAGCCGTTCTCGAAGCTGCCCTTCACCGGTCGGCGGCCTCGGGGGTAGAGGTCCGCGAGCAGGCAGTTGTAGACGACTTTTCCGGCCGAGAACGTGTGCGCCTCCTCCGGCGACAGGTACACCGCGAGCTGGTCGCTGACGGCCGGCGGGTAGTGGAACGCGCCGCGGCCGACGTCCGGGTGCGAGCGGGTCGCGAAGGCCCACACCACCTGGGCGAGGTCGGTGATGTCGACGTCGTCCTCGACGAGGAGGATCTTCGGGGCGTTGACCGACGGCTTGCCGTGGAAGATCACTTCGGCGATCTTGTCGACGAGCTCGTGCGAGCCCAGTCCGGTCGTGTCGTGCCAGTCCTGGCGCACGGCCAGCGTCAGCCAGTGGACCGCCGCCTCGAAGTTGTACCAGGCCGAGGCGATCGGCAGGCCGGCCTCCCGCAGCAGGTACAGGATCTCGGCCGCGGAGGTGGTGCCGATGATCGTGTGGTCCTCCTCGACCGGGGGGCCGGCCGCGACGACCGGCTGGATGGCGCCGTCGCGGTAGGTGATCGCCGAGATGTGGAACACGGCCTTCGGGCCGGCCTCGGTGGCGTTGTAGCCGGGGAACTCGTTGAAGGGCCCTTCCATGACGGTCTCGTCCGGCAGCGCGATGTGCCCCTCGATGACGATCTCGGCGGTGGCCGGGACCACCAGGTCCACGGTCTCGGCCGGCACCACCTCGATGCCCTCGCCGAACAGCGCGCCCAGGTAGTGGGACTCGTCGGCGCCCTCGGGGATCGGCATGCCCCCGACCCAGGGCAGTCCCGGCTCGACGCCGATCGCCAGAGCGATGGGCATCGGCTCCCCGCGCTCGATCCACTGCTGCCGGATCACCCCCAGGTGCTGCGGCGCCGGGATCAGGCAGGCCAGGGTGCTGCGATCGTGGATCATCATGCGGTTGATCGACCAGTTGGTCCACGCACCGTCCGGCGTCTTCGCGATGTTCATGCCGTAGGTCTGGATGTACCGGCCGCCGTCGTTGCCGTGGATCAGCGGGGTCGGGAACTTCAGGACGTTGATGTCCTCGCCGAGCATGACGTTCTGTTTGCACGGCGCGGCGTCGCGCTCCACCACGACCGGCGCGATGCCCGGCTTGGAGCGCGCGGCGGCCAGCGCCTCGACGATCTCCTGGCCGGAGGCGGCGGCGTTCAGGCCGATCGCCAGGGCGATGCGGGCCAGCGGGTGACCCGACGCCGACAGCGCACCGGGCGCGCCGAACAGTCGGAAGCCGCTGTCACCGTAGTCGGTGAGGTTGGTGAACAGCGGCGCCGGGGCCTGCACGTCGTAGCAGCGGCGGATCACCGCGCCGACCTCCAGGTTCCAGTCGACCTCCTTGTCGACGACGTGGAGGTCGCCGATCCTCTCCAGCTCGTCGATGAACTCGCGCAGGCTTCTCAGATGTCTCACTGCCGGGTCGTCCTTCGTTCGCGGTCGTACGGTCGCGGGTGTCTCATTCGCCCCACCGGGGCTGGTCCGGCACGTCGATGCCGAGCAGTTCCAAGGCGCGGCCGGCGGTGTGCGCGACGATGTCGTCGACGCTCTCCGGCCGCAGGTAGAAGGCCGGGACCGGCGGCATCACGATCCCGCCGGACTCGGTGACGGCTGTCATCGCGCGCAGGTGCCCCAGCGTCAGCGGCGTCTCGCGCACCATCAGCACCAGCCGCCGTCTCTCCTTGAGCGTCACGTCGGCGGCCCGAGTCAGTAGGTTGTCTCCGTTGGAGTACGCAATCGCGGACAGGGTCCTGATGGAGCACGGCGCGACGATCATCCCGGCCGTCCGGAAGGAGCCGGACGCGATAGCCGCGCCGACGTCGGCGGGGCGATAGGCCACGTCGGCCATCGCGGCCAGGTCGGCTGCCGACAGGCCGGTCTCGTGCGCCCGCGTCTGCTGCCCGGCCGGGGTGACGATCAGATGGGTCTGAACGCCTGCCTTGCGTGCGAGCTCCAGAATCCGGACGCCATAAGCGATCCCGGTCGCCCCGCTGATTCCGACCACGAGTCTGGGCAGGTGCGCTTGTGGAGAGGAACTCCACGCCTGAACGGTGGTCTCACGAGAAGCGCTCACGGTGACGTTCCTTTCAGGGAGCAGGGAGCAGGAAGCAGAGAGCACAGGGCACGGAACATCGGGTGAATGGCATTGCCTGCGGAGTGGGACCGACCCCGACGCCCGCGTTGGCGGACGCCGCTGTTCCCAACTGCGTTGAGTCAGCGACGTAGCGTGGGAAAAGGTCTTCACACCCCGTCGTGTTGCGGCGCGCGCGGCGCCGGTGAACCGACGTGTTCGATCATTGTCGGCGTGGGCAACGAACCGGGAACGTACCGGTAATGGCGAGGGCGGCGCCGGGTCCGGGCCGCCTGAACTCAGCTCTCTGCGGGTCCGTCGGCCTTCAGTTCCGCGAGGAACGCGGCTGCCGATTCCGCGTCGGCGGCGCCAATGCGCCGGTACAGCGAAACAGCCTGCTGAATACTGTCCAGGGCGGCGGCGTGGTCGGCGAGCCGGGCGGCGCAGCGCGCGATACCGGTCAGCGCCGCGGCTTCGTCCAGGGGGCTGCCGAGTCCGCGGGCAAGCTCCAAAGACCGGCGATAGGGAACGAGCGCCGCCTCCGGACCCTGAGTCTGCGCCAGTAGAGCACCGAGGTCGTTGAGCGCCTCGGTCTCGCCCTGGACGTCAACGTCGCGAAAAAAACCCAACCCCTTCGCCAGGAGCTCGCCGGCGGATTCGAAGTCGCCGCACGCCTGCCGCACCCGGGCCAGAGCCAGATTGCTGTTGGCCTCGCCGTGGCCGTTACCGATGCGCCGGAACCGGGCCAGGGCCCGTTCGAGCAGGCGGACGGCGGTCGCGGCGTCGCCGCCGGCGTGCCGCACCCGGGCCAGTTCCAGACACGCGTAGCCCTCGCCGTCGGGTTGGCCGAGCTCCACAAAGAGAGTCAGGGCCCGTTCGAGCATCTCGCCGGCCGCCGCGAGATCGCCGGTGACGCGCCGGACACCTCCCAGGCTCCACCGCGTGTTGGCCTCGCCGTGTCTGCTGTCCAGGTCGAGGTACACGGCCAGGGCGTGCTCGTGGAGTTCGGCAGCCGCCGAGTAGTCGCCCTGAGCCTGCCGCACGCGGCCCAGGTCCCAGTGGGCGTTGGCCTCGTTGTGCCGGTCGCCGACCTCCCGCATGATCGCCGCGGACTGCCCCAGCAGGTCGGCCGCCGCGCGGTGGTCCGACGTGACCAGTGCGACGCGGCCCAAGCCGTAGAGGGCCGTCGCCTCGCCCCGGCGCTCGCCGAGCTCCCGGTAGATCTCCCGGGCGCTCTCGTTGAGCTCGCGGGCGGCCTCGAAGTCGCCGCGCAGGTGGCGGACCACGCCCTGCGCGTAGAGCACATGGGCTTCTCCGCAGCGGTCGTCGAGGTCCCGGTAGAGCTTCAGGGCGTGCTCGAGCAGTTCGCCGGCCGCGGCGAACTCGCCGGCCGCGGTCCGGGCCCGGCCGAGGTCGACCAGGGCTCCGGCCTCGGCGCCCCGGAAGCCGATCTCTCCCGCCGCCGCCACCGCTGCCTCGTGCAGGTCCTTGGCGAGCGTCAAGGGACCTTCCAGTTGCAGGAACGCACCCATCGCGGAGGTGAGGGCGACGGCGTGTTCGGCGCCGGCGGCGGCCACCGACGCCAGCAGGTTGTTCCGCTCGGCCCGCATCCAAGCCAGGGCACTGCGACGGTCGGGCAGCTCCGGTGCGCTGCTCGGCGGCGGCACGAAGGCGGCGGCCGGGGACGTGCGCGGGCGCGTCTGCCGCGCCAGATACTGGTCGGCGACGGCACTCGTGTGCAGGTAGTAGTCGGCCAGCCGTTGCAGCGCGGCCGCCCGCTCGTGGGGCGACGTGGGGTCGTCGGGCCGCGCGGCGCGGGCGTGGAGCCGGAGCAGGTCGTGGAGGTGGTACCGGCCCGCAGCGTACTGAGAGAGCATGCTGTGGTCCAGCAGGGAGTCCAGCAGACGCTCCGCAGTCCACTGATCCTCGCCGAGGAGGTTGGCCGCGGCATGGACGTCGATGTCGGGGCCCGGGACGGAGCCGAGCAGCCGGAACAGGCGCTGCTCGGCCGGGGGCAGCACGGCGCGCGAGGACTCGAAGACGGCCGCGAGGCTGCGGTCCTCGTCCTGGAGGCGTTCCAGCCGGCCGTGCTCGTCGCGCAGCCGGTCGACCAGGTCCTGCGGCCGGAGCAGCTCCCGGTTGCGCAGCCGGGCCGCGACGATGCGGATCGCCAGCGGCGTCCGGCCGCACAGCTCGACCAGCTCGGCGGCCGCCGGGTCGCCGTCGGGCACGCGGCCGGGACCGGCGACCCGCCGCAGCATCGCGAGCGCCGACTCGGGGGACAGCACGTCCAGGGCGAGGTGGTGGGCGTCATCCAGGCCGGTCAGGCGCCGGCGGCTGGTGACCAGGACCAGACAGCCGGAGGCAGCCGGCAGCAGTGGTCTGACTTGGGCGGAGCCGGCTGCGTTGTCCAGGACGATCAGGGTTCTGGTGTCCGCCAGCCGGTCCCGGTAGAAGGCCGCGCACTCGTCCGGGTCGCCGGGAATCAGCTGCGGGGAGACGCCGAGAGAGCGCAGCATCCGTTCGAGGGCGTCGCCCGGGGTCAGCGGAGCGACGCCCGGGGTGTGGCCGTGCAGGTCGATGAACAGCTGGCCGTCGGGGAACGCCGCGCGCAGGCGGTGGGCCGCGTGGACGGCCAGGGCCGATTTGCCGATGCCGCCGATGCCGTCGATCGCGGAGATGACCACCGCGCCGGTCGCCGCGCCGGCCGAGGCCTGCTCCGCCATCGCGCACAGCCGGTTCAGCTCGTCGGTGCGGCCGACGAACGCGGCGGTGTCGGCGGGGATTTGGGAGCGGGCCGCCGGGCGGCTCAGGGCTCGAAACTGCGTGTCCTGATCGTGGTCGGCCGAGGTGTTCTCCGGCGCGGTGGCCTCCGGCGCAGTTCCCTCCGGCTGGATCCGCTCGGGCGAAGTTCCCTCCGGCGGGCGGGCCTGACACAACAGCGAGGGATCGGCGATCAGCAGCCGTCTGTGCAGCTGGCGGAGTTCGGGGCCGGGATCGACGCCCAGCTCGTCGCGCAGGCGCTTCCGCACCTGCCCGAAGACGCGGAGCGCTTCGCCCTGCCGCCCGCTGCGGTACAGGGCGGTCATCAGCTGGCCGTGCAGGGTCTCGTGCAGCGGGTACTCGGCGGTGCGTGCGACCAGGTCGGGCAGGAGTTCCCGATGCTGGCCCAGGTACAGCTGCGCGTCGAAATGCCATTCCAGCGCTGTGAGAAACGCCTCCACCAGATGCTGAAGGCGGGAATGCAGGTCCCCGCCCGAGGCGGCGAGATCGTCCAGCGGATCGCCGCGCCACAGAGCCAACGCCGACCCGGTCCGGACGCGCACGAGCTCCCAGTCCTCAGCCTGCCGGGCCGCGCGCGCCTCGCTCAGCCGCTCGGCGAACTCGTCGGAGTCGAGTTCGCCGGCGCGCACCTGGAGCAGGTATCCGGATCCGACGGTCCGGAGCCGATCGGCGCCACCGACCTGGCTGCCCGCCAACAGGCGGCGCAGCTGGACGACATGGTTCTTCAACGAGGACGCGGCGCTCGCGGGCGGATCGTCTCCCCACACCGCGCTGACGAGCTGCGGCCGAGTAACGACGCGGTTGGCGTGCAGCAGGAGCATCGCGAGCACCGACCTGCTTTTCGGGGCGGACACTTCGAGCGTCCCGCCTCGATCGTCCACCACTGACAACGGGCCCAACAGTCCAAACCGCATAGCGAACGCCCCGTCCCACCATCGCAGACCGAGGCGTGTACCCGCTTTTCCCGTCGATGGTCTCAAGACGGGATGCTACCCCGGGTGGCGGCCGAACTCAGGAAAGTTCAGCCGGTGAGACCTTCGGCGAGCTGTTTCAGTCGGTTCCGGCGAGCAGCCGCCAGACGTTCGCGGTCATGATCTGCTCGGTGACCTCGGGGGCGACGCCCGCTTCGACGAGGCCGGGCATGGTGTCGGTGATGGTGCGCGAGTAGCCGGGTCCGCCGCCGGCGCGTCGGCCGCTCGGCGTGCACACGTCGTGGGAGATCAGCAGCTGCTCGCCGTAGCCGCGCCGCACCATCTCGGCGGCGTTCGCGATACGCGTGGCGGCGAGCTCCTCGCTGGGGAAGCTCTGGGTGTCGTACATCACGAAGGCACCGCGCTGCGCGAGCCGGCTGTGATAGTCCACATTCGGGTACAGATCGCAATGCCCGACCCCGACCCGCCGCAGGTCGACGCCTTCCTCCTCAAGCACGTCGAGCTGCCAGGCACCGACCTCGCTCAGCACGGCGTGCAGCACGATCCCGAGCCCGGTTTGCAGCTGCGCGCGGGCACAGGCGCGCAACACCCGCTCCTCCACACCCGAGAGATACGCGTGATCCGCCCCGATCTCGCCGATCACACCCGGCCGGATGCCGCCCTCGCCCTCCGCGATGTCGGCGAGCAACCGCTCCGTGAGCTCACCGACCGACACCTGGTTGAAGTCCTCGGGATAGAACGACTCGCGATACCAGCCCGCGCCCATGACGATGTGCACCCCGGACTCCTCCGACGCCCGCCGAAGCTGCCCCGGCTGCCGCCCCAGGCCACCGGAGGTGAGATCCACGATCGCCCCGCCGCCCACGTCCTTGAGCGCACGAAGGTCGACGATGGCACCGTCGAGATCGTCGAGCGGCCCCTCCCCCATGCCGAGCTCTTTGCACAGCAGATGCTCGTGCGGCATCGTCCGCCCCAGCTCGGACGCCTTGATCGGCCCGAGCACGGTCATCACCTGTGCATTCGTCATGAACGGCACACTATCCAACCGCCTCGCGCGTTCAGAGGCGATGCGGTGTCGTAATCAGGACAACCTCAGCGCTCGCCGTCCGAATCATCGCCATCGTCCGGAATCGAGTCCACCACCGGGAACAGGCTCTGGACGCCGGCCAGTTCCAGGACGCGGAGTACCGGCGCTGAAGGGGCTGCCAGGGCGAAGGTGTGGTTGTTGGTGGTGGCGGTCTGGAGGGCCTGGACCAGGACGCGCAGGCCCATGGAGTCCAGGAAGGTGATCTCGGAGCAGTCGATGACGAGGTTCTCTGCGCCTTGCCACTGTTCGTCGAGGGCGGCCTGGAAGGCGGCGTGGACGGCGAGGTCGACGTCGCCGGCGACGGTGAGGATCACGTGGTCCGCGACTCGTCGTGATGTGCAAGAGAACTTCATGGCTGCTCCCGGCGGTCGATCCGTCGAGCGTTGAGCCGCTGACGATGCGCGGTAAGTCTTCGGTACCGCCGACGGCGCTGTCAACTTGGGCCTGGCGTGCTTCTCGTGATCCTTGTCTCGGGGTGGGTGGGGGACGGTCGCGCATGGTTTGTGCCTTGCCGGGTAGACCGCGGCGCAAGTCGGGCGAAGCGGAAAGGGACAGCTGATGGATATGGAGGGCCGGTACGTGGTGGGCTCCCTCATAGGGGAGGGCGCTACCGCGATTGTCTACGAGGCGCTCGACACCGTGCTGGAGCGCCCCGTGGCCGTGAAGGTCTTCCGTAGTGCGGCTGTCGGTGACCGGGGCATCGAGCGGGTCGGCGAGGAAATCAGGATTCTCGGTTCGATGGGGCATGCGCATTTGCTGCCGCTGTACGACGCGGGCGAGAGCCGGGACGGGACCCGGTTCATCGTCATGCCGCTGGTCCGCGGTACGACGCTGGAGAAGCTGATAGCCCAGGGCGCCGTGGAGCCGCGGTACGTCAAGCGGGTGGGAATCGCCTTGGCGGAGGCGCTGGCGTACGTCCACGCCCGGGGTGTGGTGCACCGCGACGTCAAGCCGAGCAACGTGCTGATCGCCGAGGACGGGACCCCCTATCTCGCGGACTTCGGCGTCGCCCGGGCCGACGACAGTCCGGTGCTCACCGGCGCCGACTGCGTCGTCGGCACCGCGGGCTACCTCGCTCCGGAGCAGGCGGAGGGGCTGTCGGCGGCGCCGGCCTCCGACGTCTACTCGCTGGGCTTGGTGCTGCTGGAGGCGTTGACCGGGCGCCGGGAGTACCGCGGCACGCCCCTGGAACGCGCGGTCGCCAACGCGCTGCGGAGCCCTGACATCCCGGACAGGCTGGGACCTGGGTGGAACGCGGTGCTGCGCGCGATGACCGCGAGGGAAGCGTCGCTCCGTCCGTCGGCTGATGACGTGCGGACCATGGTGAACGAGGCGGAGGACAGTCTGGCCGAGGCGGGAGACAGCCTGCCCGAGGCTCCGGCGGACGTGATCGTGCCGGCCATCGCCGCCATGAGCGTCCCGGCGTCGCGCAAAGCGCGGTGGTTTCCGCGTCGCCGCCTGGGTGTGGTCGGTGTGACCATGATCACCGCCATGGGGATCGTCGGCATGGCCGCTGACTGGACGGCGTACGGCGGCACCCCGGGCACCAGCCGTACTCCGCTCCCGTCCGCTCCGGGCGCGGGCGCGGCCGGGCTGGTGCGCAGTGAACCGGCAGCTCCCCTGACTTCGTCCCCCACCACCACACCCCAGCCCGGCGGCGCGCCGATACCGGCAAAAGTCCTGGAACAGCCTGCGAACCGCAGCCCCTCCCCCAAACCGAAGCCGAAGCCGACGACCCCGACCCCCAAATGCCTCACCGGCCACGGCAAGGGACACGCGAAATGCGAACCCGCCGCGCCTCGCGAAAAGATCGACCACAAGTAGGCCCCGCAGCCACATCCCTGTTTTATCGCCGCGCCGTCGGGTTAGACGGGCACCTCGATGTCGTCGAGCTGCATGGGAGGCGGAGATGGAACGGTCGGAGCACTCCGTACCAGGAGCGGGCTCAGGCGCCGATGGCCTCGGCGACGGTGGGCGCGAAGGTGAAGATCTGGTCGAAGCCCACGATCTTGAACAGCTGCATCACATCGGTGTTCAGCCCCGCGAGCGTGAGCGCGCCGCCCTTTTCCTTGCTGCGCTGATAAGCGGCGACGAGGACCGTCAGGCCGGTGGAATCGCAGTAGGTGAGTTCCGTCAGATCGATGATCGTCGGCTCGTCCGCCGCGAACGGCGCCTCCCGGACGACCGTGGCCAGGCGCGGCGCCGTGTGGTGGTCGAGCTCGCCCGCCACGGTCAGCACGACGGCCCCCGAGGGGTCCTCGCGGTGCAATACGGTCAGAGTGCGTTCGGTCACCTTGGCTCCTGTGCGGTGGGGGCACCTTTACGCTCACCCCAGAATAGAAGGCGCGAAGGTCGACTTCACAAACTGGAGCGACGGGATTCACCGGATCCACTCGGTCCGCCCGGTCCACGGGATCCGCGAGCTCCCCGAGCTCGGCACAACGTATGAAGGCTCCGGCGAACGAAGGGCACCCCGTGGCGCGTCAAGACGACGGCGAAGCATCCGGGCCGCCGCGCGAAAGGCCCGCCGTCTTCGCGGTCGACCGGACGGTCGGCGCCGACCTGGCGCGCGTGGACTGGTCGGCGACGCCGCTCGGGCCGCCGGACGGCTGGCCGGTGAGCCTGCAGACGGCCGTGAACATCCTGCTGGCGTCCAAATTCGCCATGTGGATGGGCTGGGGCGAGAACCTGACCTTCTTCTGCAACGACGCCTACCGGCGCGACACACTGGGGCAGAAGTACCCGTGGGCGCTGGGCCGGCCCTCCCGTGAGGTGTGGCAGGAGATCTGGGACGACGTCGGCCCCCGGATCCAGACCGTCCTCGCCACCGGTGAGGCGACCTGGGACGAGGCGCTCCGCCTGTTCGTCGAACGGTCCGGCTACACCGAGGAGAGCTACCACACCTTCTCCTACAGCCCCCTCCGCAACGACGACGGCAGCGTCGTGGGCATGCTCTGCGTCGTCAGCGAGGACACCGAACGGATCATCGGCGAGCGCCGCATGGCCACCCTGCGGGATCTGGGGTCCGACCCCGGCGTGGTGCGGACCGAACGGGAGCTGCTCGACTTCGCCGCGGCGCAGCTCGGCCGCAATCCGTACGACCTGCCGTTCACCCTGACGTATCTGTATCAGGACGACGGCGGGGCCCGGCTCGCGGCCGCCACCGGCATCCCGGCCGGGCATCCGGCCGCCGCGCCGGTCCTGGCCGCCGGGTCCGAGGCGCCGTGGCCGCTCGACGTACCCGCTCAGGGCGAGAGCGCGGTGGTGCCCCTGGACGGCGCGCCGTTCGCCGACCTGCCGACCGGGGCCTGGGAACTCGCTCCGTCGCAGGCGCTCGTGGTGCCGCTGCGGCAGCAGGGCGAGCGGCCGTACGGGTTCCTGGTCGCGGCCCTGAACCGCTACCGGCTTCTCGACGAGGGCTACCGGTCCTTCGTGGAGCTGGTCGCGGGCCACGTCGCCGCCGGGATCGGCAGTGCCCGGAGCTACCAGGCCCAGCAGCGCCGGGCCGAGGAGCTGGCCGAGCTCGACCGGGCCAAGACCGCGTTCTTCTCCAACATCAGCCATGAGTTCCGCACGCCGCTCACGCTGATCATGGGGCCGGTCCAGGAGTTGCAGAACCGGCTCGCCGACGCGGATCCGCAGGTGCGGAACGACCTGGAGGTCGTCCGCCGCAACGGCCTGCGTCTGGGCAAGCTGGTCAACAACCTGCTGGACTTCTCCCGGATCGAGGCCGGCCGGATGCGGGCCGTCTACGAGCGGGTCGACCTCGCGGCGGTCACCCGCGAACTGGCCAGCGTGTTCCACTCCGCCGTCGTCAAGGCCGGCCTGGATTTCGAGGTCGACTGCCAACCCCTGCCCGAACCGGTCCACATCGACCGTGACATGTGGGAGAAGGTCGTCCTCAACCTGCTGAGCAACGCGCTGAAGTTCACCTTCGAGGGCTCGATCCGGGTGACGGTCCGCGCCGAGGACGGTCAGGCGCGGGTCGACGTCGCCGACACCGGGATCGGGGTGGCGCCGGAGGCGATGCCCAGGCTGTTCGAGCGGTTCCACCGCATCGAGGGCGCGCGCTCGCGCTCCACCGAGGGCAGCGGTATCGGACTGGCGCTGGCCAAGGAGCTCATCGCCCTGCACGGCGGCACCATCAGCGCGACCTCGGCGTTGGGCGAGGGCACGTGTCTGACGATCCGCCTGCCCTTCGGCTCGGCCCACCTGCCGGCTGACGCCGTGTACGCGGCCGAGCCCCGAACGGACGCGACGGCCGCCGGCGCCGATCCGTTCCTTCAGGAGGCACTGCGCTGGATGCCGGAGGAATCGGCCGGCCTTCCGAGCGGCGAGCGCGGCGAGGCCTCCGCGGCCGATCCGGGGCGGCCGGAGCCGGCCACCGGGCGGGTGCTCGTCGCCGACGACAACGCCGACATGCGCGAGTACCTGATGCGGCTCCTGCACGGCGCCGGCTACGACGTCAGCGCCGTCGCGGACGGCCGGCAGGCCCTGGCCGCCGTCGCCTCGGCGCCGCCCGACCTCGTCATCAGCGACGTCATGATGCCGCACCTGGACGGCCTGGCCCTGGTCGCCGCCCTGCGGGAGGATCCGCGCACCGCGTCGGTGCCGGTGCTGCTGCTGTCGGCGCGCGCCGGGCAGGAGGCGTCCATCGAAGGGCTGCACGCGGGCGCCGACGACTACCTGGTGAAGCCCTTCGCGGCGGCCGAACTCCTGGCCCGCGCCCGCGCGAACATCGAGCTCTCGCGGCTGCGCAACCACCACATCCGGTGGCGCAACGCGCTGGTGGACTCGTTGCAGGAAGCGTTCTTCGTCTGCGAGCAGGACGGCACCGTGGTCGAGGCGAACGCCGCCTTCGGCGCGATCCTGGGCTACGGCCCCGAGGGCCTGCCCTACCGCCCGGACCACCCCTGGTGGCCCGAGGCCGGCACCGAGCCGGAGGCTCACCGGCAGGCCGCTGAGGCGTTCACCGCGCCGCCCGGTCGCGACCGCGGCAGCCGGACCGTCCCGGTGACCCACCGGGACGGCCACCGGGTGTGGATCAGCGTGGCCAGCGACCGTGTCCGGGATCCCGATACGGATCGCACCGTGATCGTCGGGACGTTCCGCGATGTGACCGCCGAGCACTACGCGGTCCAGAGGGAGGGCGCGCTCGCGGCCCTGGGCGCGGGCCTGGCGCGGGCGGCCAGCCTGCCGGAAGCGGTGGACGGCGCGCTGCTGGAGTTGAAGCGGCTGTGGCGTGCGCGGTCGGTCGTGGCCGCGGTCTTCAGTTCCGGCGACGAGCCCGAGCTCACCACCACGGACGTCGGCGACGCGACGGATGCGACGGATGCGACGGATGCGACGGATACCGTCGACGCCTCCGACACGACGAACGCCGCTGACGGCGCCAACGCCACCGACTCGGGCGACCCCACCGACGCCGCGCTCGCCTGGCGCCGTCTCCCCGCCGCACGCCGTCAGGCGATCGCGGACCTGCGGCACCAACCCGCCCTCACGACGGTCGCCGACGACGGCGGCGCCGGCGTTCTGCTGGAGCATCCCGACGGCCCGCTGGTGCTGTGGCTGGAACCGGCCGAGCCGCGGCCCTTCTCGGCGGAGGACCTCCTGCTGCTGTCCCTGCTGGCCAGCCACCTGGCCCAGGGCCTGGCCCGGGCGCACCAGATCGACCAGCAGCGGGAGACCGCGATCGCGCTGCAACGCGCCATCCTGGGCCCGTCGTCGCTGCCGGAGGGATTCGCGGTCCGCTACGAGCCGGCGACCCGGCCGCTGGAGGTCGGCGGGGACTGGTACGACACCGTCCGCCTCGCCGACGGGCGGATCGGCATCGTGGTCGGCGACTGTGTCGGCCGCGGGCTGCGGGCGGCCAGCGTCATGGGGCAGCTGCGCAGTGCCTGCCGCGCGCTGCTTTTGCAGGAGACCAGCCCTTCCCAGGTGCTGACGGTGCTGGACCAGTTCGCGCTCGGCGTGCCCGGAGCGGTGTGCACGACCGTGTTCTGCGGCGTGCTCGATCCCGAGGCCGGCAGCCTGACGTACTCCAGCGCGGGGCATCCCCCCGGGATCCTCGTCCACGCCGACGGCAGTACGCATCTGCTGGAGGACGGCAGGGCACTGCCGCTGGCCGTCCGGCCGGAGCGCGTCCGGCCGGAGGGCGTCTGCGCGATTCCGGCCCGCTCGACGCTGCTGCTCTACACCGACGGTCTCGTCGAACGCCGCCGTCGCCCGCTCAGCGCGGGGATCGACCAGGCCGGCGCGGCGGTGCGCGAAGGCCGCGACACCGCGATCGACGACCTCGCCACCGAGGTGATGAACAGCCTGGCCCCCGCCGAGGGCTACGACGACGACGTCGCCCTGCTGATGTACCGGCATCCGGCCCCCTTGCAGATCTCCTTCGCCGCCGAGTCCTCGCAGCTGGCGCCGGTCCGCAGGGCGCTGCGCGGCTGGCTCGACCAGTGCAACCTGTCCTCGGCCGCCGTCCAGCGGGTCCTGGTCGCGGTCGGCGAGGCGTGCGCGAACGCCGTCGAGCACGGTCACCGCGACGCGCTCGGCCAGACCGTCCACGTCCGGGCCGAGGCGCACGTCGACAGCCTGCACCTCACCATCACCGACAGCGGCAGCTGGAAGCCGCCGCAGGAGGGGCGCGCCGCCGACCGGGGACGCGGTCTGACGATCATGCGCGCGCTCATGGGCCAGGTCGCCGTCACCCCGGGACCGGCCGGTACCACTGTCCGCATGCAGACGAGGATCGAGCCATGACCGCACTCCTTGCCGTGACTCCGCGCCGGAGGCCGGACGGTGTGACCGTCCTGACGGTCGCCGGTGAGATCGACATGAGCACCACCGGGATCCTGGCCACAGCGCTGGAACAGACGCCCGGCCCCGTCGTCGTGGACCTGGAGGGCGTCGAGTATCTCGACAGCGCCGGCCTGAGCGTGTTGTTCGCCCATGCCGAGCGCATCGAACTGGTCGCGAACCCGCTGCTGGAGCCGGTTCTCGCGATCTCCGGGCTCACGGAGCTGACCACCGTCCACCGGTGACCCGTTTGATCTTCGCCGAACTGGTCATCCGGAGCGGCGGAGAAGCGCGACGTGCCTCGCGCCCTCCCCTGGTATGCCATGACGCATGCCGGACAGGTAAAACTGGAGAGCCGTTTGCGAAGGGAGTCAACCAGTGTCCACCGAATCGGCGACGGAGAGCTTCGACCCATCGACCGTGGCGTCGATACTCGCGCTGGCTCCGTTCCCCGTCGTCGTCGTGGACGGCGGCGGCCGGGTCGTCGACGCCAATCCCGCCGCCGTGGAGGCGGTCCCGGGCATGCGGGTCGACGCCGGCTTCGAGGACTGCGTCCCGCGCTGGCTGGCCGAAGCGCACGCCGCCGGGCGACCGCACGCGAGCGGCCGGATCGGGAACCGCCTGGTGCGCGGGACGGCGAGCCGCTGGCCCGGCGGCCGGCTGGCCTGGTGGCTGGCCGGTGACGACGACTCGGACTTCGGCTCGGACGACGGCTCGGACTCTGGCTCGGACTTCGGCTTGGACTCCGGCTCGGATCCGGCCTCCGGCCACCGCCGACCCGGATCCGCGCTCGACGCGGGCGCCACCGCCTTCCTGGTCGAGGCGTCGAACCAGCTGATGTCCTCCCTCAACGTCGAGCGCTCGCTGGAGATCACCGCCACCCTCGCGGCCCGGCACCTGGCCGAGGTCGCGGTGGTCGTGGCACCGCCGTCCCGGCGCCGGATCGCGATCACCAGGGTGGCCCGCTCCGGCGCCGTCGAGCGCCGCACGCTGCGCGTGGATCCGGCCGAGGTCCCGGGGCTGTCCGAGGCCCTGCAAGGCTTCCCCCCGGTCCCGTCGCGCTGGATCGATCCAGCCGCCGCGCCCGGGTGGCTGGTCCCCGGCGACCTCCAGGAGCCGGGCTCGCTGATCGTCACCCCGCTGCCCGGCAACGGGATCCCGGCCGGGGCGCTCGTCCTGCTGCGCGGCCGCGGCCAGGAGCGGTTCACCGAGTCCGAGGAGGCCTTGGCCCGAGTGTTCGCCGCGCGCGCCGGCGCCGCGATCAGCGCGGCGCTGCTGTTCACGCGGCAGTCGGCGCTGGCCCGCACGCTCGCCGAGGACCTGATGCCGCCGAGCCTGACCCGGGTCGGCGGCGTCGAACTGGCCGGGGGCTACCGGCCGGCCGGCGACGAGCAGCGCCTCGGCGGCGACTTCTACGACTTCCACGGGCCGACGCCCGACGATCCGGGCGTCCTGGTGGTCTTCGGGGACGTGTCCGGCAAGGGCGTGGCGGCCGCGATGCTCGCCGGGCGGATCCGGACCAGTATCAGTGTGCTGCGAACGGTCGAGAGCGACCACGAGCGCATGCTGCAGTCCCTCAACCGGGCGCTGCTCAGCTCCCGGCACACCCGGTTCGCGACCCTGGTGCTGGCCTCGGCCCGGAGCGTGGCGGACGGGGTGGCGGTCCGGGTCACCTGCGGCGGCCACCCGCCGCCGCTCGTGGTGCGGACCGACGGCTCCGTGGAGCGGGCCGCGAGCCGCGGCACGCTGATCGGGGCGGTCGAGTCGGTGCGGGCCACCAGCAGCGAGTTCCTGCTCGCGCCGGGCGAGACCTGCCTGCTGTACTCCGACGGGATCACCGACGCGGTGGGCGGGCTCAGCGGGACCGAGCACTACGGCGCGGACCGGTTGGAGCAGGCGCTGGCCGGGTGTGCCGGGCTGCCCGCCGAGGCCGTCGTCGAGCGGATCCAGATGCTCGCGGAGCAATGGCTGACGTCGAACCGGCGGGACGACATGGCGGTCGTGGCGATCACCGCGCCGATCGCCCCGATCCGGCCGCCGGCTCCGGTCGGGTAGCCGTGGGCGCGCGGCGCACTGGCGAACGGCGCACCGGCGAGGAGCGCGTGGACAGAGAGCGGGGGTAACGGAACATGGAGAGAACATCAGAGATGGGCGAGACCGGCGACTGGTCGATCGATTCGCACTCCGGCCGGGACGGGACCACCGGTGCCCCCGCCGTCCTGACCGCGGAAACGGTCGACGGCTACTGGGACGCCTTGATGGCCCGGGACGAGTCCGCCGCGCTGGCGACGGCGTGGTCCGCGCTGGATTGCGGGGTCCCGGCAGAGACCGTGGTGCTCGACCTCGTCGGCGCCGCGCAGTCCCGCGTGGGCGCCGAATGGGCCGCGAACCTGCTGACGGTGGCCCAGGAGCACGCCGCCACCGCGCTGGGCGACCGGGTCCTGGCCGCGCTCGGCGGGCATCCGGGATACCGGCGTCACGCCCCGGCGCCGCGCGGTCGGGTCACCGTGGCCTGCGTGGACGGCGAGTGGCACGCCATGCCGGCCCGGCTGCTCGCGGAGGTGCTCTCGCTCGGCGGATGGCGGGTGGACTTCCTGGGCGCGCACGTCCCCGGCCCGCACCTGATCTCCCATCTCCACGAGAGCGGACCGGACGTCGTCGCCCTGTCCGCGACCCTGGCCCTGCGGCTTCCCGACGCCCACGCCGCGATCACCGCGTGCCAGGCGGCCTCGGTGCCGGTCCTGGCCGGCGGCGCGGCGTTCGGCCCGCACGGCGAGTACGCCCGCCTGCTCGGCGCCGACGCCTGGGCCGGGGACGCGCGGGCCGCCCTCGCCGTGCTGGACCGGCCGCTGCCGCGCCCGCGCCCGCCGCATCAGGCCGTCGACGATCTGCCGCATCTGGCCGATCAGGAGTACACGCACGTCGCCGCCAACCGGTCCAGGATCGTCTCGGCGATCGTGGCCGCGCTCCAGGAGCAGGTCCCGGCGATGCGGGACTACACCCCGCAGCAGATGCAGTACACGATCGAGGACATCGACCACATCGTGCGGTTCCTGGCCAGCGCGCTCTACGTCGACGACGCGGCGCTGTTCGCCGGGTTCATCGCGTGGACGCGGGCGATCCTCTCCGACCGCGGCGTCCCCCCGCACGCGTTGACCAGCGCGCTGGACCTGCTGGGGACCCAGCTGCGGGACTTCCCCCGCGCGACGAGCCTGAACGCCGCCGGGCACGCGGCGATGGAAGCGCGGGCGGCATGACCGAGCCCATCCTGGAGGCGGTGTCCTCCGGCCATACCGGCCATGCCAGCCATGCAGGCCATTCCGGCAATGCCAGCCAGGCCGGCCAGGCCGGCGATCGTCCGGCGGCCGACCTGGTGCTGCGCGGCGACCTCGACCACGACAGCGCCGAGGAGTTCCTCGACATCTTCCGGACGCTGCTGCCGGGCCTGCGCGCCGCCGGCGACCGGGTGCTGATCGACTGCGCGCACCTGCGCGCCTGCGACTACAGCGGACTGGCCGCACTGCTGATGGCCCGGCGGGAGACCGCGGAGACCGGTGCGCGGCTGGTGCTGGTGCGACAGTCCGCGCGGCTGGCGGCGCTGCTCTCCGTCGCCGGTGTCGGCGACCTGCTGTCGGCGACGGAGGCCCGCAGTCTCGACGGTTTCGGCGTCGGCGCGATCGGCCTTGAAGACCAGGATCCCGATTCGGTGCACGTGACGGTCACCCGGATCGGCGGCGTCCCGGTGGTCGCGCTCGCGGGAGAGGTCGACCTGGACTCGCTCGACGAGCTCACCGGCGCGTTCGTGGCGCTCCACGAGGCCGGGCCGGACGGACGCGGCGTCATCGACCTGTCCCGCATGGAGTTCGCCGACTCGACCGTGCTCCATCTGCTGCTGGGGGCGCGGGCGGCCACCGACTTGTGGCTGGTCGGCCCGTTGCGTCCCCAGGTGCACCTGCTGTTCCAGGTCACCGATCTCCTTGACGCGTTCCGCTTCACCAATGACCTGGGTGAGGCGATCGGCACGAAGGACCGGGCACTATGACGAGCGACGCGGAGGTCTACCAGAGCGACAGGACGGCGATGCCCGCCGCCGGCCTGGGCGAGCAGAGCCGGCTGCACGTCACGTCCGACCAGTCGGACCTGGCCGAGGCGCGCCGGATCACCGCCGAGCACCTGCGGCACCGGTGCGAATGGGCGGACTCGGGCGCCGTCCAGCTCGTCGTGTCGGAGCTGCTGAGCAACGCGGTGATCCACGGCGGCGGCTGGTGGAGCCTGGTGGTCAGTGCCTCGTCCAGGCAGCTGGTGATCGAGGTGGAGGACCGGGAGACCGTCACCCCCTCGATCCGCATGGCCAATTCCGACGGCACCGCCGGCGGCATGGGGATGCACATCGTCTCCAAGCTGGTCACCAGGTTCGAGGCGGTCGTGCATCCATCCGGGACGGGGAAGACGGTCCGCGCGCTGTGGAACCGGCCGGGACTGTCCGGCTCCCGCCGAACCATGTGATCAGGTGTTTGAAGAGGCGCCATCCGCCTATAAGCCTGGCAATCCAGCAGCACTGCCGCGTTTCCCGGACCGGGGCGTGGCGCCGGCGAGGGGGAATCGGATGGCGGACCCGTGACCGACCAGAGCGCTTCCGGGATCGGCGCGAAGGTGGCCCCGCCTCGCAATGTCCCGCATTGGACCGGATGGCTGCTCCTCGTCCTGGGGTTCTTCACGTTGCCCTGGACAGCGAACCTCGCCGTCTATCTGCCGGACAAGTCCGAGGCGGCGCACTACAACGCCTCCTGGGTCGGCTTCGACCTGCTGCTGTGCGCCCTGCTGATACGGACCGGCTGGTCGCTGCTGCGCCGGCGGGCATATGTGGAGGTCACGGCGGGAATGACCGCGGTGATGTTGCTCATAGACGCGTGGTTCGACGTGCTCTCAGCGCCTACATTCAAGGAGTTCGTCTTCGCCCTCGTGCTGGCTCTGGGCGTCGAGGTGCCGTTGGCGTTGTTCTGCCTGTGGGTCTCCGTCCGGGCAGAGTATGAGCGCCGCCGACGAGAGGACCTCATGAGCACCGTGGCACGGCGCCTCGCGGAGCTGACGCGTCGAAGGCTCGCCCGGCGGGGGCGCCGGCTGCCTTGAGCAGGCTTGCCGCCCGCACCGTGCGTCGCGGTTCCGGAACCTCCGGTGATCTCGCGGCCGAAGGCGTTTGACCGGGCGCCGGCCCGGATATCAGGAACGCCGCGTCCTGTGCCGACCCTGGAGGTGACCATCCGCTGGACGGACGGCGATGCGCCGAACCCAGAGCTTTCGGACCCGGTTCCGTCGGACCCGGTTCCGTCGAACCCGGTTCCGCCGAAGTCGGATCGGTCGGCCGCCGACGCGCCCGAGTCCGCCCGGCGGCTGATCCGCGGCCTGATCCGTCGCGGGCCGGAGCGGGGCTCGGAGCGGAGCCCGGAGCAGCGGGGCCCCGAGCGCGGCCCCGAGCAGCGGGGCGGCGTCGCCCTGCGCCGGACGGTTCCGCAGGACCTGGTCGCCGCCCTGGAGGCGGAGCGGGCCCGGAGCGAGGAGCTGCGGCTCCGCAACGAGGAGCTCGAACGGGCCAACGCCGGTGTCCTGGACCTCTACGCGGAGATCTCCAGCGAGCTGGAGCAGACCAACATCGGGGTCGTCGCGCTGCACGCCGAGCTGGAGGACAAGAGCCGCCGGCTGCGCGAGGCCAGCGAGGCCAAGACGCGGTTCTGGGCGAACGTCAGCCATGAGCTGCGCAGCCCGCTGAACTCGGTGATCGGGCTGAGCCGGCTGCTCGCCGTGTCGGGCCCCGAGGAACTCGGTGCCTTGCAGCGCGAGCAGGTCGGCCTGATCGCCGCCTCCGGCGAGACGCTGCGGGACCTCGTCGACGACCTGCTCGACGTGGCCAAGGCCGAGGCCGGACAGCTCACCCCGCAGCCGGGCCCGGTCGACCTGGCCCTGCTGCTCGCCCGGCTGGAGTCCGTCCTGCGGCCGGCCGCGGACCCGAATCCCGCCGTCGCGCTGCTGTTCCCGGCGCCGGAGGAGCTGCCGGACCTGGTCACCGACGAGACGATGCTGACCCGGATCCTGCGCAACCTCATCAGCAACAGCCTGAAGTACACCGAGGCCGGACACGTCCGGCTGAGCGTCCGGGCCGCGGCGGGCCGCGCGGACCTGGTCGAGTTCGTCGTCGAGGACACCGGCATCGGCATCCCGCCGCAGGAGCAGGCGAAGGTCTTCGAGGAGTTCCACCAGGTGCGCGGGGCGCATCAGCGCGGCAAAGCGGGCACCGGCCTCGGGCTGCCCTATGCCCGCAGCCTGGTGACGCTGCTGGGCGGCACGATCACCCTGACCAGCGCGGTCGGCGAGGGCACCACGGTGATCGCGGCGCTGCCCCGCACGGTGGAGCTGGACCTGGATCTGGACGTGGAGCCGGAGGTAGAGCCGGACCTGGAGCCGGACCTGGAGCCGGAACCCGACCGGGGAGCTCCGGCATGAGCACCGCTCCGGCCCCCGACGACGGGCCCGGGCTGATCCTCGTGGTCGACGACAACATGACCGGCCGGTACGTGTTCACGCAGTGGCTGCGCCGGGCCGGCCACGAGGTCCTGGAGGCGGCCGACGGCACCGAGGCCCTGGAGCTGCTGGCCGGCCCCGGACCGCTGCCCGAGGTCGCCGTCCTCGACATCGCGCTGCCCGACATGACCGGCTTCGAACTGTGCCGCACCATCAAGGAGACCCCGGCGACCGCGGACGTCCCGGTCGTGCACATCTCGGCGTCGGCGGTCTCGGTCAGCGACCGGGCCCAGGGCCTGCACGGCGGTGCCGACGCCTACCTCACCAAGCCGGTGGACCCGGACGAGCTGCTCGCCACCATCACCGCGGTGCTGCGCTACACCCGGGCCCGGCGCGCGGCCCAGTCCTTGGCCGCGCGGGTGTTGCAGCTCAACGAGGCGACGCTGGCCCTGCACGGGGCCACCGGGTACGAGCAGTTCGCCGAGGCGGCGGTCCAAGGGACGCGCAGCGTGCTGAGAGCCGATTCCGCCAGCGTGTACCTGAGCCTGTCGGGGAAACCGGTCCGCACCTTCCAGCTGGACGGCCGCTCGCCCATGGTCTCCGAGGACATCGACGCCGACCTGCTCGACCGGATCGCCGACAGCGTGCTCGGCACCCGCAGCGGCGCGCGCACGATGCTGGTGCCCGTCGCGCGCTGGCGCGCCATGGTCCCCGGACCGCAGCTGACCGGCGACGTCCTGGTCGCCGCCGTGCGCGCGCACGGCGGCCGTCCGCCGGTCTGCGTGGCGGTCGCCGTCGAGGCCCCGCCGTCGCAGGACGACCTCCGGCTGCTGGTGCAGATCGCGCAGGCCTGTTCGCTGTCACTGGAATCGCTGCGGAACTACGCCGAGGAGCACGCGCTCGCGCTGGAGCTCCAACGGTCGTTCCTGCCGGCCCGGCTGCCCCGCCCGGCCGGCGTGGAGCTGACCGTCCGCTACGTCCCGGCCAGCACGCACGCCGAGATCGGCGGCGACTTCTACGAGGCCATCGCGACCGAGGACGGCGGCCTGCTGCTGGTGATCGGCGACGTCGTCGGCCACTCGCTGGACGCGGCGATCCTGATGGGCGAAGTGCGTTACGCCCTGCGCGCCTACGCCGTCGAGGGGCACCCTCCGGAAACGATCCTGGAGCTCCTGGACACCCTGCTGACCCGGGACCGCCCGCTGGTCACGGTCACGGTGTGCCTGGTCCTGGTGGACCCCGACCGGCGGCGCATGCACGTCGCGAACGCCGGCCACGTCCCCCCGCTGCTGGTGACCGGCGGCGTCACGGCCTTCGTCACCGACCACGGCCAGCTGCTGGGCCTGGGCGGCGCCCGGTTCACCACGACCACGGTGCGGCTCAGCGGACCCACCCGGCTGGTGATGTACACGGACGGACTGGTCGAGAGCCGCGCCGTGGGCCTGGACGAGACGCTGAGCGCCTTCGAGGCCGCAGTGGCCAAGGGGGCGGACCGCGGCCTCGAAGAACTCTGCGACGGACTGCTCACCGGGTTCGGACAGGGGAACGACGACGACATCGCCCTGCTCGTCGCGGATCTGAAACCGGAAGCGGACTGAGCGAACCGGAAGCGGACTGAGCGAGCGGTAGGCGTAAGCGGGCTGAGCGAACCGAAAGCGGATTGAGCGCCGGCCGGCGGGAATCCCCTGTGAGGATCGACACCGGCCGGCGGGGGCCTCACATGGGATCGATACTGCTCGAACCGCGCCCGGTATGCGGACCGACCTCGCCGCGCCACGCGCCGGTCTCGGTGTTGCGCTCCTCGATGTAGGTCTTGAACCGTTCGGCGTCCGCCTTCACCTGGGTGGTGTCGGCGCCCACCACGCTGCCGACCTTCTCGACCACGCCCTTCGGGTCCCAGTCCAGCTGGATGGTGACGCGCGTGTGCGCGTCGTCGAGCCGCTCGAAGGTGACGTTGCCCATCTGCTGGAGGTCGCCGCCCACCGTGTGCCAGCTGATGCGCTGGTCCGGCAGCTGCTCGGTGATCTCGGTGTCGAACTCGCGGCGCACGCCGGCGACCTTGACCACCCAGTGGTTGTGCAGGTCGTCGAGCTGGCGGACCTCCTCCACGCCGTTCATGAAGTGGGGGAAGGTCTCGAACTGCGTCCACTGGTTGTAGGCCACGGTGACCGGGACGTCGACCTCGACGGATGCTTCGACGGTGCTCACGGGGTTGTCCTCCCTTTTCATCGGTGACGGCCTGTGAGGACGCCATGACGAACGATGAAGCCCTCGCCTGCCCGGACCGCGGCACCTCAAACGGCCGGTTCCCCAGTTGTCGCCCCTTGCGCCGCGAGGAGGTTCGAGAGGGGGCACGGGGGTACGCGGGCGACATTTCCCGACGATCCGAAGGGACGTCTCGATGACCGTCCACGACGAGAACACCAGCACCATCGACCAGGACACCGCTCTGCCGGGGGTCTTCGAACTGGCCCAGCAGCTGCGCGTCGACGCGATCCGCTGCTCCACCGCCGCCGGCTCCGGGCATCCCACCTCCGGCATGTCCGCCGCCGACCTGATGGCTGTGCTGATGGCCAGGCATCTGACCTACGACTGGGAGCTGCCGGACTGCCCGGGCAACGACCATCTGATCTTCTCCAAGGGCCACGCCTCCCCGCTGCTGTACGCGATGTACCGCGCGGCCGGCGTCGTCACCGACGACGAGCTCGTCACCTACCGCCGCGCGGGCAGCCTGCTGGAGGGGCACCCCACCCCGCGGCTGCCGTGGGTGGACGCCGCCACCGGCTCGCTCGGGCAGGGCATCGGGGTCGGCGTCGGCATCGCCCTGGCCGCCCGGCTGCGGGAGCGGGAACGCGGGACCGAGCGGGATCCGTACCGCGTGTGGGTGCTGTGCGGCGATTCGGAGATGGCCGAGGGCTCGGTGTGGGAGGCCCTGGACGCGGCCCGCCGCCACGAGCTCGGCGGCTTCACCGTGATCGTGGACGTGAACCGGCTGGGCCAGCGCGGTCCCACCGAACTGGGGTGGGACCTGGACGCCTACGGCCGGCGCGCCGAGGCGTTCGGGGCCCAGGTGATCCCGATCGACGGCCACGACCTGGCGCAGATCGACGGCGCGCTGCACAGCACCGCGTCCTCGTCGCGTCCCACGGTGATCCTGGCCCACACCCGCAAGGGCCGGGGCTTCTCAGAGATCGAGGACAGCCCGGACTGGCACGGCAAGCCGCTGCCGCCGGAGACGGCCGAGCGGGCGATCGCCGAACTCGGCGGCCTGCGCCGGCTGCGGGTGGCGGGCCGCGCCCCGACCGGCGAGAAGGCGGCGGCGGTCGCCGACAATCAGGGCCCTGTCACCCTGCCGACGTTCGACGACGGCGGTGAGGTCGCCCCGCGCAAGGCGTTCGGAGCCACCCTGGCCGCTCTGGCCGCCCGCCCCGACCTCGTGGTGCTGGACGCCGAGGTCGGCAACTCCACGTACACCAACGAGTTCGCCAAGGCCTGCCCCGAACGGTTCCTGGAGAGCTACATCGCCGAGCAGCAGATGATCGCCACGGCGGTGGGCCTGTCGGCGGCCGGCTTCAAGCCCTTCGCCGCGACGTTCGCGGCGTTCCTGACCCGGGCTCACGACTTCATCCGCATGGCCGCGATCTCCCAGGCGAACCTCGTGGTGGCCGGCACGCACTGCGGCGTGGAGATCGGCGAGGACGGCCCTTCCCAGATGGCTCTGGAGGACCTCGCGATGATGCGCGCGATCCACGGATCCACAGTCCTGTATCCCGCTGACGCCACCGCCACCGCGGCCCTCACCGCGACCGTCGCCGACCTGCCGGGTATCAGCTATCTGCGACTCACTCGCGGCGCGTACCCGGTGATCTACCCCGCCGGCGAGGAGTTCCCGATCGGCGGCTCCAAGACCCTGCGCCGTACCGACGAGGACGAGGTCACCATCTTCGCCGCCGGCGTCACCGTCCACGAGGCGCTCAAGGCCCACGACGAACTCCAGGGCCTGGGAGTCCGGGCCCGCGTGGTCGACCTGTACTCGGTGAAGCCCCTGGACCATCACACCGTCGCCCGCGAGGCCCGGACCCGGGCCGTGATCATCGCCGAGGACCACCACCCCGAAGGCGGCCTCGGCGAAGCCGTGATGACCACCCTCGCCGACCACCGCAACCCGGCTCCCCTGGCCCATCTCGCGGTTCGCCACATGCCCGACTCGCGCACTCCGGCCGAACAACTCGACGCCGCGGAGATCTCCGCCCGCCATATCGTCCGCGCGGCCCAGCTGTTGCTGTCCGAGCAGCAGCCGAGCGACGCCTCGGGCGCCGGATCTTCATTGGTGGGCCAGGGCCTCGATCGCCATGACGGCCATGCCCCACCAGATCATCAGCAGCACGCCGAGGGCGGAGGCCAGGAGGCGTAGGGCTGTCGCGGCGTTGGCTCGGCGCCAGAGAAGGAGGCCGCCGATCCACAGCGCAGTCGGTGCGGCGAAGACGAGGCCGACGGGTATCAGCCGTGGGCCACGGGCGATCAGGATGGTGAGCACGGTGGACGGGGCGACGATGAGGGCTGTCCGCCATAGATACCGGTTCGAGGTCACGGGCAGATCTTGAAGGTGCTGTCAGGCAGCTCACAAGTGGTCGGGGCAACGCTGCACGGGACGTTCACATCCCGGCCGGCGGCGCGGCTGTCGTTGCGATTGTCGTTGCGATTGTCGTTGTGGCTGCCGTTGCGGTTGTCGTGGCCGCTGTCGTTGCCGAACTCGATCGGCGCGGCGCTCATTCGGACGGCGTCCTGCCTCGGCCGGAATCATTCCGGCCGAGGCAGGACGCCGTTCGGGATCGCGGTCTGCTTCAGCCGCGCTGGGACACGTGCGCGGCCACGATCCGCCATCCGTCCGCGAAGCGCACCCACGACTGCGTCTGCCGCCCGAATCCGACGGTCCCTTCGCGGGTGAACACCAAGCTGGTCACCGCGAAGGCATCGCCGTAGACCGTCACTTGCGACCGGACCTCGTCCCGGGCCAGTCCCGACGCCGGGCGGGCCCGGCGGAACTCGGCGATCGCCGGGTAGCCGAACAGTTCCTCGCCCGCGCCCAGGCGCACGGTGTTCGGGCTGTCGTGGAAGAGTTCGTCGAGGACTGCGATGTCGTTGGTGGTGAGGGCCTTCTCATAGCGGGCGAAGGACTCCAGGACCTCGGCCAGCGCCGCGGGGTCGTCGACCGGCAGCTCAGGCATCGGCGGTGGCCGGGAGCGCGACGGGGGTCTCGGCCGGGGTCGCCGGGGTGGCGGGGGTGGCCACCGGGAAGGTGAGCTTGCCCGACAGGTAGGCGAAGACCGGCCCGAGGGCGTTCATGGCCACGACGCTGACCCACGCGGCCCACAGGTTGCCCTCCTTGAAGCCGAATCCGCCGAAGAAGGTGGCGAAGTAGGAGGCGAACCCCAGGAACATGCCGGGAATCAGGGACAGGGCCTTCAGGCGCCCGGCGTACATCAGGACACTGTTGATCACGAGGATGATCAGGGCCAGCATCGCGTCCTGGGCGACGCGGCCGGAGCCGAACTTGTCGCCGATGTGCTGGTCGGTGTAGACGATGGCCAGGGCGAAGGCCGAGCCGGCGGGCATGGCGTACCACAAGCGCTTGGCCACGGGCAGGCTCGGGCCGCCGGCCAGGAAGGTCCCGGCCCAGGAGATGAAGATCGCCCACGGCGGCAGGTTGAGCGCGGTGCCGCCGATGAAGGCGCTGGTGGCGGCCAGGATCGACGCGGCGATCTCGTGGGGGATGCGTTCGCGCATGACAGGACACTCCTTGATCGGGTTGTTCGGCGGTCGTTCGGAACACAGGCGGAACACAGGCGGAACACAGATGGGGCCGAGGTAGAGCAGGGGTCTGACACGGCCGGGCCGGGTCAGGCCGTGGAACGCGTCGCGAGGGCCAGTTCAGTGGCCCGGGTGGTCCGGGCCACGACGCGTCCGGCCTTGACCACGGCCGTGCGCACCGGCCGGTCCAGCAGCACGTCGGCGACGGCGCGCGTGTCGAGCACGACGAGGTCGGCCTGCGCCCCGACGCGCAGCCCGTAGCGATCCGCGACGCCGACCACGGCCGCGGCGTCGGTGGTCGCCATCGCCAGCACCCGGGCCAGGTCGGCCGGGCCCGACAAGTGGCCGATCTGGGCCAGGAACAGGCCCACGTCCAGCAGGTCGGCGTTGCCGTAGGGGGTGAAGGCGTTGCGGACGTTGTTCGAGGAGAACGCCGCCGTCACCCCCGCCTCCCACAGCTCCCGCACCGGCGCGACGCCGCGGCGCACGGCCGTGTCGTCGCCCCGGCCGCCGAGGTGCATGTCGGTGAACGGCAGCGGCACCACGGCGACCCCGGCGGCGGCCAGCCGCTTCAGCGCCGCGGCCCGGTCCTCGGGCTCCCGGCCGGCCAGCGAGGTCATGTGCCCCAGCGCGACCCGGCCTTCGAGCCCCCGCCGCGCGGTCGCGTCGGCGATGTACTCGGCCAGGGCGTAGCGCGGGTCCCCGGGCCCGTCGGCGAAGTCGGCGTGCAGATCGGCCGGGACGCCGAACTCCACCGCCAGGTCCAGCACCGTGTCGACGTGTTGGTGGCAGTCCTCCAGCGTCGCCTCGTTGTAGGAGCAGCCGCCGACGACGTCCGCGCCCCGGTGCAGCGCCTCGCGCATCAGCTCCAGGGTGCCCGGGGCCTTGATGATCCCCTCTTGAGGGAAGGCGACCACCTGGATCTCGACGGCGCCGCGGTACTCCTCGCGGAGTCCCAGGAGCACGTCGACCCCGAGCAGCCCGACGATCGGGTCCACGTCGGGATGGGCCCGGATCAGGGTCGTGCCGTGGCCGATCGCGGCCTCGACGACGGCGCGCGCCCGGCGGCGGACCGCCTCGGCCGTGAACCCGCGCTTGAGCTCGCCGGTCACGGCGATGGCGCCGGCCAGTGTGCCGTCGGGGTTCGGCTTCTCGCGGTCCAGCAGGGCCTTGTCGAGGTGCAGGTGCGACTCGATGAGGCCGGGGATGACGACCCGGCCGTCGCAGTCGATGGTCCCGGCGGCCGGGTCGGCCGGGTCGGGGGCGCCGGTCTCGGCGGTCCCGGCGGCCGGGTCGGGAGCGCCGGTCTCGCCAGTCTCGGCGATTCCGGCGGGCACTATCGCGGTGATCCGCCCTTCGCGGATCACGATGTCGCACAGCGGCGCGTCGTCGGCCACCCGGGCGCGCCGGATCAGGAGATCAGCCATGCCGCAGTTTGTATACAAAGCATGTTGCGCGAATCCGCGCGCTGCGCAACGGCTAGGTTTCGGAATCCTCAACCCGGGCCGCCGGCCCGGTGTCCCGGCGCCGATAGGCCTTCTGAGCTTGGGAAATATGGCGCGCGACGACCGCGGAGGCGCGCTCGGGGTCGGCGGCTTCCAGGGCCTGGACGATCTCGGCGTGCTCCCGCCAGGAGTCCTCGGCGCGGCGCGGCAGCTCGATCGCGTACACCCAGGCGATCTTCCAACTGAGCTGCGTGACCAGCTGGCTGAGCGTCTGGCTGCCGGAGGCCTGCGCCAGTACCTCGTGGAAGCGGCTGTTCAGCCGGGCCAGCTCGGCCAGGCGGCCGGCCGTCAGCGCGTCCTCGGCCAGCAGGAGCAGCTCCTTGAGCCGGCCCAGTTGCTCCGGCGTGCGCCGCGCCGCGGCCCGGCCGGCGCCCAGCGGCTCCAGGCGGGCCCGGATCTCCAGCAGGTCCTCGGCCTCGGCGTCGTCGAGCTCGGCGACCACCACGCCGGCGTAGGGGCGCGAGCGCACGAAGCCCTCGGCCTCCAGCGTCCGCAGCGCCTCCCGCACCGGCACGCGGGACACCCCGTACCGGGCCGACAACGCCTCCTCGGCCAGGCGCGACCCGGGCGGGTGCACGCCGCGGATGATGTCGTCGCGGATCGCCCGGCTGACCTCGCTCGCCGAGACCTTGCCGGCCCGGCGCGGCGGCTCGGGCCCGACGCCGGACGGCCCGGCGGCCAGCCCGGTGTCCGGCCCGGCGGCCAACCCGGTGTCCGGCCCGGCATCCGGCTCGCCGGCGCCATCGCCGCTGGCCGGAGCCTGTTCCGTCGATACCTCGACCCCGCGTCCCACCACTCACCTCGATTGCATACAATCGACCCCGACCGACTTCCGAGGGGGCTCGTTGTGAACGTACTACAGCCGGGCGTTGGCCCGATCGACGGCGCGGCCTATCTGCCGTCGACGCCGGAGACCGTCGCGTGGGGGCTGCTGCCGAACGCCGCGAGCCGGCCGGTCCTGACCGCCGCCTCGGGGACGGCCGTCACCTTCGACACCGTCAGCCACGAGGGCCTGCTCGCCGACCAGGGCGGGGACCCGGCGGCCTTCTTCGGCGCCGCCGGGATCGGCCGGGACCGGCTGCTGGCCGACGCCGTCGGGATCGCCGCCGCCCTGCGCCACCGGCCGGAGCAGGCCGGGCCGCACATCGTGACCGGCCCGGTGGCGATCCCCGGCGCGCGCCCCGGCGACGTGCTGGAGGTGGAGGTGCTCGCGCTGCGGCGGCGGGCGCCGTACGGCGTGATCAGCAACCGGCACGGGCGCGGTGCGCTGGCCGGGGAGTACCCGCGCGCCGAGGTGAGTGCAGGCGGTGCAGGCGGTGCAGGCAGCGCGGGCAGTCCGGGCGGGGCGGGCAGTGCGGGCGGGGCGAGCGGTGCGGGCACCGCGAGCACCCCCGTCCCGCCGGTGTGCCTGGTCGCGCACGCCGACGACGACGGCTTCGGCCGGCTCCCGCTGCCCGGCGGCCGGGCCCTGCGCTGGCCGCTGGCCCCGTTCCTCGGCATCCTCGCGGTGGCCTCGGCCACCGAAGCGCCGGTGCACTCGGTGCCGCCGGGCGCGCACGGCGGGAACCTCGACATCAAACTCCTGACCGAGGGCGCCAAGCTGTACTTGCCGGTGCAGGTGGACAACGCCCTGTTCGCCGCGGGCGACCCGCACTTCTCCCAGGGGGACGGCGAGGTCGCGCTGACCGCGTTCGAGGCGCCGCTGCGCGCCACCGTGCGCCTGACGCTCCGGACCGACGAGCCGATGCGGCGGATGGCCAAGGCGCTGGCCGCACCGTTCGCCGAGACCGCGGCGGACCAGGTCGTGATCGGGCTGGACCCGGACCTGGACGAGGCGCTGCGCCGGGCCGCGCGGGCCGCGATCGCGTTCCTCGGGGAGCGGTTCGGGGTCCCGTCCGCCGTGGCGCTGGCGTACCTGTCAGCCGCCTGCGATTTCCACGTCTCGCAGGTCGTCGATCTGGTGAAGGGCGTGCACTGCCGGATACCGAAGGCCGACCTGGCCGGACTGGTGGCGCGGTGATGAACAGGAAGACCTCCGGCTCGCAGCCGACACCGCAGTCCCCCGGGGTGAACGACGCTTTCGTCGGCTGGATCCCGGTCCTGGACGCCGCCGAGGACCGCGGCGGCCCGCTGGGCGGCGTGCGCCTGGCGGTGAAGGACGTCCTGGACGTCGCCGGGCTGCCCACCGGCGCCGGCCATCCCCGCTGGCTGGCGACGCACGACGTCCCGGCCCGCGACGCCACGGCGGTGGCCCGGCTGCGCGCCGCCGGGGCGACCGTCGTCGGCAAGACCCACACCGACGAGCTCGCCTACTCCCTGGGCGGGACCAGCCGGCACTACGGCGCCGCGCCCAACCCGGCGGCGCCGGACCGCCTGACCGGCGGCTCCTCCGGGGGCGCGGCGTCGGCGGTGGCCGGCGGGCTCGCGGACCTGAGCCTGGCCACCGACACCGCCGGCTCGATCCGGATCCCGGCGTCCTACTGCGGCCTGTACGGCCTGCGGCCCACCCACGGCCGCGTGCCCGCGGACGGGATCGTGCCGCTGGCGCCGTCGTTCGACGTGGCGGGGCTGCTGACCCGGCGTCTGGAGCTGCTGACGGTCGCGGCAGGAGTGCTGCTCGACCCGGCGCCCGGAACGGCCGCGCCGGCCCGGCTGTGGGCCCCGGCCGACCTGTGGTCGCAGGCGGCTCCCGCCGTGCGCGAGGCGCTGGCCCGGGAGCTGGCGCGGTTCGACCTGCCCGTCGACCGCACGCCGATGTTCGACCGCCTGGAGGCGTGGCACGCGGGGCGCGCCGCGTTCAGCCTGGTCCAGGCGTTCGAGGCGTGGGGCGCGCACGGCGCGTGGATCACGCGGGAGCGGCCGGAGTTCGGGCCCGGGGTCGGGGCGCGCTTCGAGAACGCCGGGCGGGTCGGCGCTGCGGAGTGCGAGGAGGGCCGGGCTGTCGTGCGCGGGCTCGGGGAGCGGTTGGTGGCGCGGCTCGGGGACGGCACGGTGCTGGCGATCCCGACGGCGCCGGCGCCGGCGCCCTTGCGGTTGCGGTTGGGCGGCGGGCCGGGTGCTCCGGGAGGACCAGGCCGCACCGAGCTGGCCGCCGATCCGGCATTGCGCGCAGCGATTGTCGGACTCACCTGTCTGGCCGGCGCCGCAGGTGCCCCCGCGCTGAGCATCCCGGGCGCGATCGTCGACGGCGCGCCGGTCGGCCTGTGCCTGGTCGGTGCCCCCGGGGCCGATGAAGACCTACTCGACTTGGCTGCCCAAGCCGACGAACACCCTCCCGGCCCGACCGCCGGGGCTCATTACCGCGAGGATCCCGCATGATCAGCCCGAAGTCCGTCCGCGCCCGCCTGACCTCGGTCGGCGTCGATCCGTACCTGCTGGCCATCCTGGGCACCGTCGGGCTTGCGGCCCTGCTCCCGGTGCGCGGCGGGGCGGCGGACGGGCTGTCGCACGTCACCGTCGTCGTCATCGGCCTGCTGTTCTTCCTGTACGGCGCGCGCCTTTCCCCGCGTGCGGCGCTGGACGGCGTGAAGCAGTGGCGCCTGCACCTGGCCATCCTCGCCTCCACCTTCGTCGTGTTCCCGCTGCTGGGCCTGGCCGCCGAGGCGGCCGCCACCCCGCTGCTGGGCTCCACGCTGGCCAAGGGGCTGCTGTTCCTGACGCTGCTGCCCTCCACCGTCCAGTCCTCGATCGCCTTCACGGCGCTGGCTCGCGGCAACGTCGCGGCGGCGGTGTGCGCGGCCTCCTTCTCCAGCCTGGCCGGCATCGTGGTCACGCCGCTGCTGGCCTCGTTCCTGCTCGGCGGCACGGTCCGGGTCGACGGCGGCGCGGTGACCTCCCTGGTGGCGCAGCTGCTGCTCCCGTTCCTGCTGGGCCAGCTGGCGCGGCGCTGGATCGCCGACTGGATCGCCGGCCACAAGAAGGTCCTGACGCTGGTGGACCGCGGCTCGATCCTGCTGGTGGTCTACAGCGCGTTCAGCGAGGGCATGGTCGCCGGGATCTGGCACACGGTGTCCCCGCTCCGGCTGCTGGCGCTGATCGGCTGCTGCCTGGTGCTCCTGGGCGCGGTGCTGACCATCACCGGCCGCGCCTCCATCCGGTTGGGCTTCGCCCGCCCGGAGCGCGTCACGTTGGTGTTCTGCGGATCGAAGAAAAGCCTGGCCAGCGGGCTGCCGATGGCGGCTGTGCTGTTCCCCGGCCACGAGCTCAGCCTGATGGTGCTGCCGCTGATGCTGTTCCACCAGGTGCAGCTGATGGCGTGCACGGTGCTGGCCCGACGCTGGGGACGGGAAGCCGAGAGCCCTGCCGCCGAAGCCGGAGCGGCTGCCAGGACGGCGGCGGAACCGGCGACTCCGCTGCGCTCTGTGGCGTGAGCTGTGGTGTGGGCTGCGGCGCGATCTGTGGCGTGAGCCATCCCGCGGCGTCCCGCAGGTCAGGCGGGTCGCCAAACCCCTTGCCTTACTTCTACTACCTCGGTGACCACAAGGTCGTGCGCACCGTCACCCGGAGCTCCGTGAACTCGGCGGGCCAGTGGTGGCCCGCGCGGCTCACTTGACCGTGCCCTTCACCGCGGCGGCGACGGCGTCCACGACAGCGCCGGTGACGGCCTTGTCGCCGCCGAAGACCGTGACGGTCGCCAGCGAGTTCGCCCATCCGGTCAGCGGGATCCGGGTCGCCGGGGGCAGGGCCGTGGGCTCGGTGAGCAGGAGGGGAATTCCCAGGTGGGCGGCGTACGTGCCACCGGTCAGCGCGTCCGGGAACATCTGGCCCGAGGCGATGCCCACGCCGGTCGGCGCCTGGCCGGTCAGCTGGATGAGCGCGTTCGCCACCGCGACGGCTGTGTCGTAGCGGGTCGGCCCGGAGAGGGTCTGGTCGACCGTTCTGCCCGTGGTGTTCAGCGTGGCGACGGCGCGCTGGGCGAATCCTCCGACCGGCTCGATCTCCTGATGCGCGAGGATGAAAGCGGCGGTCGCCGGGTCGAGCGCGTTGCCGTCCGACAGGACGATCGGTGCGCTCTCCCGCGCGCCGAGCGGCCCGGCCGCCACGGCGTCGGGGAAGTCCTGCCCGGTGGCGACGATCACGCGCCAGGAGTTCCCGAACGCCGAGGCCACCGCCAACGCGGTCTTGAACCGGTCAGCACCCTGATAGCGCACCACGTGGTACCCGGCGGCACGCAGCCCGGACTCGACCGACGGGGACACCGCGGAGTCTCCGCCCAGGATGTACACGGTCTTGTCCGCCGACGGACCGCCGGTGACGCGAGCGATCTCCGCTTTGGTCTCCTGGTCCAGGCTCTTGGGATCGGTGAGCAGCAACGGGCCTTCCATGCGCGCCGCGAACGGCACTCCGGCCAGGGCGTCCGGCGCCTGGTCTCCGCGGGCCAGGACGACAGCACTCGCGGCTCCGTCCTTCCACTGGGCCTGGGACACCAACCGCGCCGTGTCGTACCGGTCTCCGCCTCCGATCCGGTGGACCGTCGCCTGAGTGGCGGGCAGGGTCGGGACAGTGACCGTCACCTTCTGAGTCGTCGAAGCGGTCCGGCCGATGTAGTCGGTCAGGGTCAACTTCACGGTGTAGGTGCCGGAGGCGTAGTAGAGATGGTCCTGGTCCAGGTCTTGGTTCGCATCGACGGAAATAGGCCCTTGCTCCGGCGTGCCATCGCCAAAGTCGACGTACGCCTGGGTGATCTCCCACGGATCCCGCGATGGGTACATACCGACCACGATCCGTACGGCGGGCCGGCCGCGGTAGTCGTACTCAACGCCAAGCGAGCTGGTCGACAGGACCGGGACGAGCGGGTCGCCTGGCGTACCGGCCTCGAAGTACACACCGAGCCAGGGGGTTTCAGCGCCCAGGTCGTCGGTGACCCGGTAGCGCACGGTCCGCCTTCCGACAGTCGTGAATGTGTGCTGCACAGTACTGTCCGGGCCGGAGACGGTCGTGGGGTTGTCGTCGTCGAAGGTGAATGTGTAGGTGAGGTTCTTGGACCACCCGACCGACGGATTGACCTTGATCGTCACCGGAACGCCGATCGGCGCGGCCGCCGGCACCAAGGATATGTCGCCGCTCGCCAGCGGATCCTTGAACTCGTACGCGCCTCGGTCCCGGTACCCGCTGCCGGTCCCGGTGTTCCTGACCCGCGGATCGTCGAGCGCCGTCACGCCATCGATGTCCGAGGGCAGTTCCCCGGGTGCGGCGACATTGGCGGAATCAATCCGCGAATCGCCTTCCACGGCCAAGTAGGACGGCCACCCGCCGTTTTGCTCGTCGCCGATCTGGACGATGTCATGGGTGCCCTGGCCGCTGGCCTGAGTGAAGGTTTCCTGGGTGTGCTGGACGGCGCCGGCCCAGGAATAGGCGGCGTACCCGGCACCGGCCTGGACGGTGTTGTAGTCGGCGACGGTGTTCGGGGCGGAGGCCGCGTCGACGGAGAACACCGGCGTGTCGGTGGCGGGCTTGGCGGTCCGCGGGGGAATCAGCACATTGTTCTCGACCGTCGAGCCGGTGGCGCCGTTCTTCAGGACGACGGAGCTGCCTTTCAACTTCCACACGGTGTTGCTGGTGACGACCGTCCCGGTCGCGCCGTCGACAACGATGCCGTCTTGCCCGAGGCCGAGGTTGTTCGTGGTGATGGTGGTATCGCGCGAACCGCCGTGGACAAGAACGGCCGGCGCCTCATAACCGCCCAAATTGCTACGGCTGAGCGTGACATTCGACGACCCGCCGGTGACCTCGACCGAGGAAGTGGAATCCCCGCCGCTGGCGAACAGGTGATCGAGTACTACGTCGCTGGAGCCGTCGACGAGCACCGCGTCTTGCTCGGACCCTTGGACTCTGAGACCGCGCACGGTCACATCGTGTACATGGTCCAGCTTCAGTGGCACCGGGCCCGAGTGGGCATTATCGATGAAGTTTTGCAGATAGACCAGGGTGTCCGGTTCGGCGGCGATGACGATCGGAGCCTGCGGCGTGCCCGAACGGGAGACCGTTACCGACTCCTTGTAGGTACCCTCCCCGACCTCGACCTCCTGCCCCGGCTGAACCACCGAGACCGCGGCGGATATCGAGCAGTAGGGCACCGCGTCGCTGCCGGCGTTCGCAGCCGTGTCCGAGCAGCCCGAGACCTGGCGAACATGAATGACGGAAGCGGCATGCGCAAGCCCGGGCGCTGCGACGTCGAACGACGCGACCACAGCGCAGACCGCGCCGAACACAATAGGACGCGAACGCACGACCGACCTCCACGTACCAGCGAAACGACCGCCCGCGGCAGCAGGCGACTCGGCGAACAGATCTTCGCAGAGCACTGCTGTCGCCCACAACACGGTTCCAGCAGCCTCGCCGGGGCGGGGGCCACGTCAGCGTTGCCTGCCGGTGCCGAACATCTCGCGGGCGACGGCCGCGTCGTGGAACGGAATCGAGGCGTCGGTTCGTCAGGCTTGAGATTTTCTTGAACCTTCACCGTTTGGTCGTGGCGAATCGGGTACCCGGTGGACGCCAAAATCAATTCCCGAGAATCCGGTCGGCAAGGCCGGGAGGAATACGAGGACCCATCATGGGCATCATCGCCTGGATCGTGCTCGGACTCGTCGTCGGCCTGATCGCCGACAAGGTCATGGGCAGTCCGCACGGCATCATCGTCACCACCGTGATCGGCATCGCCGGAGCGCTGCTCGGCGGCTGGATCGCCGACAAGGTGTTCCACGTCAACAATATCCAGGGCTTCTTCAACATCTCCACGTGGATCACCGCCTTCGCCGGAGCGATCCTGCTGCTGGGCATCATGCACCTGGTCGACGGTGGCGGACGCGGCCTGGGCACCAGCCGCCGCCACGGGCTGCGCCACTAAGCCCGCTGGAACGCGATAGCGCCCGCCAGAGGATGACGACGCTGTTGGCGATGCCGGACCACGAGACCGACCGACCCACGACCGGGCCGTCGCTGCTGCCGCAGCGGCGGCCTCGGCCTGTGGCGGGATGGTCGCGGAAGTCGGTGTCGGGGTCGCGCCGGCAGAACAACAAAGAGCGAATCCCCGCACCGGATGAATACACGTTTGAACACGTGTTCGCGTCGACCGGTGTAAGCTGCGAAGCGCTACCCCGAGCGTCCTGGACCCCGGCGCTAACAACCGGCGCGGCTCCGTGTCCGCCCTGGCCGCTCACGTCTGCGGCCCAGCTGCTGACTCACGTCGCGCCTCGTCGAAGGCGCGGAGTCATACACATTTCCTTGTCCGGGCAATCCCCGGGCCACACCGGCGGACCCGTCTCCCGCGCGGCCGGCCTGTGAACCGGGCGCCGCGGATGGCTGTCTTCCGTCGCATCCGGGCCGCCAGGTCTGGGTCCTCGATCAGGTCCGGCGCCGCGCCGTCCGTCCCCGATCCCGGCAGCCTAGTGCACGACGCCGAGACCATCGTGCGGCTGGCCTGGCGCCGGGACCTGTACGCCATGCGCGGTCTGGCGGAAGAACAGCTGGAGGCCGCCATCGCGGACAGCCTTCAGGCCTACGAGGCGCTGCGGCAAGCACAACGCGACAGCATCCCCGGCCGGATCGCCGATGCCCACGCGAGGTTCGAAGCCGCCACACGGCTCACCCGGACGAAGACCGACAACCGTGATCGGATCAATGAACTGATCGCGTCCGACGCGGGGGACGGTTCGGCTCCCTCGGCCGTTCTGCCAGCCGTCATCAGGGTCCTGTCGCGCGTGCGGCGGCTCGCCGCGACCGTCCGGAGCCGCATCCGCCCGCCCGACCGCGCAGGGCGGCCGTGAAGTTCACCGGCACCGGTGGCGATGCGCGCCGCGTATTAGTGACACGATGGTCTGGTGGTTGACATCCGCTCGCGAAACAACGTGACAGTCACCGGGCGTCCGGACGCGCCGGTGGTCGTCCTGTCGCACGGGTTCGGATGCGACCAGAACATGTGGCACCTGGTGGTGCCGACGCTGGCCCGGCGGTTCCGCGTGGTGCTGTTCGACCACCTCGGCGCGGGGAGTTCGGACCTGTCCGCGTGGAGCCCGCAGCGGCACGCGACGCTGGCGGGCTACGCCGACGACGTCCTGGACGTGCTGCGTGACCTGGGCCTGGGGCCGGTGACGTTCGTCGGGCACTCGGTCAGCTCGATGATCGGGGTGCTGGCCGCGGTCCGCGAGCCGGAGCTGTTCGCGCAGCTGGTGCTGCTGACGCCGTCGCCCTGCTACATCGACGACGATTCCTACCGGGGCGGGTTCAGCGCGCAGGACATCGAGGAACTGCTGGAATCTCTGGACAGCAACTACCTGGGCTGGTCGCGAGCCATGGCGCCGGTGATCATGGGCAACCCGGAGCGTCCGGAGCTGGGCCGGGAGCTGACGAACAGCTTCTGCCGCACCGATCCGGTGATCGCCGCGTCCTTCGCCCGCGCCACGTTCCTGTCCGACCACCGCGCCGACCTGGCCGGGGTCGCCGTGCCGACGCTGGTACTGCAATGCTCCCGGGACGCGATCGCGCCGATGGAGGTCGGCGCGTTCGTCCACGCACAGGTGGCCGGCAGCACCCTCGTCACGCTGGACGCGACCGGGCACTGCCCGCAGCTCAGCGCGCCGGAGGCCACCGCCGAGGCGATCGCCGAGTTCGTCGGGGGCGCGGGCTTCGTCGGGGGTGCGGGCTGATGCCGCCGGGATCCGCGTCGGAATCGGGCGCGACGGCGGGATGCGGCAGCCACGACGAGGAGCGGGCCGAGTTCTCCGCGCTGCTGGAGGACAGCACCGACGACCTGTACGAACACGCCCCGTGCGGCTACCTGTCCACCATGCTCGACGGCCGCATCGCCAAGATCAACACCACCCTGCTGGACTGGCTGGGCCACCGCCGGCCCGACGTCGTCGGCCGCATGCGCTTCTCCGACCTGCTGACCGTCGGCGGCAAGCTCTACCACGAGACCCATTTCGCCCCGCTGCTCCAGATGCAGGGGCAGGTCAACGGCATCGCCCTGGAGCTGAGGACCGCCGACGGCGGGCGGCTGCCGGTGCTGGTCACGTCCGTGGTCAAGAAGGGCGCCGGCGGGGAGCCGCTGCTGATCCGCACCACGGTGACCGACGCCCGCGACCGCCGCGCCTACGAGACCGAGCTGCTGCGGGCCCGTCAGGAAGCTGAGACGGCCCACGCTGCGGCGGACGAAGCCCTCCGACTGGCCGAGGACAGGAGCGACGGCTACCGCCGCCTGGCCGCCACACTGCAGCGCACGCTGCTCCCGCCGGTCCTGGCCGCTCCCGAGGGGACGGAGGTCGCCGCGCACTACGCCATCGCCTCCGTCGACGAGGTCGGCGGCGACTTCTACGACCTGTTCCCGCTGCCCGGCGGCAAGTGGGGGCTGTTCCTGGGCGACGTGTGCGGCAAAGGCGCCGTCGCCGCGGCGGTGACCTCGCTCGCGCGCTACGCACTGCGCTCAGCGGCGGTCTTCGACTCCGACCCGGCCGAGGTGCTCTCCAACGTCAACGCGGTGTTCAACCAGGAGTTCCCCGGCCCCGACCTGCGATTCTGCACCGTCGTGTTCGGACTGCTGACGCCCGACCCCAACGGCGACGGCTACACCGCGACCCTGGCCAGCGGCGGCCACCCGCCGGCCCTGCTGCTGTCCGCCGACGGCACCGCCGCCTACCTCCCCACCCCCGGCGGCCAGCTCATCGGCGTCCTGGAGGAGGTCCACATCGCCACCACCACCGTGCGCCTGCGGCCGGGCGACACGCTGCTGCTGTATACGGACGGGCTGACCGAGGCGCATGGCGGCGGAGCCTTGGTCGATGCCGACGCGCTGGTCGATAGCGACACGCCGGTCGATGCCGAGGCGCCGGTCGATGCCGACGCGCACGACGACCGATTCGGCGACACGGCACTGCTGGCATTCGCGACTCGTCTGGCACCCACAACCGCCCCGCACCTCATCCACGCCTTGACCAAGCTGCTGGACTCGTTCGGCGAAGGCCTGGACGACGACACCGCACTACTGGCTTTGAGCGTGCCCCCACATCCGGCAGACGGAGAACCACAGTGAACGCCCTGGCCATCGCCACCAGCACCGGCGGTTCCTGGCGCATCCTCAAACTGACCGGAGACCTGGACTTCCACACCGCCCCCCAACTCCGCGCCGCCGTCGAAGCCCAGCCCCTGAGCCCGAACCACGGCCTGGTCATCGACCTGAGCGACCTGGCCTTCTGCGACTCCAGCGGCATCACCGCCATGCTGGTCGCCCGAAGACTCACGGTAGCGGCCGGCGCCACAATGGCCTTGGCAGCCGTACCCGGCCGAGTCGCAAGGATCTTCGCGCGGGCCGGACTCGATCAGATATTCACCATCCATGCGACGACGGCCGATGCCACCGCGACCGCGACCGCGACCGCGACCGACGCCACCGCATCAGACGACGCCGGTTGAGGAGGGCTGTACCGAACCAACGGCTCAGGGCTCGGCAGCGCGGCCGCTGACCCATGCCGCCGCTAGCCCAAGGCACGCCCGCTGCCCAACAGCGCAGCCCCGCTCCCCAAGGCAGATGTTGCCTGACAGCGCAGCCGCTTGCCGAAACACACCCGCTGACCGATGCAGCTATTGCCCAGCAGCGCAGCGATAGCCAAGGCACACCTGCTGCCCGACATCGCAGTCGCTCCCGGGGCGGCTGGCTGCCTAACAAAGTAGCCGCTAGCCAAGGCGCATTTGCTGCGCGCTAGCGGCTGCCGCTCCGCAGGTCGCGCGACCGATGGGCCACGAACTCATGGGCCACCCGATGTCGGCGCTCGCCGACTCCAGCGCCGGGCTGCCAACAGCTCATCTCCTCATCCAGGCTCCGCCAGCCGCTATTTCGGCGAAATCGATGCTGGCGGGGTGCGCATTCCGGCCGTTTGGGTTCGGCCAGCGCGGGCACATGTTGTGCTCATCGACCATCGGTCGTCGCCACTTATCTTACTACACGCTGTAGCATGTGGGTCGTGTCTCTATCCACTGCCCTGGACCTGGCCTCGTCGCCGATGGCCTTCAATCCGATCAACGCTCACGACTGGATCCAGGCGCTCGGGAACTTTGCTGTTCTCGGCGTGTGCGCCATCGTCTTTGCCGAGACCGGCCTTATGGTCGGCTTCTTCCTGCCCGGTGACTCGTTGCTGTTCATCGCCGGTCTGCTCACGTTGAGTGGGAAGGGTGCCCAGCACCTCTCGTTGCCGTTGCTGCTCCTCACTGTGCCGATCTGTGCGGTCGCGGGCGCGCAGTTGGGGCACTATCTCGGTGCGCGGTACGGCCGGCGGTTGTTCAACCGGCCGGACTCCCGGTTGTTCAAGCGCGAGCATGTGGACAAGGCCGAGGAGGTGTTCATCAAGTACGGTCCGGCGAAGGCCGTGATCCTTGCGCGGTTCATTCCGATCGTGCGGACGTTCATGAACCCCGTCGCCGGCACCTTGGACATGTCCGCGCGCCGGTTCCTCGTCTACAACGCGATCGGCGGCGTGCTCTGGAGTGTCGGTGTCCTGCTGCTGGGACGCTTCGCCAGCAATGCGATCAGCGCTGACAAGGTCGACAAGTACATCATCCCGATCACCCTGGTGATCGTCCTACTCTCGCTGCTGCCGATCCTCTTCGAGTACCTGAAAACTCGTAGAAACGGCAGCCCCGAACACTAGAGCGTCGAATCGGTTACTGGAGCGGAGCCGTAGACAGGGTCCTGCGTCCCACATCCCGCGTCTGGTACGCAATGAGCAGGACCAGCAGGGCGGTCAGCACGACGCTGCCGCCCGCGGTCCCCCACCCGAGACCGCCCTGCTCGGCAGACTTCGTCAGCGCGTCTCCCCCGGCGGCGCCGAGGGGCCGAGTGAGGACGAAGGCCGGCCAGAACAAGAACACGCTGTTGACCGAAGTCAGGTAGTGCACCGCCAGAATCAGCAGCAGCACAAGAGCGATCAGCGCGAAGGCTCCCCGGAAACCAAGCCCGGTCTCGTCGGCGAGCCAGTCCCCTGTGGAAGTGCCCAGCGTGTTCGAAACCAAGATCGCGGTCCAGTACAGCACCTCGCCAGTGCGGCCGATGATGTTCTCCACGTCATAGGTCTGGCCGGTCCGCCACCACACGAGGAAGACCAGCCCGAGCACCGCGGTCAGGAGGGTCGCGCCCCAGCCATAGCCGATGCCGTGCTGGGCGCTTCCGTGGCCGAAGCCCCGGTTGAGGAAGTCGGAGATCTCGGTGCCGACCAGGCTGGTGGCCAGGACCACGGCCCAATACAGCGCCGGACGGAACCGGGACGACCGCACCTGCGCCACGATCACCACCAGAAAGAAGGCTGCGAAGGCAACCGCGGTGGTCGCATAGCCGAGCCCGAAACTGATCCCCAAAAGATCGCCCGCAGTCTCGCCAAGGGTCACCGCGACGGTCTTCAAGGCCCAGAACAGCGCCGTCACCTGCGGCAATTTGCGCAGCACGGGGGCCGTCCCGCCGTCCGGCGCCGACAACGCTGCCGCAGCCACAATCACTCAAACTCCAATCGCAATTCGCAAACCACCCTTCTATAGATCATTCTGCCCCTTACGGCACATCCGAGTACTCATACGCGCCGCCAGCGAGCGAACATCACACGGATGGACGACAACGAAAACCGTCCCGGCATCGCGAGGATGCCGGGACGGCGGCGGGTTCACGCGGTCTGCACGCGTCTCCCGCCCGGAATCAAAGCACTGATACCGTCAGCTGACGTTCAGCGCGGTGTCGTCGAGGACGAACGAGGTCTGGAGCGTGTAGTCCTCCACACCGAGGAACTTCAGCGTCACCTGCTGGCCCGCGTAGGCGCCGAGGCTGAAGCTGTGCTGCGTGTATCCGGTGTTGTGGTTGAGGTTGGAGTACGTCGCCAATGTGCTCAGGACCGTCCCGGAGCTGTTGAGTACCTGGACCTTGAGCGTGTCATAGGCAGACGAGGTGGAGGTCTCGGCTGTGTTGACGTGCAACCAGAAGCTGAACGTGTAGTTCGTACAGCTCGCCGGCAGCGTCACCGTCTGCGCGACGGTGTCCGTCGTCGCCTTCCCCCAGCCGTCGAGCCAGGCGTACCAGCTCCCGCTGCGTGCCGACTCGGAAGTGCTCTTGCTGATGATTGACAAGGGCGTGTGCGTCGAGGTCACGACCCACGGCGCGGGGTTGGAGCTCCCGTTCTCGAATCCGGGGTTGCCGAGCAGTTGCTGCGCCTGGCAGCCGGTACCGGTCGGTGTGGCGGAGGCTTCGTTGCTCTGCGCGCCCTCCCCGAGCGGGTTCACCGCTGTGACCTTGTAGTAGTACGTTTGCCCAGCGGTCAGGCCGGTATCAGTGCACGATGTCACCGCCGCCAGGCCGCTGCACCCACCACTGGTCAGCAGAGTCTCGCCGCCGCTCGCCGTGCCGCGATACACGTGGTAGGCGGTGATGTTCTCACCACCGTTGTTGGCCGGTGGCGTCCAACTCAGCGATACCTGGCCGGTCCCGGGAGTCGCGGTCAGACCAGTGGGGGCGCCTGGCACCGTGGCCGCGATCGGCGAGGCGGTGATCGTGACGGTCGACGACGCGGAGTTCACCGGCGAAGCGCTGTCGGTGACGGTCAGCGTCGCGGTATAGGTACCAGCGGTGCTGTAGGTGTGGCTCGGGTTCTGCGCCGTGCTCGTCGCGCCGTCACCGAAGGTCCAGGCGTAGTTGTACGCCGGGGTGCCGCCGGTCGCGGTCCCTGTGAAGGCGACGCTCAGCGGCACCTGCCCCGAGGTCGGGCTCCCGGAGGCGGAAGCGGCCAACGGGTTGCCGACAGCGCTGACTGTCGTAGTGACCTGCGATGTGGCCGTCTTCACCGGCGACGAGCTGTCGGTCACTGTCAGCGTCGCAGTGTACGTACCCGCCGCGGTGTAGGTGTGGCTCGGGTTCTGCGCTGTGCTCGTCGCGCCATCACCGAAGGTCCACTTGTAGCTGTACGGCGCGGTGCCCCCGGTGGCCGTGCCGGTGAAGGTCACCGCCAGCGGTGCGTTGCCGGTGCTCGGCGTGCCGGTGGCTTTTGCCGACAGCGGCGTCGTGCCCTGCGCCCAGAAGTCCTCCAGCGGGTCGCCGAGCGCGGACTGGTCGTTGCTGGTCATGGGGAACGTCGACAGGCCGAGGTTGTCGTTCGGGTCGATGATGCCCGAGTGCACGTTCTCCATCGTGCGCTCCATCGCCGCCAGCACGTTGCTGGTGGTGTAGGCGACGTGGCTCAGGTAGTGCTGCTTGACGTACGTCGGCGAGCCGATGACGACCAGCGGCACCCGGTAGGTGTTGCTGACGTGGTCCGGGCCGTTGTTGCCGTTCTGCGTGTCGTCCTCGGTCACCACGATCAGCGTGTTGTCCTTGTACGCCGCGTTGTTCATGATGGAGCTCACCACGTTGTTCGTCGCGGTGTCGTTGCCCGGGATGTCCTGGTAGGTGCCGGGGTGGTCGTTGAACAGCTCGACGTAGCTGTAGGCCGGCAGGCCGTTGGTGTTGACGAAGTTGATGTAGTCGTTGGAGATCGTGCTGTCCGGCAGGCTCTGGTTGGAGCACGCGTACTCGTTGTAGTGCAACTCTTCGGGGATGTTGGTGCCCGGACGGTTCGGCGGGAGCACCTCGACCTTGCCGGTCGCGGGGTTCTTCCAATAGCCGCTGCCGCTGTTGAGCATCCAGTAGAAGTCGCCGTTCATGACGAACGTGTACGGGCTGCTGCCGCTACCGCTGCCGGTCGGCGGCGTGCACGCGTTGGTGCCTTCGTCCGCCGGCCCGTTGGCGCCGGTGAGGAAGCGGTCGAACTGCGTCCCGGTGGCGGCCGGATACGACTGCTGCTGCGAGCTGGAGGACGACTGGCCGGAGAACAGGAACCAGTGGTTCGGCCCGGAAGGCGGCTGGACACCGGTGCTGTAGGCGTCGTCGAGGCCGTAGGTCTTGGCCAGGTTGTGCAGGTTCGGTACGGAGCTCACGTGGTTGGTGCTCTGCACCTGCCCGTTGCATCCGGCCGCGACCGTGCTGGCGCAGTCCCCGAGGTAGTCGTCGAAGGTGTGGTTCTCGCGGTAGATGATGACGAAGTGCTGGAACGGCGGGAAGTACGGCGCCAGCGGGTTCACGGCCGCCGTGGGCGCCGAATAGTTCTGCACCCCGGCCTGGTCAACCTTCGACACGGTCTGGTTGGAGATGGCGAAGTTCTTGGGCTGCGGGAACTTCGAGAATTCCACGCCCGGCGCCGCGAACACGGCGCCGGTGCAGTCGTAGTCGTCCGGCTTGTAGCTCTGCGGCCGCTGTCCGACCGGGAGGCTGGCCGCGTTCAAGGGATCGGTGCTGGGGTTCCATCCCTTCAAGGTGCAGGAACCGGGACCGGTCTCCGGCCGGGTCGTGCCCTGTCCCGAGGCCGTCCCCAGCTCCAGTCCGGCCAATGCGAGCCCTAGTACTGCGACGCCCGCAATGCGGAGTTTCCACCTTGCCATCGAATCTCCTCCCGAAGGTTCCCGTGATGGGGCGTGGCCAACCCCTTGTCGCGTATCGTCACGACAAGACAAGATCACCGCAAGGATCCCGAATAAGAACATTTAGACGGTCGCCAAGGTTTCATCCCTCGTTTCCCGTCCCAGGCGCAGGGCACGGGAATCAGTGGCCTGCGAGCAGATCGACGTCGCCGTCGAACTGCCACAACGGGTTCGTCGTCACCCGGCCCGGGGTGACGATCAAGAAGTAGCCGTTCACTTGCTGCGGTCCGTCTCCGTCGGCGATGTACCGTCCGTTCGCCGTGACGTTGAGCTGGTACAGAGCCTGGGCCGTGACGGTACTGCCGGGAACGAGCCAGGAGACCGTGCAGCGCCAGTCGTTGCCGGGCCCCTGCTGCGCACCGAGCCCGTCGCTCTTGGAACAGACCGCGGCCGTCCGCAACTGCGCTTCGGTGATCGGCGGGTGATACATCTGCGCTTGCTGCAACCGGTAGAGATGCGCGAACACCGTGGCCACCGACCGCTGCACTTTGTCCTGACCGACGCCGGAGCCGGTCGCGACCTTGGCGCCGGTCGCGACGGCGACGACACCGACCGTCGCGGCCAGCAGCCCGGCCAACGGTGCGACTCCCCAAGTCAGTACCCTTCGTCCCGCGCCGTCGTTGTCGGGGTTGGTGAAGTCCCGGCGCAGGAACAGCCGATAGGCCAGCGCGGTCGCGACGAGGGCCCAGGCCAGGCTGACCCCGACACCGACCAGCAACGGTCCGAGCTGCTGGGGATCGGTAAAGAGGCCGTTCCAGGAGATGAACGCGTAACCGGGCAGGGCCACGCGCACCGCGACCGGCAGCGGAAGCATTTGCGCCACCTGCATCCCGAGGGCGGCCAGCATGGGCAACAGCAGACCCATCGGCGACCGGCCCAGCGCGACGGAGCCGAGCAGGCCGATGGCGGCCAGGGCGAGCGTCGGCGCCAGCGCGCACGCCCAGGCCAGCAGCACCTTGACGAACGCGTCGCCGCCGGTGAGCAGGTGGCCGTCCAGGCCCACGAGCGGGCGGCTCCCCTCCGCGAGTCGTCCGCCTTCCACGCTGGAAGCGGCGAGGCCGGTCACCAGCAGCAGGATCACGGTGAGGCCGGCGATCGCCTTGGCCGCGAAGAGGCGCCGGTACGACCGGACCGCGACCAGCAGATGCCGCCACGTTCCCAGCCGGTCCTCGGCGGCGAACACGTCCCCGGCGACCAGCGACGCGATCAACGGAAGCACCCACGTGCCGGCGACGCCGAGCACCACCAGCGACCCGGCCCAGCCGGTGGTGTGCATCCACCGGCCGAACAGGGTGTCCGAGGGCAGGGTGCTCTGCTTGTCGATCGCGAAGACCAGCAGGCCCGGGCCGAGCCAGCTCAGCAGAATCAGCAGGCGTACCCGCCACGTGGAGAACAGCTTGACGAGCTCGAAGTGGAGGATGCGGGTCACCGGGACCGGGGGCGAGCCCGCTGTCCCGGGCCCGGCGGCGTGGGCGTCGGCGGGGATGTCGGCAATGGTCGCGGTCATCGGTCGGCCTCCTGCTCGGTCAGGGCGAGGAACGCCGCTTCCAGCGGCGAGACGACGGGAGCCAATTCGCGTACTGCGATATCCGCGCGCACGATCCGGGCCACGAGTTCGTCCAGAGCCGCCACGCGCGCTCGTACGACGACCACGTCGAGGTCCGTCAGCGTCGCGGAGTCGGAACCTTCGACGATGGTGATGCCCGAAGTCGATGTGGCGACGGCGCGAGCCGCGGAGGCATCCGAAGTGCGCAGCCGGTAGTCGAGGTCGCGATTCTCGTCGGAGAGCTTCTTGAACGGGCCGGTGAACACCACGCGCCCGGTGGCGAGGATGGTGACCTCGGAGCACAGCGCCTCCAGGTCATCCATCCGATGACTGGACAGGACCACTGCCGTGCCCTCGGCCGCGATCCGGCGCAGGACGCCGTGCACGTGCCTCTTGCCGACCGGGTCCAGGCCGTTGGACGGCTCGTCGAGCACCAGCAGCCGCGGCCGGGTCAGCAGCGCCGCCGCCAGGCCCAACCGCTGGCGCATGCCGAGGGAGAAGCCGCGGACCTTGTCGTCGGCGACCTCGGCAAGCCCCAGCTGCTCCAGGACCTCGTCGACGGACGCGGTGCCCGCGCCGCCGGCGCGCAGCGTGGCGAGTGCGACAAGGTTCTGCTTCGCGGTGAGTGCGGGATAGAGGCCCGGTCCGTCAACGAATCCTGAGACGCCATCCGGCGCTGCCAGGGCACGGCCCACCGGAGTGCCGAGGATCTCCAGGCTTCCCTCGTCAGCGACCGCCAGCCCCAATAGCAACCCCAAAAAGGTGGTCTTGCCGGCGCCGTTCGGGCCCACCAGGCCGTGGATCTGGCCCTGTGCCACATTCAGGTCGACCTGGTCGAGCGCCACGACGTCACCGAAGACCTTGGTGATGCCGCGGCCTTTCACTGCGACGGCCGTATCCATCCGTCCCTCCGTCCCCTCCCGTGATTCCCATCGTCGAGAAGGTGGTTGGCTGCTCCATTCGGTCGTAAACAGCAAGTCCGGTGAACGTGCGGAAATGCTGCTCACGGCCGGTGGTGATTGGATGCGTCGGGGGAGATCGCGTTCGGCCGCGGAGGATCCGTGGCCGGCAGTCCGCAGGGAGCGATGTCGTATGAGCCAGGGCACCGGACCAGTCCCGACCACGACCACCAACGCCGGCGCGCCAGTGCTCAGCGACGAGAACTCGCTGAGCGTCGGTGCCGACGGCCCCATCGTGGTGCACGACAACTACTTGATCGAGAAGATGGCGCAGTTCAACCGGGAACGGGTTCCCGAGCGCGTCGTGCACGCCAAGGGCGGCGGCGCGCATGGGACCTTCAAGGTGACCGCCGACGTCTCCCAGTACACGTGTGCGGACTTGTTCCAGCCCGGCCGGGTCACCCCGATGCTGGCCCGGTTCTCCTCGGTCGCCGGGGAGCTGGGTTCGCCGGACACCTGGCGCGACCCGCGCGGTTTCGCACTGAAGTTCTACACCCAGCACGGCAACTACGACATGGTTGGCAACAACACCCCCGTGTTCTTCATGCGGGACCCGATGAAGTTCCAGGACTTCATCCGATCGCAGAAGCGCGACCCGAAGACCCACCTGCGCAGCCACAACATGCAGTGGGACTACTGGACCGGCTCGCCGGAGTCGGCGCACCAGGTGACGTGGCTCATGGGCGACCGCGGGATTCCCAAGACGTGGCGCAACATGGACGGGTTCTCGTCCCACACCTACATGTGGATCAACGCCGCCGGCGCCAAGGTCTGGGTGAAGTACCACTTCAAGACGATGCAGGGCATTGACTTCCTCACCGATGCCGAGGCCACCGAGCTCGCCGGCTCCGATCCCGACCACTACCTCGCCGACCTGCACTCGGCGATCGAGCGCCGCGACCTCCCGCAGTGGAAGATGTCGGTCCAGGTGATGCCGTTCGAGGACGCGGCAGGCTACCGCTTCAACCCCTTCGACCTGACCAAGGTCTGGCCGCACTCCGACTATCCGCTGATCGAGGTCGGGCAGTTCACCCTGGACCGCAACGTGGAGAACTACCACGTCTTCATCGAACAGGCCGCCTTCGAGCCGTCCAACCTGGTCCCCGGCGTCGGCACCTCACCGGACAAGATGCTGCTGGGCCGGATGTTCTCCTACCCCGACGCCCACCGCTACCGGATCGGCACCAACTACAGCGAACTCCCGCCGAACCAACCGATCGTGGACATCCACTCGTACGCGAAGGACGGCGCCATGCGCCACACCCCCGCCAACACCGGCGCCGTCTACGCCCCCAACAGCTACGGCGGCCCATCGGCGAAGGAACAGCAACTCACCGACCCCGCGAGCTTCTCCACCGAGACCGCCGAACTCGTGCACCACGCGTACACGGCGCACGCGGAAGACGACGACTTCGTTCAGGCTGGAAACCTTGTGCGTAACGTGCTTGACGACGCGGCGCGGGAGCGCTTGGTCGGCAATATCGAGGGGCATTTGCGGGACGGGGTCGAGGCACCGATCGTGGCGCGCGCCGTCGAGTACTTCACTGCTGTCGACAAGGACCTTGGTGAGAATCTCAGGAGTCGGATGGGTGTGGGCGATCGCTGAGAATCGGGGTTATTCAGGCTGTTGATTTTGTGGGGCGGCTCCATAGGGAGCCGCCCCCTTTCGCACATCAGCTGATGTTCAGCCACCCCTGAAGCTGCACATAAGTCGGGCCCTGGAGTTCGATGCACCGGTAGTAGTCCCACCTGCCGGCGGACACGCCGGCTATGCCGGCGGTCCGGCATTCGGCGAGAGCGTTGGCGTCCTGGTAGTTGTGCACGTACACGAGCTTGTAGGCGCCGGCCGGGGCGGCGTGGGCGGTGGTGGCGGTGGTGGCGGTCGCGGCTGCGGCGAGGGCGGTCGCGCCGAGGGCCAGGGCGAGGCGGGACGGTCGTGGGGACATCGCAGGGCCTTTCGCGGTGGCGGGGGCCCGGCGGTCGCCGGGCTTCGCCGGTCAGGGTAGCGATGGAATCAGTGCTCGTATATATTGCGGCGGTTTTTGGCGCGGATGTTATGGGCCGGTATCGGGTCCTTCCGGGGCCGTGCGGGCAGCGGGGCCCAACCTCAGTTTTCGCTCAAGACCGCTGACTGCCTGGTGCCGCCCTGTCTACGTTGACGCGAAACCAAGCGCCCTTTTGTTCGAAGGAGAAGACCCATGACGCAGCCCGCCGCGGCCTCGGACGACCGCTCGGCCGCTCCGGTCGGGGTGGCTGAGCCGCTGGTGGTCATGGCCGGGGTCAACAAGCACTACGGCGCGCTGCATGTGCTGCGGGACATCGATCTCACGGTGCACCGGGGTGAGGTCGTGGTGTTGCTCGGGCCCTCGGGATCCGGCAAGTCGACGCTGTGCCGCACCGTCAACCGGCTGGAGACCATCGACGGCGGGACCATCACCATCGACGGGGTGCCGCTGCCCGAGGAGGGCCGAGCGCTGGCCCGGCTGCGGTCGGATGTCGGGATGGTGTTCCAGTCCTTCAACCTGTTCGCGCACAAGACCGCGCTGGAGAACGTGGTTCTCGCCCAGGTCAAGGTGCGGAAGCGGAGCAAGCAGGAGGCCGGCGCGAAGGCGCGGGCGCTGCTGGAGCGGGTGGGGCTGGCCGCGCATGCCGACAAGTACCCCGCGCAGCTGTCCGGGGGGCAGCAGCAGCGGGTCGCCATCGCGCGGGCGTTGGCGATGGAGCCCAAGCTCATGCTGTTCGACGAGCCCACCTCCGCGCTGGACCCGGAGACGGTGAGCGAGGTGCTCGACGTCATCCGCGCGCTGGCCGCCGACGGGATGACGATGATCGTCGTGACCCACGAGATGGGCTTCGCGCGGTCGGCCGCCGACCGGGTCGTCTTCATGGCCGACGGCGCGCTGGTCGAGGAGAGCACGCCGGAGGAGTTCTTCACCTCCCCCACGTCCGACCGGGCCCGGGACTTCCTGGCCAAGGTCCTGCATCACTGATCCGGCCAGGCCGGAATTCCGGTACGGCAGCGGCGTCACCCCGCGCCGCCGCCGTACGACGCTGCCCGCTGCCGGGGCGCAAGTCCCGGACCCTTCGAGAAACCACGAGGTGAATACTCCGATGCGCACCAAGCACATCGCCGCCATTGCCCTGACCGCCGCCCTCGGCACGTCCGCGCTGTCGGCCTGCAGCAGCGCCAAGAAGGCCGACGGCTCGGACAACAAGGGCCCGGCCCCGTCCGTGACCGTCGCCACGTCGGCGTCGTTCGCGGCCGGCAGCACGATGGAGAAGCTGAACAAGGCCGGCAAGATCACCATCGGCATCAAGATCGACCAGCCCGGGATCGGGCTGAAGGATCCGGCCGGCGGCAAGTACACCGGCTTCGACGTCGAGATCGGCAAGATCATCGCCGCCGACCTCGGCCTGAAGCCGGAACAGGTCAACTGGGTCGAAGCCGTCTCGGCCAACCGTGAGACCTTCATCCAGAACGGCACCGTGGACATCGTGATCGCGTCCTACTCGATCACCGACACCCGCAAGCAGAAGGTGTCGTTCGCCGGCCCCTACCTGGAGACCGACCAGGACCTGCTGGTCGCCAAGGACAGCAAGATCGCCGGCCTGCCCGACCTGGCCGGCAAGAAGGTCTGCTCGGCCAAGGGCTCGACCTCCTTCAAGAACATCCAGACCAACATCCCGCAGGCGACCGCGGTCGGCCTGGAGACCTACTCGCAGTGCGTGGACCAGCTGGGCACCGGCCAGGTCGACGCGGTCACCACCGACGGCGCGATTCTGCAGGGCTACGCGGCCAAGTCCGCCGGCCAGCTGAAGTACCTGCCGGTGTCGGTGAACCCTGACAAGCAGAAGTACGGCATCGGCCTGGGCAAGGACGACACCGCGTTCCGGGCCTGGCTCGACGACCAGCTGACCAAGGCGTACGGCGACGGCTCCTGGGCCGCGGCGTACAACGCCACGCTCGGCCAGGCCGGCACCCAGGCGCCGACACCGCCGGCGGTCGACAAGTACTGATCCGGTCGGCCCGCCCGGCGCGGCCCGCTCCGCGGCGGGCACGGCGGCGGGCCGCCCCGGATCAAACCTCTGATAATCCACTGGATGATCGATCCCTGGGGGCTCCGGCTTACGGAGCCGCACCTGACGAGCAAGACGTAGCAAACGGCTGATCAGCAGGCACGGCTGCCCGGACGAACCCAGGAATCAATCTCAACCAACTGTGCGGAAGGGAGGCAACAGGTGGGCTTTCTGTGGGACAACCACACCGTCATCCTCGACGCGTTCGGCGAGGGTCTGATCCTTTCCGGCTGGGCCGCGCTGTTCGCCCTCGTCACCGGGACCCTGCTGGCCGTGATGCGGGTGAGTCCGGTGCCCCCGCTGCGCTGGACCGGCACCGCCTACGTCTCGGTGCTGCGCAACACCCCGCTCGTCCTGTGCTTCATGGTCTTCACCTCGGCAATCCCGCACCTCGGGTTCACGGCGGAGCCGCTGACCTGGGCGATCTGGGCGCTGTCGGCGTACACCGCGGCGTTCGTCTGCGAGGCTGTGCGGGCCGGCATCATGAGCGTGCCGCGCGGCCAGGCCGAGGCGGCCCGCGCCGTCGGCATGACGTTCGGCCAGAGCATGCGTTTGGTGATCCTGCCGCAGGCGCTGCGCGCGGCGGTGCCGCCGCTGGGCAACACGATGATCGCGATGTGGAAGAACAGCACCGTGGCCGCCGGGTTCGGCGTGGCCGAGGGCGCCGGCGCCCTGCACGATCTGCTGAATGAGTACGCTGACAAGATCTGGACGCTGTTCATCGGCATCGCGGTCGGCTACATGGTGGTCGTCTTCGTGATCTCGGCGGTGTTCCGGCTGATCGAGCGGACCTGGAGGTACGCGTGAACGACACCGGCTTCCTCTACGACGCGCCCGGACCGCGCGCCCGGCGCCGGATCCTCGCGGCGTCCGTCCTGTCCGGTCTGGCCCTGGTCGCGGCGGTGGCCTGGATCGTCGTGCGGTTCAACGACCGCGGGCAGTTCGTCTCCGACCTGTGGCTGCCGTTCGACGACCCCAGCGTGTGGAGCACGATCCTGGAGGGCCTGGGCAACACGCTGAAGGCAGCCGCCATGGCCATCGCCTTCGCGATCACGTTCGGCGCGGTGCTGGCCGCCGGTCGGCTGTCCGACCACGCGCCGGTGCGCTGGGTGGCGAACCTCGTGGTCGAGGTGTTCCGGGCCATCCCGCTGCTGATCATGATGATCGGGCTGTTCGCGGCGTTCCCGGAGAGCCTGGGGCCGCTGTGGTCCGTGGTCATCGCGCTGACCCTGTACAACGGCAGTCTGTTGTCCGAGGTGTTCCGGGCCGGCGTGAACGGCGTGCCCTCCGGCCAGCGCGAGGCCGCCTTCGCGCTGGGCCTGCGCAAAACCCAGGTGATGACGCTGGTCCTGCTGCCGCAGGCGGTCCGAACCATGCTTCCAGTGATCATCAGCCAGTGCGTGGTGACGCTGAAGGACACCGCGCTCGGCCGGATCGTCACCTATCAGGAGCTGCTGCTGGCCGGCGGCACGATCGAGGTCACGTATCAGAACTATGTGCCGACCACGGTCGTCCTGGGCGCGATCTACATCGCGCTGAACATGAGCGTTTCGAGCATCGCCCAGCTGGCGCAGCGGTGGCTGAGCCGGGCGCGAAAGGGTGCGCCGGTGGTGCCGGCCGCCACGATCGAGGACGCCGTCGCATAGCCGTCGACAACGATCCGACAACGGCCGACGGCCTTTTCACCGCCGCGGTGCCCGGTCAAATCCCGATCGGGCACCATTTCCTCCCCGCGGCGGAACCGGCCGCCGAAACAGGGCTATCGCATAATGCCCCCATGCGTTTGCTCGTGGTCGAGGACGACGAACGGGTCCTGGCCGCCCTGCGAGACGGCCTGCTCCGGCACGGTTTCGAGGTGGCGTGCGCCCGCACCGGGGCCGAGGCGGTGGCGCTCGCCACCGCGCCGGCGGGGCCCGCGCCGGAGGTCATCGTGCTCGATCTGGGGCTGCCGGACCAGGACGGTTTCAAGGTGTGCGAGCACATCCGCCGGCACTGCGACGCGCCGATCATCATGGCCACGGCGCGCGCCGACGTGCGCTCGCGAGTGCACGGCCTGAACCTCGGCGCCGACGACTACGTGGTCAAGCCCTACAACCTGACCGAGCTCATCGCGCGGATCCACGCCGTCACCCGGCGGGCCGGGATCGCCGCCGATCATCAGACTGCTGATCCGCAGCCGCCGTCCCGGCTGCTCGCGGCGGGCCCGCTGCGAGTGGACACCGCGGGCCGCACGGTCGAGGTGGACGGCCGCCCGGTGGCGTTGGCCCGCAAGGAGTTCGACCTGCTCGCGCTGCTGGCGCGGCGGCCCGGGGTGGTCTTCCGGCGGGAGCAGATCCTGGCCGAGGTCTGGAGTTCGAGCTGGGACGGGACCGGCCGCACGCTGGAGGTGCACGTCGCGTCGCTGCGCGGCAAGCTCGGAATGCCGGATCTGATAGAGACTGTGCGCGGCGTCGGCTACCGCCTGCGTGCCGGATAGCCTATGCGGTTCCGTCTCATCGCGATTCTCACGGTTCTGATGGCCGGGGTGCTCCTGGCGCTCACGGTCCCGCTGGCGCGCGGCGTCGCCAGCTCCGAACAGCACGCCGTGTACCTGGATCGGCTCAACGACGCCAACCGGTTCGCCGCGGTGTTGCAGGACGCCCGGACCCGTGACGATCTGGCGGTCCTGGACGGCGAGCTGGAGCGGTACCACGAGGTGCACGACCGGATCGTGGCGGTGCGGGTGCGCTTCGACGACCCGGCGGCCACGACCGGGGCCGTGGAACCGCACGCCCTGGCCGGTCTGCTGCCGGCGGCCGGCACCGAGATCCCGGCGCAGCTGGACGCGGCCCGCCATCTGAAGGACGGGGACCAGCCGGCCCGGATCTGGCCGTGGGAGTCCCGGCCGCTGGCGCTGGCGGTCCCGGCCCGGCACAACGGCCAGCTGGTCGGCGCGGTGCTGGTGGTCTCCGACAGCCGGGCGCTGCGCGGGCAGGTGGGGCGGATGTGGGCGCTGCTGATCGCGGCCGATCTGCTGGTGCTGGCCGGATGTGTGACGCTGGCGTCCCGGATCGCGTCCTGGATCCTGCGCCCGATCGTCGTGCTCGACGACGCGGCGCACCGGATCAGCACCGGCGAGCTGTCGGCCCGGGTGCCGGCGGCGGCCGGGCCGGTCGAGCTGCGGCGGTTGGGCTCGTCGTTCAACACGATGGGCACCGCGGTGGAGGACACGATGCAGCGCCAGCGGGCTTTCGTCGCGGACGCTTCGCACCAGCTGCGCAACCCGTTGTCGGCGTTGATGCTGCGGCTGGGGATCCTGGCAGTCGATCTGCCGCCGGAACGGGCGGCGGACCTGACGGACGTGCAGGACGAGGCGCAGCGCCTGGTGCGGATCATCGACGACCTGTTGCAGCTGGCGACCGCCGAGCAGGTCGCCGTGCGGCGGGAGGCGGTGGAGGTGGTGGGGCTGGTTCGGGAGCGGTTCGCGGCGTGGCGGCCGCTGGCCGCGGAGAAGGGGACGCGGCTGCGGCTGGCGGTCGGGGGCGGTGACGAGGCGGAACCGGCGAAGGCGGCGCACTCCCCCGGCGACCCGGCGGTCGTCGCGCTGGCGGACCCGGTGTTGGTGGGCACGGTACTGGACGCCTTGCTCGACAACGCGATCAAGTTCGGACCGGCCGGGGACGAGGTGGTGGTCCGGGTGGAAGGCGGCGCCGACTCGGCCTTGATCGAAGTGCTGGATTCCGGGCCCGGGGTGGAGCCGGAAGAACTGGCGCGCATCGGCGACCGGTTCTGGCGCAGTGCGCGGCATCAGAATGTTGAGGGGACGGGGCTGGGGTTGAGCATCGCTCGGCATTTGATCGAGCTCAATGAGGGGTCGATGACGTTCGTGCGGCGGGAGCCGCGAGGGTTCTGTGTGACGGTTCGGCTACCTGTAGAGAAAGCTACAACCAGCGGTTTCTCGTGCGATTCCCAGAGCGATGGCGGCCTCGCGGAGGCGGATCAATGACGGCCCGGCGGTCGGCCGAGGTGGGGTGGAGGGGCCGTCTGCACCGGATGTCAGCACTCTTTGTCGCTCTCCTCCTCGCCACCGTCGCCGCCGTCGCCAGCGGCTGCGGCGCCGATGCGACGGCTCCGGAGCGCATCGTGATCGCCGGGGGCGTCGACGGCGGCGTCTACGCCCGTTATGCCGCCGCCCTGAGCCAGGCGCTGACCGCGTCGCTGGGCCGTCGCGTGCAAGTCAGTGTCCTGTCGACCGCCGGCTCGGTGGACAACCTGCGGCGCCTGGCCGCCGGGTCGGCCACGTTCGCGATCTGCGCGGCGGATGCCGTGGCCGACGCGATGGCCGGTGTTCGGCCGGTCGGCGCGCCGGCGACCGTGCGAACGGACTACCGCGCCGTGGCCCGCCTGTACGACGACTACATCCACCTCGTCGTGAAGGCGGAATCGCCGATCGCCGGCCTGGCCGATCTGCGCGGCCGCCGGGTCGCCGTGGGCGGTAGCACGTCCGGCACGGCGTTCGTCGCGCGGCGCATCCTGACCGCCGCCGGGCTGTCCGGGCAGGCAGTCGAATCCGAACTCGGCCTGTCCGAGGGGCTCGACGCCCTCGACCGGGGCGAGGTCGACGCCGTGTTCTGGTCCGGCGGCCTGCCCACGGGCCGCGTCGTGGACGCGGCGCACACGGAACGCCTGCGCCTGGTCCCCCTCGGCGACGTCGTCTCGCCGCTCCGTGCCGAGTACGGGACGGTGTACCACCAGGGCCGCATCCCGGCCGAGACCTACGCCGGAGTGGACGGCGTGGACACCGTGGCGTTCCCGGACCTGCTGATGACGACGTCGCAGACCCCTGATCGAATTGTGCGCGACGTGATCACAGCCCTGTTCGCGCATCCGGAGGTGATCGGCAGCGTGCCCACCGGGCAGTTGCTGAACCGGGCGGAGGCGATCTTCACGGAGCCGGTGCCCTTGCACGAGGCGGCGTTGGACTACTTCCGGCGGGAGAAGATCGCGGGTGGGTGAGCTTCGGACGACCTTCAGAAGAGTCGCCAGTGGCCCTCGGAGACGATCTCGACAACGCCATCGACGACTTTGACAGCGGTCTCGTCGTCGATGGCGTAGGCCGGGTTCGACAGGGTGGCCGCCCAGCGTTCGGCATCGGCCATGGTGTTCTCCGGCAGGGCCGGGTGGTCCAGGTGCGGGAAGATGGAGAAATCGACGACGCCCAACGTCTCGTCGCTGCCGGTGGTCGACTTCCATCCGACGAAGTCCTCCCCGATGCGGGGCGTCATCACCATGCTGCCGGCGCTCAGCCCGACCCACACCTTCTCGTGCAGGGACGGCAGTAGATCCGCCAGGCCGCACTGGCGCATCCAGTGGCACAGGTACAGCGCGTCGCCGCCGTTGGCGAGCAGGACGTCGGCCTGCTCGACCCAGGGCAGCCAGCGCTCGGTGCCGATGCTGGGCAGGGCGGTGAGCTCCAGGACGCCCATGGATTTCCAGCCCAGCTCGCACATCGGGGTGGTGGCCTGCCCGGTGATGAAGCGCCAGGCACCGGCCGGGCTCCCCATGGGGTGTCCGTAGCCGGCCGTGGGGATGCACAGGGCGTCGGCCTCCTCGATGGGCTTGCCGAGGAGGTCGACGACGGCCTGCCGGATGCTGGGGTTCTTCACTCCGGCAGAGGTGAGGAGCAGTTTCACGATGCCTCCGGCGCAGAGGTGGTAGTCCCCTGCGATCAAGGTGCGGGAACCCGCCATGGTGATGCGGGCGGCCAGCGGTCGGCTCGGGTCGTTGGCAGTGTGGCACGCGGGACTGACAACACTTCATCGACTGGTGGCCGGCCCCGAGCGGGCTGGTCGTCGACTCGCCGTCGTGGTCGTTACGCCCGATATCGAGCATTAGTCCGCTGTAACATGACTAGCGTTCTTTGTCAGGCGTCATAGCTTCCGGGGCGGAGTGGATCTCATCGATGCTCTGATCATCTGCGAAGCCGCCGTCGGTGCCGGCGCCGCGCTCGGCCTCCGCTTCCTGCCCGAGGACCGGCCGGTCTGGCTGGCCGGCGTGCTGCGGATCGTCGGGGTCGCCGCCGTGGCCGATCTGACGGTGCCGCTGGGGCACTGGCTGTTCCCGCGAGGACTGGCCGGCAACGACAACGGCCTGCTCGGCGTGATCCTGGCGCTGGTCGGCACGTTCTTCGCGCTGATCGTCGGGTTCGTCGTCGTGGTCGTCTGGCAGTCCATGTCGGACGCCGACTCGGTCACCGCCCGCGAGGCCAACGCGCTGGCCGACCTGGAACGCGTGTCGCGGGGCTTCCCGGTGCGGATCCGCCGCCAGGTCCAGGGCGCGGCACGCACCTACGCGCGGCTGGTCATCCACGACGAGTGGCCGCGGCTGGCCGGCGGCGGCACCAGCGAGCGGGCCGGGGCGGCGCTGGCCGAGCTGTGGGAGGTCTACACGCTCCTGGGTCCGCCGGAGCGCGACGACCCGCTGTACGCGCACTCCATGGCGCTGCTCACCGAGCTGGACGACAGCCGGCGCCAGCGCCTGCTGCTGGCGGCCAAGCGGATCCCGACGGCGCTGTGGCTGCTCATGGTGGCCGATTCGGTGATCATCGTGGCGCTGGCCCAGGCCTTCGGCCTGACCGGCGCGGTCCGGGACCGGCTGGTGATGATCAGCACGGTCGGGACGATCGCCTTCGTGCTGTTCCTGATCGGGGAGCTGGACGCGGCGTTCTCCGGCGACTTGAAGGTCAAGCCGGACGCCTTCTCGACGGTGTTGTCGGGGATGTCGCATCTGGAGGACTGACGCGGGCCGGGCCAAACCACTCCTAACCGCGTGTCCTGACATGCAGCCGCCACTGCTGCTTGGGCCGCCGGACCCGCGGCGCTCCGGAGGCTCCTTGCCGCTGCGCGACGACGCGGGCCCCGCACGCCCCGCGTTCCGCGGGCTCGACGCGCGACCAGGACACTGCCTCGGGCGTGTCCGGCGGCACCGGGCATGCCCAGCTCTGGCCCCATCCTTCGTAGAGGCCGGTCAGCATCTCGTGCCATTCCCGGCGCGTCCGGTAGGGCGAGTAGGGCATGGGCCTGATCAGATGGTCCGACGTCCATACGATGTCGAGCTGGCCGTCGGCGCGGATCTGCCCGATCCGGCTGCGCTTCCAGGCGTGGAGGTTCTCCTCGTCGACGTACCAGGGACCTTCCGGGGACGTGTACCGCTGGCCGCGGATCGCCTGCCGCACGGCCGGGGCCGCGGTGTCCCGGCATTCCTGCGCGGCTTGCGCCCACATCCGGACATTCGAATAGGCGCAGGCCATCGTGTCGGAGATGACGCGGTCACTGCCGTACCGCCGCCGGAACGCCTCGACAAAGCGCTGATTCTCCGGCGTGGCGATCGACTGGAAGTAGTTGCTGGCGATGTAGTCCCCCGCCATCCGCTCGGAGTCCATGCAGGCCAGCTCGCACTCGGCGACGACGAACGACAGCGAGGGGATCGACCGCGGGGTGACCCCGGACCGGCGCAGCGCGGCGAAGAACGGCACGTTCGTGTCCCCGACCAGGGTGTTGAGGATGACCTCCGGCCGCAGGTCGTTGATCGCCGCGACCGTCCCGGCCACGTCGGTCTGGCCCAGCGGCAGATAGACCTCGGCGACCACCTCGCCGCCGAGCGCCCGCAGCGCGTCCTTGACGATCGCGTTGACCGAGCGCGGGTAGACGTAGTCCGAGCCGACCAGGAAGAACCGCTTCCCCCGGTTGTCCAGGAACCAGGCCACCGCCGGCAGGATGCTCTGGTTCGCCGTCGAGCCGCCGTAGACGACATGCTCGCAGTCCTCGATGCCCTCGTAGAAGGTCGGGTAGAACAGGACACTGTCGTGCCGCTCGACCACGGGGATGATCGTCTTGCGGCTCGCCGACGTGTAGCACCCGAAGATCGCCGCCACGCCCTCCTCACCGATCAGCCGCTCCGCCTCGGCGGCGAACGTCGGCCAGTCCGAACAGCCGTCGGCCACCACCGGCTCGACCGTCCGGCCCAGCACGCCGCCGGCCGCGTTGAGCTCGTCGATCGCGAACAGCGTGGCATCGACGATCGGCTTCTCGGCGATGGCCACCGGCCCGGTCAGCGAGTGCAGGACGCCGACGCGGACCGGCCGCCGGGAGCCGGGCTGGGAGCGGGGGATTCGGATGCGCACAATGCACCATGGTTACAGCTTCCGGGTGGAAAACCCGGTATCTGCTAGAAATCTTTAATGGAGGAGGTTATGTCTCCGCTGCTGGTGGTTGAGGCGGGGCGGCTCGGTCCCAGTTGCGTTTGTAGGGCTCATCGAACTCGGTGGCCTGCAAGACATAGGTCTGGCGGCGGTTTGTGTCCGGCAGCGCCACGCCGCCGTAGGTTGGCCGGTTGGTCACGTGGTGCGAGATGCCGACGGTCCGGGTTCGTGGACGAGCAGGCGCCAAGGCGATCCGGCCCGGCGGAGTCGGCGTAGTCAGTCTCGTCGAAGCCCTTGCGCCGGTTCTTGCGCGGTCCCCGATCGACGCATGCGCGGTAGAGCAGGCGGGAGCACTGTCCCGGCTTGATACAGACCAGACCGGCCACGTCTCCTGTCGCCAGGCCGCGATCCGCTGTTCGTTGCGCTCGAGCGAACCGTCCAGCTGCCGTCACCAGCTCACGTAACCCCAGCAGCTAAAGATCTGCTAGTTATACCCCCACCATCCGTTTCCCCGGATCAGCGCGGCGGCCCCCGGCATGACCAGCTCGTCCAGTGGTGCCGGCGGCATGGTGCCGAACCGTACGTCGGTGGCGCACATCCGGCTCATGGGGGTCTCCGAGCCGAAGATCACGTCGTTCGCGGCGCCCTCGGGAGGCGCGAACGCCTCCACCCCCTCACGCTGGATCGGGCGAGGGCTGGCGTACACGCTGTGCAGGGTGAGGTGGTGGGCGATGGAGTACGTCGACCAGGCAAGCCGGTCGGCGGTGCCTTCAACGAGGACTGCGACATCGCGTGCCAACTGCTCGGTGCCGCAGACGGCGTAGTGAGCGAACGGGCCGGGCGTGACGCGCTCCAGCCAGAACTTGAGCTTGCGTGTCACGTACCAGGTACCGGTCCAGTACACGGACGATGGGTCTTTTCGCGAATACATGCGCGAGGACTCGCCGTACCAGTCTTGGGCAGCTTCGAGGAGGCGGATGCGGGTGTCGCCGAAGTCTGCGATCGAGCGTCTGGCGATCTGCATGCGGAGCGGCCAGTCGAGGTGCTGCTGGCGGGCTGCCCAAGGCTCCAATGGGGAACTGTGGAAGCCCCGGATGTAGGTGAAGGGCCACACCATGAAGTAGACGGCGTCCAAGTCGAGGTCCTGGACAGCGGCCTGCGCCATGGCGAGGTGCCCGCGCGTCATGGGGCACAGGGTGGCGACGACGTATCCGACACGTGATCCCGGCGCGGATGCGGTCAGTTCGCTAGGTGGTCCTTCGCGCAGCCAGCGGACTTCGACCTTCTTGAGATGGCGCGCATTGTCGCTCTCCGCCGCGCGGCTCTGCTGGTGGAAGCGTTGGAGCATCTCCTCGGCGCGCGACGGACCTACCGCCGGTGTCGAGCATGGCGTCACCGAATCCCAGGACACGCGGCGGAAGGTGGGTCGTGCTTCGGGGTCCTGGGCGAGGAGCGTCACTTCTCCATCGGCGCGCGTGCGCCAGATCTGCCACCGGCGGTCGGCGTAGTCGACGGACGCACCAAAGGCGGTGGCGGACGGCATCACCACTGCAGCATCTCGCGCTCTCGTTCCAGCGACATACCGGACTCCATGGCGCTGAGGATGGTTTCGATCTTCGGCGGTCGTCGTCCGCCAAGGCTTTGACGCGCCGCCAAGACGTAGGCGAAGGGGCTCTCGCGAAGCAGCTGCCGACGGTTCTTCTCGTGCTTGATCGCCACTGCGGACAGAGTCAGTCCTTCCATCGCGGCGACTGCCAAGGGCTGAGTCGTCGATTGCAGAAAATGCGGCATCTGGACGAGCCAGGACGGCATCGAGGTCAGCATCGCTCCGGACAGCGCCAGCTGCGTCGATTCGATCCTCTGTAGTCTCAGAGCCTTGTCGAGCTCCACGACCGAGGGTCGGACATCGTGGAGGAAGGCCTCCCGCGCGGCGGCCTCCATCTCCTCGCGGCCGGCGATGCCGCTCGCCGCGATATCCGCGCTGAGCTTGGCGACCGCCGATCGGAACCTCTCCAGCTCCGCCAGGTGCTTCTCGCGGAACGCGACGACCTTGGCCACCGGCGTGTCCGGACGGATCCCGGCCACCTGGATGGATATCCGCGCCACGTAGTCGCGGGGATCCGGGCTGCTCTCCACGGGTTTGGGAGTGCGGAACAGGCGTCGCTTCCGTGGCGGGGCCGCCTCTTCCCGGATCCGGACGGCAAGGTCCTCGGCCAGATCGGCGATGTCGTTGTTGTCCGTCACCAGCGGGAGGTTCGAGGCCCGCGCCAGGTGGGTCGCGAGCAGCGACATGTGCACCTCGAAGACGTGCTTGTCGATGTGATAGCACCAGTAGTCTTTGGCGTCCCGTATCGCGATCTTCTTGGCCAGCAGGTAGGGCCACAGACCGCGATCGATCTTGTCGGCGTCCACCCACTCGTGGATCTGCGCGTCGGCATGCCTCAGCGGTCCTATCGGAACGCGTTCCGGTATCAGGGCTCCGGAGTCGAGCAGGTGCAGGGTTTGCAGACTCGCCTTCCTGACCGCGGCTCTCCTCTCGTTTCTGTCGATGGCGAGCGGAGCAAGCCACTGGCGCTCCACCAGTGGTTCGAGAGCCGGCGACCCGTGCGCGATGTCACGCTCGGGGACAATGGTGAGAATCCGTTCCCAATACAGGATCGAATTCAGCAGCCACGAATGGACTTGCACATCCATGAACGGATAGTAGAGCGCCGTGCTTGATCTGCTCTCCGTGCTCAAGACTCCCCCAAAACCATCTCAGCTGTCGTAACGGTCGCTCGCAAATGAATCAGTGTGCGACGACGGGGGGTCGCGGCTGGTAGAACCCATACTGCTCCGCCATGTTGACTGCCATATGGGATAGGGCACTCCAGCAGTCGTGATCGCCGGAGTTCTTGGTGGCGTAGTCGACGAGGGTCCTGAGCACGTCGACGAGGATCTCTTCCGAGACAGTGGCTGGGAAGACACCGGCCACCGTGTTCACTGCCTGAGCTCCAAGGAACGCGTCTCCGATACAGAACGCGTGCAACATGTCCACGCCCTGAGTTTCAAGGGTCTGATAGGCCGCGATGCCCTGCTGGAGCCCCTTGGCGATCGGGATGAATCCCTCGTTGAACCGGGGCTGATGGTTGATCAGCCCGAATCCCAGCTCGGCCAGGCTTTCCAGGGCCTCCCCCAACGCCTGGTTCGCCGCCGCCGCGGCGGCGAGCGGGACTCCGTACGCCGTGGTGACCGCCGCTTCCTGGTCGGCGAGCGTGCCGGTGGACGAGCGCCTGAGGGCGTCGTCGGCGTCGTGGGCGAGCCTCGGCAGATCCCTCAGTGCGTTCGACGCCGCCAGCTGCGTCGCCCAGACGCCGACCGGGATCACCGCGAGGATGTCGATTTTCTGAGCGTCCACCAATGCCCTGATCCGCTGAAGGCGAGCGAGGCGGGCCGGTAGCTCGGTGCTCAGTGCGGCGTTCTGCGCGTCGAGAGTGGCACGGAACGCCTCGGCCGGCGCGGCGCGTGCGGCGAACTCCCGGATGGCGGCGCCGATACTCTCCATCGACGCGGCGGCCGCGTGCTCGGCGTCGGTAGCCGCGACCGCTGTGGCTGCCAGCCGGTTCGCGGTCGCGACAGTGCCGAGGTCCTGATCGGTGGGCCGGGGCGTCAACGCCTGAAGCGCGGCGTACGCCTGGTCGGTGATCAGCCGGACGGTGCCGCTCACCACGGTCTGGAACTCGGCACGCCGCTGGTTCACGAATTGCAGGAGCAAATCCGTCCACAAGCTCAGGCGCGGCCCGGCCGGGACACCGGTCAACAGCGTCGGCGCGGCGTGCGCACCGAACTGGGCTTCGAAGTCCCGCCCCACGCTGTCGTTCCAGGTCTGCGCGCCGCGCTGAGCAAGCTGCTGCAACTGCGCGTCTGTTGCCGGTATCGGGCCGGACATGAACCATCCCCTCCCGGTGTCCTCCCCAGCGGAGTCCCCCAGGGCGAGTGTCGCAGTGCACTGGCGGACCGGGAAAGAGGGCTTGTTCCGGGGGTCGGCGGGCCGCGGTACCGGGTGGCGGGATTTCGCGATTCCATCATCTGGCAGTCGACGACATGGCCCTCGCCGCCGAAGCCGTGAAGATTCGGTAATAACGTTCAGCTACCGAGCGATTACCAAGTCGCCTCAGGAGGCGACTCGGCGGAGCGCCGACTTTGCTGGTGGGGGCGGTAGCGAGCTTGGATCAGACGGTGCCGCTTCCCTGACAGCGCGTGAAGTGCTACCGAACGTGATGCCTTGATCTCTTTACGCATGCGAGATTTTTACCCGTCTGTCCAGATCAGCGGCATTCACGCTCAATATCAACCACTTGCTTGCTAAGCGTGCACCTAGATGATGAGACGGTGTCGTTTGTCAGTAAGAAACTCTGATAACTTCTTGATCCAATAGCGGGGCAACGGAGCCCCGAGTGTTCTCCTCTGCGCATCCACCTTCTGTCATGGGTCGGTGCTCAACCGTTTCCCGACCTTGACCGGCTCGCAGTCGATCGCTGACGCATACCCCGGGACTGGTCGACCCCGGCTCTCAAGGTGGAATCCATGGCGTTAGGCGGTCGCATAAGCAGTCGTCGCAGTCGTGACGCCAGGACGGCGGAGCGTCTGTTCAGTGATGGTCAGACCGTGCTGGTCCTGGTGCTGATGGGGCTCGTGCTCATCGGGGCGGTGCTGGATCCGATGCTCACGCTCGGTGTGGTGATCGGTGTCTGCATCGCCTTCTACGCGGCCTTCGCCCTGCTGAAGCTGGTGGTCACCGTCGCCGGCCGGGGGCACCAGCCGTTGGAGCGGATCCCGCTGACGTCGCGGGACCGGTTGCCGCGCTACGGGATCCTGCTGCCGGTGTATCACGAGGCCAACATGCTGCCGCAGCTGGTGGGGCGCGTGGGCCAGCTGGACTATCCGACGGAGCTGCTGCGGGCGTACCTGCTCATCGAGGCCGATGACGAGGAGACGCTGGCGGCGGCGCGAGGGTTGGGGCTGCGGTTCCACGGGGACGGCGGCGGCGACGCAGATACCGACACCGACGCGTCGCGGATCGTCGGGCGTTACGACCACTTCCGAGTGGTGGTGATCCCGCCGGGCGGCCCGAAGACGAAGCCCAACGCGATGAACGCGGCGATGCCGCTGCTGGTGGCCGAGGGCTGCAAGTACCTCACCATCTACGACGCCGAGGACCGTCCGGAGCCCGACCAGCTGCTGAAGGCCGTGGGGACGTTCCGTGCGGCGCCGCGCGACATCGCGTGCGTGCAGTCGGAGCTGGAGTTCTGGAACGACGACACCAACTGGATCACCGCTCTGTACTGGATCGGTTACAAAGTGCACTTCCGGCGGTTCCTGCCGGGGCTGGCGCGGCTGGGGCTGCCGGTGCCGCTGGGCGGCACGTCGAACCATTTCCGGGTCAGCGCGCTGCTGGACGCGGCCTTGCCGAACGGCGACGTGTGGGACCCGCACAACCTGACCGAGGACGCGGACCTGGCCGCGCGTCTGGTGTCCGCCGGGTATCGGATCGAGCTGCTGTCGTCGGTGACGCTCGAAGAGGCGCCGGTCAGCATCCGGGTGGTGGACAAGCAGCAGCGGCGGTGGAAGGGCGGGTATCTCCAGACCGGGCTCGTGCACACTCGGCATCCGCTGCGGACGGCTCGGCGTATGGGGCCGATGCGGTGGCTGTGCTTCATCCTGATGATGATCGGCACGCCGGTCACGTATCTGCTGAACCCGGTGTTCCTCGGCTTGAGCGTCGCCTACGTCGTGACCGGTTCGCAGTACATCGACCGGCTGTTCCCGGCTGCCGTGTACTACCCGGCGACCATGCTTCTGGTGATCGGCAACTTCGGGATCCTGTACGAGCTGGTACGGACGTGCCTGGAGGAGGCCGAGCGCACTCGCGGGCGGTTCGGGCTGATCCGGTACATGTTCTTCGCGCAGGTGATGTGGCTGTGGATGAGCCGCTCCACATACATCGCGGTGTTCGAGTTCATCACCGGTCGGCGCGGGTGGCACAAGACGCCGCACGGGCACGAGGTGCCCGATGACGATGACATCTTCCTGCACCTGCCTGCTCAACAGTCGGCTCATCAGGCGCCTCATCAGCCGTCTTATCAGCCTGCTTACGCAGCGGAGACACCGGTCTCGACAGCCGCATCGGCGGAGTTCTCGGTGTCCGCGAAGGGCGGCCTCGGATGAGTAAGCGAATAGCGGCGACACTGCTGTTGTCGGCACTCGGGCTATCGGCGTGCTCCCAGCTCGCACCGTCCATCCCGTCCGGCGGCCCGAAGCCTGAGGCCGCCGGCACGACCGCGCCGGATGTCGCCGGACCGAGCGGCGGTGCCACGTCGAGCGAATCGTCGTCGCCTTCCGCGCCGCCCTCCTCGCCGGCCTCCTCGCCGGCCTCCTCGCAGCCCTCCTCGCCGGCGGGCTCGACCGAGCCGGCACCGGCCGCCGAGCCGCCGACACAGATATCGGCCGCCGCCAAGGCCGCGAAGGCGCAGCTCGGCGTCCACGTCTACTGGCACGACCTCGACGACGCCGCGACCGCGCGCGCCAACGCCGACCGGCTGTTCGACTACGTCGTCGGCCTCGGCGCCAACAGCGTCGCGATCTCGTTCCCGATCTACGTCGACGGCGTCCGTCCGACCAAGGCCTACACGATACCGGGCAAGACGCCGAGCCCGGCGACGCTCGGCATCGTGCTCGCCGAGGCGTCGGCGCGCGGGTTGCGGACCACGGTCCGGCCGCTCGTGGACGAGGCCAACATCCTGGACTCCCAGGGTGACTGGCGCGGCTCAATCCGGCCGGTCGACGCCACCACGTTCTTCGCGTCGTACCAGGCCGTGCTGAATCCGTACCTGGACCAGGCCCAGGCTTCGAAAGCGGCGACGTTCGTCGTCGGCGCCGAACTGGACTCGCTGGTTCACGACACCGACTTGTGGAAGACGCTGACCACGGCCGCCGGCCAGCGGTTCAGCGGCCAGCTGGCCTATGCCGACAACTGGACCGAGTGGGCCGACGGCCTCGCGGCGATTCCGAACGCCGTCACCGGGATCGACGCCTATCCGGAGCTGAAGGTGTCGAACGACGCCACAGTCGCGCAGCTGACTTCGGCGTGGACGGCGTGGCTCAAGCACCGTCCGGCCTCGACGCTGAGCAAGACGGTGATGCAGGAGGTCGGCATCGTCGCGACCGACGGCGCGTACTCGCAGCCGGTGAAGTGGGAGGTGGCGGGGCAGGCCGTGAACCCGAGGATCCAGATCGACTGGTTCACCGCCGCGTGCGGTGCGGCCCGGTCCCTGAACATGGACGGCCTCTACTTCTGGAATCTCGACGCCTACACGGATCCGTCGCACGCCGACCCGAACGGTCCCGGATCGTTCGTCCAGCGCGGCGACGAGGCCATCAAGTCCTGCTTCGCGAGCGGTTGGGAGGGGCAGTGAGCGACACGATCCCCGTCATTCCGGCACCGCGCCGGGAGTTGTCCGAGACGCAGGAGATCCTGCTGCCGCGCCGCTCGGCGAGCCGGGTCGACAAGCCCGAGGCCACGCCGCGTGATCTGGTGGTGTGGGTGGTGGCCGGGGTGGCGACGGTGCTGGCCGTCGTGGCGACGGTCCACTTCGCGCTGAACCGCGAGACCCTCGGCTTCCACGACGCCTACTCGCACTTGGAGATCAGCCGCCGGGTGCTGGCGAGCCGGACCACCGGTATCGCGCAGCTCGGCACCATCTGGCTCCCGCTGCCGCACATATTGCAGGCGTTGTTCGCGTGGAACTCCACGCTGTACGTCACCGGCCTGGCCGGGTCGATCGTGTCGGGGCTGTCCTACGTCGCGGCCACGGTTCTGATCTACCGCATTGTCGTCGAACTCTGCGATGGTCGGCGCTCGGCGGGCGTGATCGCGGCCGCTGTGTTCGGGACCAACGTCAATATCCTCTTCTTGCAGACCACCGCGATGGACGAGTTGCCGTTCTACGCGTTCACACTGGCGGCGGTCTACGAACTCATCAAGTGGGCGGGCAGCCGCAGGGCCACGCATCTGCTCAACGCGGCGGTGGCCAACTCGCTCGCCATGCTGTGCCGGTACGAGGCCTGGGTGCTGTCGGCGGTCCTGGCGGTCTGCGTCGTGATCATCGCGCGGCAGCAGGGGCACACGTGGCGCGACGTCAGGGGGCTGGCCGGGGTCTGGGTCGCTTTCGGTGCGGCGGTGTCCGCGACGTTGTGGTTCGTCTACAACTGGATGGTCACCGGCAACCCGTTGAACTTCTACAACGGGCCGGATTCCAGCAAGGCGCAGATGGCGCGGCGTCAGGGCGACATCGAGGTGGGCAGCTGGCCCAAGAGCTTGCAGGCCTATGCCCAGACCATGATCTCGACGATGGGTCTGCTGGTTCTGGTGCTGGCTGTCGTCGGACTGGTGGTGTTCTTGTATCGAGAGCGCCTGGCTGCCCGCGCGCTGCCGGTCCTGGCGATGCTTACGCTGCTGCCGTTCTACGTGTACTCGTTGGAATCCGGGCAGATGCCGATCGGTATACCGCCGGTCAACGGCGACCTGTTGAACGTCCGTTACGGCCTGATCGGCTTGATCCCGGCCGCGATTCTGATCGGCTACTTGGCGGATCAGGCTCGGGTCGGGGTTACGGCGCGCGTGTCCCGGCGGCTCAGCGACGGCGCCACCGTCGCGGTCTCGGCCGCCGTGGTCGCCGCCCTGCTCGGGATGTCGGCGTATGTCCACTCGAACCACCAGGTGGTGCTGCTCCGCGAGTCGTTGAACGAGGAGGGCAGCCAGCAGTTCCAGATCGAGGCTGAGAACTACCTTCAGCATCAGACCACTGGTCCGATCATGGTGAACCTGGTCGGTAACGAGCGGGTCGCTTATCGGGTCCTGGACCGGGTGATCTACGAGGGGACCAAGTCCGGTTCGCAGAACGTGTGGAAGAAGGCGCTGGCGGATCCGAACGTCGTCGGGGCGCAGGTGCTGGTGATGCGGAACTCCCCGACGCGTGGCGTGGACCAGGTGTTCTACTTCTTGGAGTCGTGGCCGGGGCTGTCGGCGTACCACGTGGGGTTCACGAATCCGGAGTACACGATCTATGTGAGGAACTGATTCTGTAAGGAGCTGGCGTTACCGGGAGTCGTGGCAGTAGGCGGCCACGTTCATGGGGCCGCCTGAGTAGAAGCCCGTCACGAAGAACGCCGGGGCGGTGCCGTCGTTGGCTTCGGTGTTCGGCGACACTTGGACCTCGATCCGTGTTCCGTCGGCGAGGGCGCCGTCGAAGCACAGCCACAACGAGCCGATGGCCATGCCTTCACGCCAGCCGACCTCGGCCGCGTGCCGACGGTAAGCGGCCACGACGTCGGGGGCGGAGGACGGGCCGTTGAAGGCCGCGACGACTTGGGGGTTGGGATCGTCGCCGTCGCAGAAGGTGGGGCTGTGCGACACCGTGGGCGAGACCACAGTCGCGGAGATGACGTTGTAGAGGTCGGCGGCAGTCTGCTTCTGCGCCGGCGGACAGTCCCGCCGCCCGAACTCGTTGATCAGCACGAATCCGATCACGGGAAACACGGTGGCCAGCCCGATCACTCCGGCGAGTATCCCGCCGATCCCGACCCTGCGATGTCTCCTGAAGTGCGGCGGCGGCCCCCATGTCATGAGATCGAGTGTGGGGCGCGCGTGGCACGGGTTGGGAACGCTATGGGGTCGAAGGACTCACGATCGGCATGGGTGCTCGATGTGCACAGCCGGCGGCCGACGACCAGTTCGTCGGACTCGCTGTCCGGGGCTTGATCATGTGCCGTGCAGGCCCGCTAGGTTGTCTTCTCATGGAAACGCTCGGCCCGGTGGGCGCCGCTCCAGGCCGGAGACCTGCCATCGTTCGGATACGTCGCTGGGCCTACCTTGCGATGCTCGCGGTGGCGCCTGTGTGGGCTGTGGTGCGGGTCGCGGGGCTGGAGACGAATGTGCTCGCCTACACGCCGGCGACGCAGGTGTTGGCGTTCACGCCGTACGTTGCGCTCCTGTCGCTTGTCCCGCTGGTTGTCGCTGGGGTGCGTAGGGAATGGCTGGCGGCTGGGCTCGGGGTTATCGCTTCTGTCGCGCTCACTGTGTGTGTCCTCCCGCGGGCTTTTGGTGGTTCTGCGGCGGCGGCGCGGCCTGGCGGGCCCGAGTTGAGCGTCATGACCGCGAATCTCAGTCTTGGTGATGCGGATGTGAATGCGGTGGTCGCGCTGGTGCGTACTCGGCATCCGGATGTTTTGTTGGTGCAGGAGCTCACTGCGGAGGCTGAGGCGGGGTTCGATCGGGCCGGCATTGCTGACTTGTTGCCCTACCGGGTGAGTCATCCCTCGGCGTTGGCCGCTGGATCGGCCATGTTCTCGCGGCTGCCGCTCCAGGAGCCTGGCTATCGCAAGAACTGGGGTGGCTTCTACCAGGTCCACGCGACGGTAAATAAGGCCGGCGGCATGCCGGTGCTCCTGGAGTCGGCCCACACCTGCTCGCCGTTCAGCCTTGGCCAACTCCACTGCTGGCGCACCGATCTGGCGCGCGAGCCGTACGCCGCCGACACGCCGCCGGGGACACTGCGCGTCCTCGCCGGCGACTTCAATGCGACGCTCGATCATGCTCCGCTGCGGAGTCTGATCGGCCATGGTTACCGCGACGCGGCCAATGCCGTGGGCGAGGGCTTCACCGGGACCTGGGGTCCGTATGGACGACATCCGTTCATCCCACCGGTGGCCCTGGACCATGTGCTGGCGGCCGCTCCCATCGGCATCGAATCAGTGCACGTCTACGACGTGCCGCGGACCGACCACCGCGCGGTGTTGGCGACGCTGGTAATACCGCCGCCGTCGCGGTAGAGCCCTGTCTTGCTGGCAGCCCGTAGCGCATCAGCACCGTGGTCAACCGGCCAGTCTGCCGTCATTCGGCTTCTCGCCGGTCATCGGCGCTTGGGTCAGCTTGGCGACCTTGGCGGCCTCGCCGGTCTCGCCGGTCTCGGCATCGTCCGCGGCTATCAGATCGCGTTCCCAGTCGGCCAGCGGCGGGTCGTGGACCAGCGCGTTCGCGGCGGTACCCAGCCCGGTCCGGGCCATCAGGCCCTCGGCGACGGCGTCGGCGACCACTCGCGTCAGCAGGGCGACGGAACTCATCGCGTCGTCGTTGCCGGGGATCTCGTAGTCGACCTCGTCCGGGTCGCCGTTGGTGTTCAGGATCGCCACCACTGGAATGCGCAGCTTGCGCGCCTCACCGACTGCGATGTGCTCCTTCTTGGTGTCGACGATCCACACCGCCGACGGTAGGCGGGACATGTCGCGGATGCCGTCCAGGGTGCGCTCCAGCTTCTCCTTCTCGCGGCTCAAGGACAGCGCTTCCTCCTTGGTCAGGCCGGAGGACGCGGGGTCGTCGAAGTCCATCAACTCCAGCTCGCGCAGGCGCTGGATACGCTTGTAAACGGTGCTGAAGTTGGTCAGCATGCCGCCCAGCCAGCGGTGGTTCACGTAGGGCATGCCCACGCGCGTCGCCTGCTCGGAGATGGCCTCCTGAGCCTGCTTCTTGGTGCCGATGAACATCACCGTGCCGCCGTGCGCGACGGTCTGCTTGACGAACTCATAAGCGCGGTCGATGTAGGACAACGACTGCACCAAGTCGATGATGTAGACGCCGTTGCGCTCGGTGTGGATGAACCGTTTCATCTTCGGGTTCCAGCGCCGAGTCTGGTGCCCGAAGTGCACGCCGCTGTCCAGAAGTTGGCGCATGGTGACGACGACCGTTTCTCTGGGTGGCGCCGTCTCCGCAGCGGACGCGGCGCCGGTGACGCGGGCCAGGCGGGCCTCGATGTCGAGGGCCGGGGCGAGGGCTTCGGCGAGCCCCTCACCGGCCGATCGGAGCCGGGTCAGCGTCTCGATCTCGTCGTCGGGTTCGGATCCTGCGATGTTCACACCGCCCCTCCCGTTCCGCCGTCGTTCGGGCCGAGCGCCTTGCGGATGTGCCTCAGATGCGAGCGGACAGTGGCTTCCAGCATGGACAGTTCGCTGGCGATCTCTTTGACTTTATACCCGTCGAAAGCCAGGGCCAGGACCTGTCGGCGAACCTCCGGCATCCCCGCGAGCCGCTCCACAACATCACGTTGTTCTTCGGAGAGCGCCGCGGCGAGTTCGGGAGAAAGCACCTCACGTCGCGACGTCTGATGCCCGTACGCTCCCTCCGCCTGGATCCGTCGGCGCTCACGCGCCGCAAGCCGACCGGCGACGCGGACCGCGACCGTGCGGACCCAGGCGGCGGGCGAGGAGATGGTCGCCCAGTTCTGGTACGCCTCCCTCATCGCTTCCTCGGCGGCGTCTTCGGCGAAATCGGCGTACCCCCTGGCTATCAGGTGGACGACCAGCCTGGGGTATTCGCTGCGGAAGAACGACGAGAACGCCTCCGCGTCCATCGACACCTGTCCTTCCCCGCTATCAGCTGTCTGTCATAAGCCAGGACGACATCGGCCTCGGCGCCGGCCTCACCGTCGCCGGGCCGACCGCACCAACAGCACGACGGCCACCACCGCGGCATCTGTCGTCGCGACAGCCGACTGCGTGGTGACGTACACGCTACTGATGGCACAAGCGGCGGCGCTGAGGAACGCGCGATCTGCCCGGGCCGCCTCGAAGAAGGATCCTTCAGCACGTCGCCGATCCCTTGCCGGGATGTTCTCGCCAGGTTCTTCGGTCATACCAATGAGTGCCCTGACGCTCTGGAAACGTGCAACCAGGCGACCGGTGGGCGGCAAGGATCTTTCGTCCGAACCCGCGGCTCCGGCCGCCGTTCATCCGCCTGGCGGTATCGCGGTCGTACTAATCACGGGAATGGCGTGTCCGGCGCGGTGATGGAGTCCGTGATCAATACGGTCGGGACCGAATCGATCCACCCTCGATCCATCGCTCTATCCACCCCTCGATTCCACCCCTCGATTCCACCCCTCGTGAAAGGAGCCGGCATGCGTCTTCGTGCGCCTCGCGCCGTCGTCGTGCCGTTGGTCACGGCCGCGGTTGTCTGCCTGTCCACCGTGTTTCCGGCCGACGCGGACACCACCGGCAACACGCCGCTGACGGTCCAGGTCACCAGTAACAGTGCGCTGAGCATCACCGTGCCGACCGGGAACGTCACGTTGGGCACCGTGGACAACACCGCCGCGCGGAGAGTGTCCGCCACGCTCGCCGCCGTCACGGTCAACGACAACCGCAATGTCGCTTCGGGGTGGACGGCGTTCATGCACGCGAACGACTTCGGCGACGGTGCCGGGCACTTCATTCCCGCCTCCAGCCCGAACAGCAACTACGACACCGGCGGTGTCACCCCGACCGGCAACATCTCCGTGGTGGGCACGACGCCGCCCGGGCCGCCGCTCTACCCGGACACCGCGGTCGTCACCGCCACCGCCACCGTTGCCGGTATCAACAGCGCGACGTGGACCCCGACGATCGGTTTGAACGTTCCCGCCGGCCAGGCACCGGGGACGTACACCAGCACTCTCGTCCACACCGTGATCTAGGAACGGCCCGACTCTTGCGCACTCCCGCCCGCGCGGTAGCGGCGGCCGCGGTTCTGACCGTGGCCGCCCTCGGATCCGTTCCCGCTCACGGATCCGTTCCCGCCGCAGCCCTCGACGCCTCGTCCACCGCCATCGCCACGGACGGCTTCGGCCCCAGCCCCGGGCCGACGAGCACGGCCACCGCCCCGCAGCAACCCGCGGCCGACGGCGGCAGCTTCGGTGTGCGGCTGCTCGACGTCCCGGTCAGCGAGGCGGGCGATCCCCGGGCCGGCGCCTACATCATCGACCATCTGACCCCGGGCACCGTGGTGCACCGCCGGATCGAGATCTCGACGACCGCGCACCAGCCGCTCAAGGTCGCCGTCTATCCGGACGCCGCGGTCGTCGCCGGCGGCTCGTTCGTCCCGCAGCCGGAACACACTGTCAATGAGCTGACTACCTGGACGAGTCTGGACCAGGACGCCGTCGTGGTCCCCGCGAGAGGCGCGACGGACGCGACCGTGACCATCTCCGTGCCGAAGGACGCCGCGCCCGGAGAGCGGTACGGAGTCGTCCTGGCCGAGGTCGCCCAGGCCAACCCGGGCACCGTGTCCCAGGTCAACCGGGTCGGCATCCGGATGTACCTCTCGGTCGGCGGCAACAATCCGCCCGCCGCGGACTTCACCGTCGACACGCTCACGGCACACCGCGACGCGCAGGACCACGCTTTCGTCGAGGCGATGGTCCACAACACCGGCGGCCGGGCGGTCGACATGTCGGGCGCGCTCACGCTGGCCGCGACCAACGGATCGCTCACCGCGGGACCCTACAAGGTCACCCTGGGCACCACGCTCGCACCCGGGCAGTCCGAACCGGTCCGGGTCGTGATCACCGACCCGGTACCGGACGGACCTTGGAACGCGACGATCGAACTACGCAGCGGACTGCTCGACAAGACCTCGCGGGCCCTGATCACCTTCCCGCACACCACCGGGGTCTCGGCAGCGGCGACCGCGCACGCGGTGTCGTTGGGCGGCCACCTCGGTCTGATCACCGGCGGGCTGCTGACGGCCATGGCACTGGGCGCGATCGCTTTCGTCTTCCTGCGCCGGGACCGGCGCGGCAGCGGGATGTAGCAGGACTCTGCGGCGGAGGACAGCAGACCTCCGCCGCGCGGTCTAGCAGCCCTCTACGGTGTCGTCCATTTCTGATTGACGCCGCCGTTGCAGTCCCAGAGGTCGAGCTGGGTGCCGTCGGTGGTGGAGAAGCCCGGGTCGTCCAGGCAGCGGCCGGAGACCGGGTTGACCAGGGCGCCGCTGCGGGCGGTCCACTGCTGGTTGCCGCCGCCGTTGCAGTCCCACAGCTCGACCAGCGCGCCGTTGCCGGTCGCCGCCCCGGTGATGTCCAGGCACTTGCCGTTGATCTGAAGCGTCCCGTTCGATGCCACGGTCCACTGCTGCGCACCGGTGCCGTTGCACGAATAGAGGTCCGCCTTCGTGCCGTTCGCGCTGGACCCGGCGAAGTCGTCCAGGCACTTGCCGGCCATACCGGAGGTCACCGGACCGGTCCGGCCGCCGCCGGAGGTGCCGCCTCCGGTGAAGCGCTGGAAGGTGGTGGCGAAGTCGCCGGTGTTCTGGCTCAGTCCGCTACAGGTGCCCGAGGCGGAAGTCTGTCCGGGGCAGCCGCCGTTGTCGCGGTTCTGGTCCCAGTAGGACAAGAGCGCCACGCCTTTGGAGGCGGCGTAGGACTCCAGGTTCGAGGCGTCGCCAAGAGTGAAGATCTCGCCCGCGCTGTCGTTCTGGCCGATCATCGGGGTGACGCCGATCCGTCCGTACGCCGCGGCCGTGGAGATGCCGAAGACTCCGGCGACCTGGCCGGCGAGCGCGTCCACCGCCTGGTCGGCGGCGTTGCCCATCTGGGTGCCGGACGTGCCGTAGTCCATGGCCATGCCGTTGACGATGTCGGGCGTGAAGCCGTTGGCCACCGCGTTGCGCACGACGTTGAGCCCGTCGCCGGTGAGGCCGGAGGGCAGCACCGGCAGGGTGTAGGAGACCGACAGCGGGACGCCGCTGCTGTTGGCCCAGGAGCGCACCTGGGCCAGGGCCTGGCTGCGGCGGGTGATTCCGGCCGAGTTGGTCAGGGAGTTCGCCTCGATGTCGAAGTCCAGGTGCGTGACGCCGAAGGTGGTGACGACGGATTCGATCTGCGCCGCCGCGGCCTGGGGCGTGGAGCAGGCGTCGCCGATCTCGGTCAGGTTGAGGTCGGTGGTGTAGCCGCCGAAGGAGATCGAGACGTCTCCGCCTTGGGAGCGCAGCGCGGAGATCTGCGACTGCAAGGAGGACTGCTGGCCGATGTTCCAGTGGCAGCCTGCGCCGTCGACGAACGCGATGGTGAAGAACTTCGTGCCGTAGCTGCTCGCCACGCCGTTAAGGGTGATGTTGCTGCTCCAGGTGTCCGCATAGGGTGCGAACACGTGCGCGGGCCAATTGACCACGGTCACCGCCGACGCGGTATCCGCGCTCGCGGCCATCAGTCCGGTGCTGCCGATCGCTGCGGCTAGGGCTGTTAGTGCTGCCGTGGCGCTTTTGCGCAAGGGCATGGTCGACTCCTCGGTGTTCAGTGCTCTGTGTTCAGTGTTCAGTGCTCTGTGTTCAGTGCTCGGTGTGCGGATGACGGGCCGGCTACCAGCCGACGGCGACGACCAGGTACTGCGGGTTGTTCACGCTGATGTCCGAGGACTGACCGGCGTAGTCGTCGTAGGGGAAGCCGTACGCCAGGCCGTTGATGGAGTTCTGGTGCCAGAACTGGGCGTAGTAGTTGGCCGACGCGGCCTGGTAGAACAGGCCGGGCGTGGACTGCTGGCCGACCGGCAGCTGGGCGACGTGGCGGTTGATCGCGGCGCAGAACTGGGCGTTGGTGGCCAGAGTGCCGGCGCAACCGAAGATCTGCGCGGTGGTGTCCGAGGAGTCACCGACCGACGCGGCGTAGGCGCTGTAGTAGTTCGCATGCGAGCCGCCCGGCTGGAACGCCGCGTCGTTGCCGGGAGCCGGAATGCCGTAGGGCGCCTGGTCGGTCCCCAGGCCCTTGAACTCGGCGGGCACGGAGTTCACGAACCGCTGGAAGGTGGCGGAGCGGCTTTCCTGGAAGGTCGAGTAGTTCACGCCGACCTGTTGGTCGGAGCCGTCGTGGCCGTGCAGCAGCAGGGCGAGCTTCAGTCCGAACCGGTCGACCTGCGTGGTGTCGACGTTGATCGAGGAGGCGCCGACGGTGAACTCGATGAAGTCGTAGTACGGGCCGTTCGGGGAGCCCAGGTAGAAGTACATGCGCCCGGCGGAGTTGGCGGGCATGTCGATGTACGGCTGCTGGGCGATCGACGCCGTCTGGCCGTTGAAGCTCCAGTACACCTGGCTGTCGGGGTACTGGCCGTTGGTCTGGTTCTCGATCTTGAGTTCCAGGACGTGGGTGGCCGCGGGGATCGCGGCGGTGTTGCCCCAGAAGGACGCCGGCGGCTGGCCGCCGGTGCCGCCGCCTCCCCCGGAGCCGGTGGGCAGGTGCCAGATCTGGTTGGCTCCGGCGTTGCAGTCCCACAGGTCGAGCTGGGTGCCGGGGGTGGCGTTGAAGCCGGGGTCGTCCAGGCAGCGGCCGGAGACGGGGTTGAGGAGTTCGCCGTTGGGCTGGGCCTGCCAGACCTGGTTGCCGCCGCCGTTGCAGTCCCAGAGTTCGATCAGGGCGCCGTTGCCGGTGGCCGCGCCGGTGATGTCCAGGCACTTGCCGTTGATCTGCAAGGTGCCGTTGGCCGCCACCGTCCACTGCTGGGCGGGCGTCCCGTTGCAGGTGTAGACGTCGGCTTTGGTGCCGTTGGCGTTGGAGTTGCCGTAGTCGTCCAGACACAGGCCCTGATATCCGGTGATCGCGCCGGTGGCCGTGGCGTTCGGGGTGACCGTGGCACTCGGGGCGGCCTGCGCGGCGGCCTCCGTGGAGGTGGCGACCGCCAGACTCGTGGTGGCCAGCGCGACCGCGCCGACGAACGCGCCGGTCCGGTTCCGGGCATGGCGGAGCGGGGTGTCCTTGAATCTCATGAAGATTCCTTCGGGTCCGGTTCTTACACGTCTCAAGAATGAGCGACCTGTGCGATGGCCCCGGCCGACCGCACCAAACAGCCGAGGAGAGAACCGGACGGTGAGGGCCGTCCGTCCGAGCAATGACGCCAAGGACGCTTTCGATGGCGTTCACCACGCATCGGAAACGTTTCCGACATTGTGCGGCTGTGTTTAAACGGCGTCAAGACCCCTGAGGCCTGACACTCGTAAGTCGTGCCGACGCAAGGCCTTGCGCTCGCCTCTTCTCGCAGGCTATGACGGAATATGGCATCCCAAACCACACCTCGGAGGCGGGCGCATGTCGCGTCACCTTGCGGTCGGTTGCGTTGTTTCCTGTTCGTTTTACTTGACGAGCCATCGAGCCCGGTGTTCACTGGGCAGCGGACGCGGCAGCCATCAGGACGCTGATGCTTACGGGGTGCGGACGCGGTCCCCGCCCGCGGTCGGGCGATTTCCCGCACTTCCGGTATCAGAGTTGGAGCACCCATGAATCCCTTCAGGCGGCGTTCGCGCCGCGTTCCTCCCCTGCCGGAGCGCAGGGTGCTGTCCCGTCTGCTCAGCGCGCTCTCGTTGGTGGCCTCGGTCATGGTCGGGATCGGGGCCGGCGGGGCCCCGGCGCGGGCCCAGGCGAACGGCGCCGCCCTGACTCCTCAGGCCGGGTGGAGCAGTTGGAGCTCGGTCCGGTACAACCCGACCGAGGCCGACATCGAGGCGCAGGCCGCCGCGATGTCCTCGACCGGGCTGGTCGCTCATGGGTTCACCTACATCAACATCGACGACTTCTACTACCTGAATCCGGGGACGACCGTCGACGCGTACGGCCGATGGGTGATCGACTCGTCGCGCTTCCCGAACGGCATGTCCGCGGTCGCGAGCTACGTTCACAATCACGGCGAGAAGTTCGGGATGTACGTGACGCCAGGCATCCCGGTGGCGGCCTACAACCAGAACACCCCCATCCAGGGGACCTCGTTCCACGCGCGGGACATCGTCTCCAACACGACCAGCTACGAGCCGAACTTCAACTTCCACGACGGCGCGATGTACTACATCGACTACGCCAAGAACCCGGCCGCCGCGCAGGCGTTCCTCAACTCCTGGGCCGGTCAGCTCGCTTCCTGGGGCGTGGACTACCTCAAGATCGACGGGGTCGGCGGCAGCGGCGGGGACACCGCGGACGTCGAGCACTGGTCGCAGGCGCTGAACCAGACCGGCCGGACCATCCACCTGGAGCTGTCCAACTCCCTGGACGTCAAGAACGGCCCGATCTGGCGGCAGTACGCGAACGGATGGCGCGTCGACGACGACGTCGAGTGCTACTGCAGCACCCTGACGAACTGGTCCAAGGTCGCGGTCCGGTTCACCGACCTGCCCGCGTGGGCGCAGTACGACGCCCCCGGCGGCTGGGCCGATCCGGACTCGCTCGAAGTCGGCAACGGGGCGTCGGTCGGTCTGACCGACGACGAGCGCCGGACGCAGACGTCGTTGTGGGCGATCACCTCCTCGCCGCTGATCCTGGGCACGGACCTGACCCGGATGACGTCCGCCGACCTGGCCTTGCTGACGAACGACGAGGTGCTCGGGGTGGATCGGACGGGCCGGCCGGCGCACCCGGTCGTGTCGGGCGCGCCGGAGCAGACCTGGTGGGCGTCCAACGGCGACGGGAGCTACACCGTCGGCCTGTTCAATCTCAGCGGTTCGGCCGCCACCGTGAGCGCGAACTTCGCCGACCTGGGCTTCAACGGCGGCGCGACGGTCCGGGATCTGTGGAGCCACAGCAACCTCGGGACCTTCACCGGCTCGTTCAGCGCGTCAGTACCCAGCCATGGGTCCCGGCTGCTGCGTGTCGTTCCGGTGGCCGGTGCCGCGACGATCGGTGCGCCGCTGGTCAGCAAGCTGTCGGGGCGGTGCGCCTACGCGCCCCAGGGCACCACCTACAACGGCGTGCAGTTGCAGATCCAGGACTGCGACGGCGGCCCGTACCAGAGCGTGACCTACAACGGTTCGGCGAAGACGCTGGGCCTGGAGGGCAAGTGCTTCGACGCGTTCGGCGCCGGGACCACGGCCGGGACGCCCGTCTCCATCTATGACTGCAACGGCCAGGCGAATCAGCAGTGGACCATGAAGACCGACGGCACGATCGTCGGCGTCCAATCGGGTCTGTGCCTCGATGTCACGGGCACCACCAACCCGAACGGTTCGGGGTTGGAACTGTGGACCTGCAACGGCGGCGCCAACCAGCAGTGGAGCGGCGCCGGCGGTTCGGTGTCCGGTCCGATCCTCGCCGGTGTCTCGGCCTCGCCGTCGCTGTGCGTGGATGACAACGCGGCCAGTACCGCCAATGGCTCCTCGATCCAGATCTACGGCTGCAACGGCAGCACCGCGCAGCAGTGGACCGTGCCGGGCAACAACACTCTGCAGGTGCTCGGGAAGTGCATGGACGTCACCGGCGCCGGCACGGCTGACGGCACCAAGGTGGAGCTCTGGGACTGTAACGGCACCGGCGCCCAGGTCTGGCAGCCGCAGTCGAACGGCACGCTTCTGAACCCGAACTCCGGCAAGTGCTTGGACGATCCGGCGTTCAGCACGGCCAACGGCACTCAGCTGGATATTTGGGACTGCAATGGCGGCTCGAACCAGATTTGGTCGCTTCCCTAGAGGAGAGCCGCTCCTCCCCGCGGGTGCGTTGGCGGGGAGGGCAACGCCGGTGGAGATCTTCCCGGCGTACGAGCCGGCGCCGGGCGCGAGAGGTCGATCCTCTCGCGCCCGGTGCTGATGGGCGTCTGCTCAGGCGGCGAGGTTCAGGACTCGGCCGGTCCAGCCGTCGGAACCGAAGCGGTTGTGCAGCACGGCGTCGGCGCTGACTCGGCCCGCGCCGGTGAGTGCGACGCTGAGCGCCATGCAGGCCAGCACCATGTTGATCTCCCAGCCGCCGGTGGCCTTCTCCGAGAAGAAGCCGTTGTCGGCGTTGTACAGGACGACCGCCATCACCATGTCGATGGCGAGTACCGCCGCGGCCGCACGGCTGAGCAGCCCCAGCCCCACGGCGAGTCCGCCGCCGAACTCCGCGACGCCGCCGACCACGGCCCAGAAAGTCCCCGGGTGTGCTCCCACGAAGGCGAAGAACTTCGCGGTTCCGGAGATACCGCCGCCGCCGAACATTCCAAAGAGTTTCTGCGAACCGTGTGCCACGAAGACGATCGCGAGGCCGAGCCGCAGCGCGAGGACCGCGCCGTCGGCTAAGCGGGGAGAAGCGTTCGGGTTTGTCATGAGGGGCCCTTTCAGCTGTTCAGCGAACTGTCGGCTGCGCTTACGGCGCCAACAGTGCCGGGCCGGAAGTCGGGCGTCTTGTCGCTGAGTACACAGGAATTGGCGGTCAGCGCCGATACCGGGAATCGGCGGTTTTGATGCGACTCAATGACAAAAGCAAGTCATCGTGCGCTGCGATACTCTCTCGGAACAGTTCCGCCGGGGAGAGGGATCGCAGAATATGGATGCTCGTGACGCCGCATTTTTCGCACTCCGGCGTCGCCTGGAGCGACTCGGAGACGCCGAGGACGTGGCCGGGGTGCTGACCGGCGCGGCCGCGGAGGAGGCCGCGGCCCTGGCCCGGGCCACGGATCCCGAGCAGGATCTGGAGGCCTCGCTGGCGCTCGGCTTGTTCCACTGGTCACGTTTCCAGGCGCTTCCCGAGGACGCCAAAGAGGCGGAATTCGATGCCGCAGTGCGCTTTCTGCTTCCGGTGTACCGGCTCGCGCCCAGTGCGGTCCCCGCGCCGTTGCGCGATTTCTTCGCCCATTCCACGGCAAAGACCGAAGAAGCCGAGCGCGTCGACCTGATGGTCGGGCGCGCCACGGCTTTGTCCAGGGCTTACCAGAACAGCGGTCGACTGCCGCAGTTGGTTGAAGCCGTCGGCCTCTTCCGCGATGCCCTGCCCATGATCCCGGAGGACCATCCGGCTCACCTTGCGTGTCTCAGCAACCTCACCGTCACGCTGCTGGCCCTGTTCGAGCGGACCGGTGACATCGCGCTGGTGGCCGAGACCACGGACACCGCCCGCCGAGCTGTCCGGGCCACGCCCGAAGGCCATCCCGGCCTCGCCGGAAACCTGAACAGCCTCAGCCTCGCGTTGCGGGCGTCGTCCGTGCGGACCGGCAGCACGGCGCTGCTGGCCGAGGCGGTGGAAGTCGGGCGGCGGTCCGTCCAGGCGTCGCCGGAAGGTCATCCCGACCATGCCAGACACCTGAGCAACCTCAACGCGACCTTGCAGCCGCTGTTCGAGCGGACCGGCGACACCGCGCTGCTGGCCGAGGGTGCGGACGCGGCTCGCCGAGCCGTCCAGGCCACGCCCGAGGACCACCCCGACCGCCCCGGGCTCCTGAACAACCTCAGCGCGACGTTGCAGACGTTGTTCGGGCGGACCGGGGACGGCGCGCTGCTGGCCGAGGCGGTGGAGGCCGGCCGCCAAGCCGTCGAGGCCACCGCCCAGGACAGCTCCGACCGCGCCAGACATCTGAACAACTTCGGCGCCGCGTTGCAGGCGCTGTTCGGACGGACCGGCAACACGGGGCCGTTGGCCATGGCGGTGGACGTCCAACGGCAGGCCATCGAGGCCACCCCGGACGACCACCCCGAACGCGCCGGTCATCTGAACAACCTCGGTGCCGCGTTGCAGACGCTGTTCGGGCGGACCGGCGACACTGCGCAGCTGGCCGAGGCGGTGGACGTCGGGCGGCAAGCCGTCCAGGCCACCCCGCAGGACCATCCCGACCGCGCGCCCCGGCTGTGCAACCTGGGCAATGCGTTGCGGACGCTGTTCGAGCGGACCGGTGATCCCCAGGCTTCGGCCGAGGCGGTACAGGTCTATCGGACGGCCTCGCGGATCACCGCCGCCACTGTGCTGGTGCGGCTTGAAGCCCACCGTGAACTCGCCGCCCTCTTGACCGACGTCGGCGAGCGGTTGGCTGCGGCGGAGTCGGCCGTGGCCCTGCTGCCGCAGGTCAATCTCCGTACCCTGGCTCGCGACGACCGGGAGCACCGGATCGGCCGGATCGGTTCCCTCGCGGAGGTGGCCGCGGCGGCCGCGCTGGCCGCCGGGGATCCGCAGCGCGCGGTGGAGCTGTTGGAAGCCACGCGGGGAATGCTGGTCGCCGACGTCATCGACGCCCGCGGCAACGATGTGGCCCGGCTGCGCGAGCATGCTCCCGCGCTGGCCCGGGAGTTCGAGGACCTGCGAGACCGCCGGGAGGCGCTGGACCGCTCCTCGGGCCGGACAAGCAGTGCCGCGGGGGCTGCCGCTGGCCGGCCGGACCGGACGCGCGGTGAAGACTTGGCCCAGGCCCGGCAGCGGGCCCAGAGCGAATGGGACAGCCTGGTCGGCCGGATTCGTACGGTCGACGGCTTCGCAGGATTCCTGGCCGCGCCGGACATCACGGAGCTCACCGCCCAGGCCGCTGATGGTCCGATCGTGTTCCTCACCACCGCGTCCGCCCGCTCCGACGCGCTCGTCGTCACCGGCGACGCCGCGAACCCGGTGCGGGTCGTCAACCTCGACCGGCTCACTCGGCAGGACGCCAGCGACCGCGCCGAACAACTCCTCCAAGCCCGTCGCATCGCGACCTCCCTGGATCAGAGCTCTGCGGCGCGCAAAGCAGCCCAGCAGGACATCCTCGACGTGCTGGCCTGGTTGTGGGACGTCGTCGCGGACCCGGTCCTGACCGCGCTGGGCCGCACCGGCCTTCCCCCGCAGGACGCCGACTGGACGCGGCTGTGGTGGTGTCCGGTCGGCGTCACCGGCTACCTGCCGGTGCACGCCGCAGGCCATCATCGCGACCTCGGCGACGCCGACGCGGCGGTCAAGGCGGCTCCGCGCACAGTGTTGGACCGAGTCGTCTCCTCCTACACCCTGACTGTGAGAGCCCTGGCATATGCCCGCTCGCACCGGCCGGCCGTCACCGAAGCGACCCTGATCGTCGCGGTGCCCGACGCGCCCGGCACCACGCCCCTGACCGGGGTGGAGGCCGAGTCCGAGGCCGTCGCCGCCCTGATTCCCGCGGCTTCGCGACCCGGCCATCCCGTCCGCGCCGAGGTCCTCGCGGCGCTCCCCACCCACCCGGTGGCGCATTTCTCCTGCCACGGCCTGGCCGACTGGACCGACCCGGCCGCTTCCCGGCTGATCCTGCACGACCACGAGACCGACCCGCTGACCGTCGCCGACATCAGCGCCCTGCGTCTGACCGGTTCGCTGGCCTATCTGTCCGCCTGCGACACGTCCTCCACCAACCCGCGCCTGGCCGACGAGGCCGTCCACCTGACCGGCGCCTTCCATCTGGCCGGTTACCGGAACGCGATCGGCACGCTGTGGCCGGTCGACGACGGCAGTGCTACCCAGATCGCCACCGACTTCTACACCCGCCTCACCAGCGACGGCAGCACACCGCCCGACACCGCCGGCTCGGCGCGAGCCTTGCACCACGCCGTCCGCGCGCTCCGTGGCGACTACCCCGCCACGCCCACGTTCTGGGCCGCGCATACTCACACCGGGATCTGAGGGCGCTGCTTATTCGGTCGCGGACGCGATGACGGCGTTGTCACCGACTGCGAGGCCTGATCGGCCGGACCCCTGATCAGGCCTCGCATTCACTGTTGGGCGCCGGTACGACCGTCCGGCACTTGTGCGGAGAGGCGATCGTCACGGGCGGGAGCGCTTGCGGTCTCGGCGCGGTCGCCGGACTCCGCTCGGCCAGGCGGTGTGCCAGCCAGAGGGCGATCAGTCCCGCGAAGGCGATGGAGGCCGCCGCGCCGATTCCCATTCCCCAGCGCACGCCGCCGTGCTGGCTGATCCAGCCGATCACCGGGCCGCCGATCGGGGTTCCTCCCATCGCGACCACTGTGTAGACCGACATCACCCGCCCTCGTACGGCTTCGTCGACCTCTGTCTGCACGTATGCGCTGACCGCGGTGTTGAGCACCATCAATCCGTACCCGGCCGGCACGAGCAGCGCCAGGAACACCAGGTAGTTCGGCGCCAGCGCGGCGGCGGTCTCGGCGACGCCGAACAGCACCGCGCCGACCACGACCTTGCCGACCCGCGGGGCGGCCCGCTGCGACGACGCCGCGAGCGTTCCGGCGATCGTGCCGATCGCGAGCGCGGTGGACATGAAGCCGAGTCCGTCGGAGCCGACCCGGTAGACCTGTCCGGCGAACAGCGTCAGCGTGATCGGGAAGTTCACCCCGAACGTCATGACCAGCCCGAAGATCGCCAGGACCGCCAGGAGCCGCGGTCGGGCGGCGACGTAGCGCAGTCCGGCGGTGCCGGCGCCCTTCCACGGGGTCCGGGCCCGGGGCGTCGCCGCCGGCCCGGGCCGGATGACCGCCAGGCCGGCGATCACGACGGCGAAGGACGCGGTGTTGATCGCGAACACCCAGCCGGTGCCGACGGCCGCGATCAGCATCCCGGCGATGGCCGGGCCGACCAGGCGCGCCACGTTGAGGGACAGGATGTTGAGCCCGGCCGCGTTCGGTATCAGGGCGCTGCCGACCAGCTCGGTGACGAACGACAGCCGGGCCGGGTTCTCCACGGTGAAGACGCAGCCCAGTCCGAAGGACAGGAAGTAGATCAGCCACAGCGGCGCGTGGCCGCTGAATACGGCGATGCTGAGGATCACCCCCTGCACCGCGTAGAGCGTCTGCGCGGTCAGCAGGAGGACGCGCCGGTTGTAACGGTCGGAGAGCACTCCGCCCCACAGCCCGAACAGGAGCACCGGGGCGAACTGGAGCCCGGTGGTCCAGCCGACCGCGGTCCCGCTGTGGGTGCGCGTCAGCACGAACCAGTCCAGGCCGATCAGCTGCATCGCCGTGCCGATGTTGGAGATCAGGCCGGTCAACAGGTAGATGCGGTAGTCGCGGACGGCCAGCGCCGCGAACGGGTTGCGGGTGGAGGAAGCCGGCGCGGCGGACGTGCCGCCGTCGAGCGGCTGGGGAGTGGTCGGGGCGGGTGCGTGCGTCATGCCGACGCCGCGGGCTGCTCCGCCGTCCGGACCTGCGCGTCGGTGGCGGCGGTCCAGCCCAGCTCCGGGCCGATCAGGGCCACGGTGTCGTGCAGGATCTGCTCGTAGTCGTCGCCGTGGAACTCGTAGGGCAGTTCCAGCCGCAGCTCGGAGGTCTGGGCCAGGACGGCGTCGGCCGCCAGCTGTTCGAGGATCTGCTCGGCGGTCCCGACCAGGTCCGGGGCGAACAGGACCCGGCGTTCGCCTTGCGGTTTGAGGGTGCGTTCATGGCGGCTCGCTGCGTATTCGCGGTACTTCTGCCGGGTCGCGCGGTCGGCGCCGTCCAGCGGGACGATCACCCGGCCCAGCGCGACGCGGGCCGGCCGCGCCGGGTCGACGAGGCGCCGGTAGTCGGCGAGCAGGGCCAGCTGCGCGGTGGTGAAGTCGTCGGAATCCTCGCCGAAGACGATGTTGCCGGTCAGCAGGTTCAGCCCGTTCTCCGCGGCCCAGCGCACCGACCGGCCGCTGCCGCCGCCGTACCAGATCCGGTCGGGCAGCCCGGGGCTGTGCGGCTGGAGACGGGGCCGCTGGGTGTTGCCCGGGGACTGGATGACCGTGTCCTGGTCTCCCAGGAAGTCGCCGCGCAGGTTCGCCAGCAGCCGGGCTATGCGTCCGTAGGACAGGTCGTAGGTCCGCCAGTCGCCGTCGAAGACAAGGTGGCCGATCAGGTCCGCGTGCGGCGGCGTACCGGCGCTGAGCCCGACCTGCAACCGCCCCCGGGACAGCACGTCGGCCATCGACAGGTCCTCGCCCAGGCGGAACGGGCTCTCGTAGCCGATCGGGATGACCGCGGTGCCGAGTTCGACGCGGCGGGTGCGCTGGCTCGCCGCCGCCAGGAACACGGCCGCGGAGCCGACACCGTGCTCCAGGTGCCGCTGTCGGATCCAGGCCCCGTCGAAGCCCAGCCGTTCGCCGAGCTCGAACAGGGCCAGGGTCTGTTCGAGCCCGGTGTACGGATCGTCGTCCGGGAAGTTGCCCGGGGTCAGGAAGGACAGAGTGCTGATCTTCGGAGATGTGGTGCTCATCGGGGTCTTCCTCGGCCGAGCTCGCGGGCGCTTACGAATGCCTACTGGGCAAGTGTGGTTTGTGGAGAGCTTCATCATGTCGGGGCGGGCGCCCGGACTGCCACTGGCGTCTCACACTCTGGAGGACGCAGGTCCATGCCGTGATCGGGGTCGTGCGGGCGCCGTTCTCTCGTGCTCTACTATCTCCATAAGGTTTATATGAATTACTGCTCCACCTGGTGAGCGCCGGCCCGGCCGGGCGCCGCGAGAGGATCGAAGGCGTTGACACCGACCCCGGCCACGGCCTTGAGACGACAGAGCCGGGCCCGAAAGGCGCCCAGGCCCCCGCGGCCGGCTCCCGAGCCGTACCGCTTCCCCTGGTGGCGCTGGCCCGGGCCGCCGACCTTCGACGACGTCTGCGACGCCCTGGCGTTCCAGTACTTCCTCCTGGACGAACTGCTCCGGTCGGTCCGCTCCGCCGGCTGGCGGGCGCCGACCCGCCTGGCCGGGTGGCGGGTCGCCGATCTGCTGGGGCACGCCATCACCAACGCCGAGCACGTGTTCCGGATGGCGCACACCCCGCCGTCCGGGGACGGCTCCCCGATCCAGGACGCGCTGGACTGGTATCAGGGCTCGGGCTTGTTCTCCTCGCTCATCGCCGAGCAGGCCCGCTCGGTCGCGAGCTCCGGGTCGCGGGCCCGGGCCCGGCTCCCGGAGCTGGCCGGGCTGCACGAGGTGGCGGCCTCGACGGCCGCGGCGATCCTGCGGTCCGGGGACCCGGGCCTGGTCCTGGGCGGCGCCGCCAGCGACATCACGCTGGCCGACTACACCGTGACCCGCCTGGTGGAAGCCGTCGTGCACGGCCTGGACCTGGCGGACGCGCTCGACCGCCCGGGCCGGGCGTACGGACCGGCGGTGCGCCTCGTCAGCGGCTACTTCGCCGCGCTCGGCGAACGGCGCGGCGGCGGCGCCATCCCCAGGGCGGCCCAGATCACCCTGGCCGCGGACGGCGCGCTGGTCGCGCTCCACCCCAGACAACCGGCGTCGGTGGTCCCGGCGATCAGCTGGATCGAGGCCGCGACCGGCCGGCGGACTCCCTGCTGCCGGACACCCACCAGTGGCTCGCCGACCTGCTGCCGCTGGTCGCGTGAGCCGCGCCGCGCCGGAAAAGAACCACGACTGGAGGCATGCTTCGTGACGCACCATCCGCCTGGAACCGCTGAACACGCTGGAACCGGAAGCCCTCGCGGCGGCGGGTTCCATCTCGCACTGGAAGTGGACGGCGACGGCGCCCACCCCGCCGCGTGGCGCCACTCCGGCCGCCCGCCGGGCGCGGTGCTGACCCCGGCCGCGGTCCGGAAGGTGGTGGCCGAGGCCGAGCGGGCCGGTTTCGCCCTGGTCACCTTCGACGACGGGCCGCTGCCGCCGAACGTCGGCCGCCCCGATCGCGAGGCCGGCAGCCAGACCGACCGCGAAGCCGACCGCCAGACCGACCGCCAGACTGACCGCGAGCCCGGCAGCGGTGCGGGCCCGGACGCCGCCGGACGTATCGAGGCCGGGACCCGCGCCGCCTACGTCTCGGTCGTCACCGACCGCGTCGGGCTGGCGCCGACCCTCCACGTCACCACAACAGAGCCCTTCCACCTGGCGACCCAGCTCGCCAGCCTGGACCACACGTCGAAGGGGCGCGCGGCCTGGGTCGTCGGCGCCGCGAACAGCGAGGACGCCCTCGCCACTGTCGGCGGACTGCCGCGGACCGCGGACGCGCTGCGGCGCGAGACCGCGGACGTCGTCGCCGTCGCCCGCGCGTTGTGGGACTCCTGGCAGGACGACGCCGTGATCAAGGACGTCGCCACCGGCCGTTATCTGGACGTCGACCGGGTCCACCCGATCGACTTCCAGGGCGGCGACTTCACGGTCAAGGGTCCGCTGATCACCCCGCGCCCGCCGCAGGGCCAGGTCGTCGTGCTCGCCGCCGATGCCTTGGAGCTGGACGCCGAGGTCGACGTCGTCCTGGTCGGGCACCCCGATCCGTTCGGCATCGCCGCCCGGGCGAAGGCGGCTCGGGACGCGGGAGCCCCGCTGGTCTTCGCAGAGATCGAGGTCGTGCTCGATGCCGACGTTCCCGCCGAGGATCGGCTCGCCGCGCTGGAGGCCGCGAGCCACTGGCCCGAGACCGGCCGGCTGCGCCACGTCGGCCCGGCCGCCGAGCTGACCGAGCTGCTGATCGGCCTGGCCGAGGTCGTGGACGGGGTCAGGCTGCATCCCGCCGTGCTCGCCGTCGATCTGCCGGTGCTCACCGCCGAGGTCCTGCCCGCACTCGCGGCGGCCAGGCTGCACCGCGCGCCCGAGCCCGACCGCACCCTGCGCGACACGCTCGGGCTGGCCCGCCCCGCCAACCGGTTCGCCGCCGCGGCGACCACGGACGCCGTCAGGACAGCGATATGACCGACACGAACGCGAACACGGACTTGAACACGCACGTGAACACGAGCACTGATGTGACCGCGTCCACCGGCGCGCCGTACGACCCGCACGCGCAGGTCCATCTGGGAGTGTTCTTCACCGGCGTCGGGCCCCAGCTGATCTGGAGCGACCCGTCGGCCGCGCCGCACACCGAGATCGAGACCTTCGTCCAGGTCGCCCAGTTGCTGGAACGCGGCCTGTTCGACGCGTTCTTCCTCGGCGAGGGCCTGCGGGTGCGGGAGAACCGCGGGCGGGTCTACGACCTCGACGTGGCCGGTCGCCCCGACGCCATCACCCAGCTCTCGGCGCTGGCCGCGGTGACCGAGAAGATCGGTCTGGTCGCGACCCAGAACACCACCTACAACTACCCCGCGGACCTGGCGCGTCGGCTGGCCAGCCTCGACCTGCTGTCCGAGGGGCGGGCCGGGTGGAACGTGGTGACCACGGACAACGCCTGGACCGGTGAGAACTTCCGGCACGGCGGCTGGCTGGAACACGAGCGCCGCTACGAGCGGGCCGGCCAGTTCGTCGAAGCGGCCAAGGCGCTGTGGGCCTCCTGGGCCCCGGACGCCGTCGCCGACGGACCGGACGCGGCCACAACTGGAACCTGGGCCCGCGCGGGCGCGATCGACACGGTCGAGTGGGACACGGAACTGGTACGGCTGCGGGCCACCGCGACCGTTCCGGCCAGCCGCCAGGGCCGCCCCGTCCTGTTCCAGGCCGGCGACTCCGACGGCGGCCGCGAACTGGCGGCCCGCCACGCCGACGTCGTGTTCTCCGCCAACATCGCCTACGAGAAGGCCGTGGCCTACGCCGCCGACCTGCGCGCCCGCCTGGCCCGTCACGGCCGCACCGCCGACTCCCTGCGCATCCTGCCCGGCGCGGCCGTCGTCCTCGGCAGCACCGAGGCCGAGGCCCAGGACAAGGCCCGCTGGGTGCGCGACGAGCAGGTGTCCGGCCCTCGCGCCATCGCCTTCCTCGAACAGTATTGGGGCACCGACCTGTCCGCCTACGACCCGGACGGCCCGCTGCCCGACATCGAGCCCACCGACAGCGAGCTGGATCCCTCCCGCGGCACCATCTCCATCGAGCACCGCACCGGGAAGGCAGAGCGGATTCGCAAATGGCGTGAGCTGGCCGAGGAACGCGACCTGTCGATCCGCGAGCTCGTCCTGGAAGTCCAGCCCAGCCAACGCACCTTCGTCGGCACTCCGTCGACGGTCGCGGACGAATGGGTCCACTACGTCCGCACCCGGGCCGTCGACGGCTTCAACATCACGCCGCACCTCATCCCGTCTTCGTTGGCTGACATCGTCGACACCCTGGTGCCGGAACTCCAGGACCGTGGCGCCTACCGCACGGAATACCAAGGCAGCACCCTGCGTGAGCACCTCGATCTGCCGAAGGAAGGGTGATCCGCCTCCCATCGTGTCGCTCTGTGTCGGCTACTGGGGTCAGGCATCCCGCCGTTCGATCAACAGCGCGGCTCCGGCGAAGGCCACCACCAAGTGGACGGCGCAGACGGCCACCGCCTGCCCCGCCGACGGCCGCGCCGCGTCCGGAGGCAGCGTGATCGTCGTGCTCAGCGATTCGAACGCGGTCTGGAGCGTCCAGCCGCCGAGCGTGTCGCTGAGCGCGCCGAACACCATCGGCGCGATGAAGAACAGGCCGAACAGAAGCGCGACGCCGCCGGCCGAGCGGCGGACGACGACGCCCACCGCGAGTCCGACCAGAGCGAAGACGGCGAGGAAGGTGCCGGCGCCCACCACCGCGCGCAGGACGTGGGGGTCGCCGAGACCGACGTCGAGATGCCGGGCGGACAGCGAGTTCTGGCCGAGGAAGAACGTGGCGAAGGCGACTCCCAGGCCGACGGCGAGCGAGAGTCCGCCGGTGACGAGACTCTTGGCGATCAGCACCTGGCGGCGGCGCGGGGTGGCGGCGAAAGTGGTCCGGATCAGGCCGGTGCCGTATTCGGAGGAGGCGGAGAGGACGCCGAGGGTTCCCACAGCCAGGACCGCGACGTAGAAGCCGCCGCTGAAGCCGTAGCGGACCGGGTCGAAGGAGCGCTGCTGCGCGGGGGTCCAGCTCGCGTAGTTGTTCGCGGCGCTGGTGTCGTCCAACGTTCCCACCAGGACGGCGGCCAGGACGGCGACCAGCACGGTGAACGCGGTGGAGCGGACGGTGCGCAGTTTGATCCATTCGGACGCGACAGCGCCGCGCGTGGTCGGGGCGGTCAGGATGCTCATGACTGATGGGTCCTTTCGATCGAACCGGCTCGGTAGTCCACGGCGTCGCCGGTGATCGCCATGAACGCCTCTTCCAGCGACGCGCTGCGAACAGTGAGTTCGTGAACGCCGATCCTGGCAGCTGCGGCGAGGTCGCCGACGATGTGCGGCTCCAAGCCGGTCACGGCCAGCGCGCCGTCGGCCTCGACCGCGACCTGCGCGCCGTGACTCATCAGCAGGCTGCGAAGCTCCTGCGGGCGGGATGCGCGCACCAGGATGTCCGTGCGCGAGGTATTCTTCAGGAAGGCGGCGGTCGGGGTGTCGGCGATGAGCCGCCCTTTGCCGATGATCACGAGGTGGTCCGCGGTGAGCGCCATCTCGCTCATCAAATGCGAGGAGACCAGAACGGTTCGGCCCTCGGCCGCCAGCTCGCGCATCAAGGTCCTGATCCAGTGGATGCCCTCGGGGTCCAGACCGTTGACCGGCTCGTCGAGCATCAGGATCCCCGGGTCTCCCAGCAGCGCGGCGGCGACGCCGAGCCGCTGCTTCATGCCCAGCGAGAAGGCGCCGACCCGCCCCCGGGTCGAGCCCAGGCCGGTCAGCCCCAGCACCTCGTCGATCCGGCTTGGCGGGATCCGGTTCGCGGCGGCGATCGCGGCCAGGTGCGCCCGGGCGCTGCGTCCCGGGTGGACGGCGCCAGCGTCCAGCAGCGCGCCGACCTGCCGCAGCGGCCGCCGCAGATCCCGGTACCGTTCGCCGACCACCAAGGCGGTGCCGCTGGTGGGTGCGTCCAGGCCGAGGATCATCCGCATCGTCGTGGACTTGCCGGCCCCGTTGGGCCCCAGGAACCCGGTGACGCGTCCGGGCCGGACGGTGAACGACAAGCCGTCGACGACGGCCCTCGGGCCGTGCCGTTTGGTGAGGTCATGGATCTCGATCATTCGCGCTCCGCGGACGAGGGACGGCCAGAAGGTCGCCACCACCATCGCCCGCGCACCGCCACCGTTTCGTCTGGCCACGGTGCGAAGAATCCCGTCGCCCAGCCACACGGCTATGACCACGGGCATAGGCCTCTCGTCGGATGTGGTGGCCCACGCGGCGTCATTACGCTGGGCGAATGGCCAACCGATCACGTCTGCCACGGCAGCTCTGGACCGTCGTGGACGCCATGGCGGCGATCGTGGTCGGTGCGGCTGCCTGGAACCAGGTCCAGACCTTCTCCTCGGCCTTCTTCGACCCGCACCATCGCGGCTATCCCAAGCCGACCCACGCCCAAGTGGCGCTGGTCCTGACCGGCGTGGTGGTGGTCGGGCTGGCCATGGCACTGCGCCGCCGCGGCCCCTTCACCGCCGCTGCGATGGTCCTGGCGGTGTGGACGGCCGCGGTGGTCTTCGCCGGCGGCCTGATGATGACCAACGGCCTCGGCGCGCAGATCATCGTGGCCGGCGGCATGGTCGTCTACCTGGTGGCCGCGACGCGTCCGCTGCCGGTCGGCCTCGCGATGCTCGCCGCCGCGCTCGGTGCCACCCAGCTGACCTGGTTCGGCTCCTACGAGCTCTGGCACAACTGGTTGCTGGCCGCGCTGGTCCAGATCACCGCTTGGGCGCTCGGATATGCCGTCGGCCGCTACCGCGCCTACGGTGTGGCGGTGCGCGAACAACACGCCGAGGCGGTGCGCGCCGAGCTCACTGATGAGCGCATCCGTCTGGCGCGCGAGCTGCACGACGTCATCGCGCACTCCATGAGCGTGGTCAACGTCCAGGCCGGGTTCGGTCACTTCGTCATCGACAAAGACCCCGCGCAGGCCAAGACCGCCCTGGCCACCATCCAGGCCACCAGCCGCGAGGCGCTGAAGGAGATGCGCGGTCTGTTGGGCGTGTTGCGCGACGGCAGTTCGCCGGACACCTCCGCTCTGCTGCCGGCCCCGACGCTGGCCGACCTGGACCGCCTGGTCGCCAGTTGCGCCGACGCCGGGGTGCGGGTCCACGTCACGGTCCGGGGCGAGCGCCGGGAGCTGTCGCCCGGGATCGAGGTCTCGGCGTTCCGGATCGTGCAGGAGGCGCTGACGAACGTGGTGAAGCACGCGCACATCGACGCGGCCCGGGCGATCGTGGAATACCGGCCTGACACTCTGGTCCTGGAAGTGACGGACTCGGGCCGCGGCGGCCCGGTGGCGGAGGGCGGACACGGACTGGCCGGCATGGAGGAGCGGGTGGGGCTCTACGGCGGGACGCTGGAGGCCGGGCCCCTGCCTGCCCGCGGCTTCCGGGTCCGCGCGGTGCTGCCCGCATGACCGTCCGGGTGCTGGTGGTCGACGACCAGACGTTGGTGCGCGCCGGGTTCCGGGGGATCGTCGAGGCCGCGGACGGGTTCACGGTCGTCGGGGAGGCGGGCACGGGTGCCGCCGCTGTGGAACTCGCCCGGAGGGAGAGCCCTGACGTGGTGCTGATGGACGTCCGGATGCCCGGCATGGACGGCCTGGAGGCGACACGGCTCATCACCGGCCCGTCCGAACCATCCGGCCTCGCCACTACCGTCGGCACATCGAAGGTGCTAATCCTGACCACGTACGACCTCGACGACTACATCTACGCCGCCCTGCGAGCCGGTGCCAGCGGCTTCCTGCTCAAAGACACGCCGCCGGAGGAACTGCTGTCCGCGATCCGGATCATCGCCGACGGAGAAGCGTTGCTGGCCCCGAGCGTGACCCGGCGCCTGATCCGGGAGTTCGCGGCCCGGCCCGAACCCGCCGGCACGAAGTCAGGAAAGCTGGAGAAGCCGGAGAAGCTGGACAAGCCGGAGAAGTCGGCGGCACCAGAACTCCTCGCCGGAATCACCGAGCGAGAGCGCGAGGTGCTGGCGCTGATCGCCCAAGGACTGACCAACACCGAGATCGCCGAGCAGCTCCATATCGGCACCGGGACGGCCAAGACCCACGTCGGACACCTGCTGACCAAACTGGCCGCCCGGGACCGGGTCCACTTGGTGATCTTGGCCTATCGGGCCGGGTTGGCGGCTTGAGCGAGTCTTTCGGGGATCTCCATTCGGGGACCTCCAAGGCGAGACGAATGCGGCTGTCCCGGTGCGGACCAGGACAGCCGCGTCGCGAGGCGCGTCAGCCCTCTGTCACATCCGGCGCGGCGAGCAGTCCCCGGCGGCGCAACAGCGGCAGCACCCCCTCCCCCACCTGATATGCCTCTTCCAGATGCGGCTGACCGGACAGGATGAAGTGCTCCACTCCGAGCCGGTGGTACTCCTCGATCCGGTCGGCCACCTGCTCGTGGCTGCCGACCAGGGCGGTGCCGGCGTGCCGGCGCAGCAGGCCGAATCCGGCCCAGAGGTTGGGATAGACCTCCAGCCGGTCGGTGCGGCCGCCGTGCAGGGCGGCCATGCGCTGCTGGCCCACGGAGACCGAGTCGCGGAACTTGCGCTGGCTGACCGCGATCGCTTCCTGGTCCATGCCGGCCAGCAGCCGGTCGGCCTCGCTCCAGGCCTCGGCCGCGGTGTCCCTGGCGATGACGTGGAACCGCACCCCGAACCGCACCCGGCGGCCGGCGCGCGCCGCCCGCTCCCGGACCCGGTCGAGCTGCTCGGCCAGCAGCGGCGGTGGTTCGCCCCAGGCCAGGTGGACGTCGGCGTGGTGGGCGGAGACCTCGGCCGCGGCGGCGGAGGCGCCGCCGAGGAAGAGTTCCGGGCGCGGCCGGGGCGCCCGGCCGACGGTGGCGCCGGCGACGCGGTAGTGCTCGCCTTCCAGGTCGTAGGGTGTTCCGGACCAGGCGCCCCGCAGGATGCTGAGGAACTCGCCGGTGCGGGCGTAGCGCCGGTCGTGCTCCAGCCAGTCGCCGAAGCGCCGCTGTTCCTGGTCGTCGCCGCCGGTGACCACGTTGAGCATCAGGCGGCCGCCGGACACGCGCTGCCAGGTCGCGGCCATCTGGGCGGCGAGGGTCGGCGAGACCGAGTCCGGCCGGAACGCGACGATGAACTTCAGCCGCTTCGTGATCTGGGTGAGGGCCGCGGTGGTGATCCAGGCGTCCTCGCACCAGGTGCCGGTGGGGGTGAGCACGGCTTCGAACCCGGCGCGTTCGGCCGCGCGCGCGACGTCGGCGAGGTAGTCGGGCTCGGGCGGGCGTCCGACCGTGCGGGGATCGTCGGTCGCGGTGCCGGAGTGCACCCAGCCGATGACCTCGCGACCGTCGCCGGAGGTGGGCAGGAACCAGTGGGCCCGGATCGGCCCGGGCCCGCTCGGTTCGTCCGGACCGCTTGACCCGCTCGGGCCAAGCGGTCCGCCCGGCCCACTCCCGGCGTCGGGATCCGTCATCGGGCCAGTGCGAAGGTCTGCTGGGTCTCCACGCTGATGAGCGGAGTCAGCTCGGGTCCGCCGCGCAGCCGTTCGAGCCACTGCACCACTTCGGCGGCGACAGTGCGGTGCACGATGTCGTTCAGCACGTCGTGCCGGCCGTCCGTCGTCACCGCCAGCTCGCCTCGCGGGAGCCGGGCCGCGACGCCGCGGGCGTGGTCGACGGGGGCGACGGTGTCGGCTCCGCCATGCAGAAGCAGCGTCGGGGTGTCCACGCCTTCGACGCCGGTCCCCTGAAGGACCGCGGCGAGGTGGGGCGGAACGGGATCGGACAGGCTGCCCCTGGCGAACTCGGCGTCGGCGGTGAGGCGGGCCTGGTGGGTGGGGCAGCTCGTGCGCGCGGCCAGTTCGTGGTCCCAGCCCGCCTCCTCCGGGTCTGCGGTGTCGGCGCCGAGGCCGGTGCCGGTGCCGGATTCGGCGCCGGCCTCGGTGTCCGGAAGCCCGACGAGCAGGAGCCCGTCCACCCTGACCGCGTCGGCGGACACCAGCGCGAGTGCCTGAAGCGCACCGGTGTCCGACCCCGCGAGGACCACCGGACCGCTCGCCTGCGCGGCGATTCGGTCGATCCGGTGGGACAGGGTGCTGAGATCCGTATCGGCCGAGATGTCGAGTGCGTGCACCGTGTACGCGTCATGGGACAACCGCTTGCCGAAGCGTTCGTAGACGCCGCCGTGCTCGCCCCGTCCCGGAAGCAGGATCACCGTCCCGCGCACCGCGGGTCCGTCGGACGCCGGCTGCCAGACGTGCGTCGACTCCGTGCTGGTCACAGGTCCGCTCCGGTGGTGGCGCCGACGAGGGCCTCCGGCTTGGCGCCGGCGCCGATTCCGGCGTCGGCGTCGATGTCGCGCCGGGCCACTTCCTCGCGCACCAGCGGGATGAGGTGCCGGCCGTAGTCGATCGCGTCGTCGAGCGGGTCGTAGCCCCGGATCAGGATGGTCGTCACCCCGATGTCGATGTAGTCGAGCAGCGCCTGCGCGACCGTCTCCGGCGTGCCGACCAGCGCGGTGGAGTTGCCGCCCGCGCCGGTCGCCTTGGCCGGCGCCGTCCACAGCGCGCGGTCGTGCCGGTCGGCCTTCGCGGCCGCCGCCAGCAAGCGCTGCGATCCGACGTTCTCCGGCTGGACGTCCGGGCCGCCCCAGGCCCGGCGCTTCTTGGACCAGAACGCGGTTCTTCCCCCGCCGCTGGTGATGGTCTCCAGGATGCGCTCGGCGCGCTCCCAGGCCAGTTCCTCGGTGGCGCCGAGGATCGGGCGGAAGGACACGGAGATACCGGGGACGTCGGTCCGGCCGGCCGCGGCCGCCGCGGCGCGCACCGAGGCGATCTGCTCGGCGGTCTCGGCCAGCGGCTCGCCCCACAGCGCGAAGGTGTCCGCGTGCCGGCCCCCGACCCGGTACGCGGCCTCCGACGAGCCGCCGAAGAACAGCGGGATCCGGGTCGCCGGCTTGACCTCGGCGTAGTGGTCCTCGAACCGGTAGAAGCGGCCCTCGTGGCTGAACGGCTCCTCGGACTCCCAGGTCCGCCGCAGGATGCCGAGATACTCGTCGGTGCGCTCGTACCGCTCGTCGTGGGTGAGGTAGTCGCCGTCGCGGCGCTGCTCGGCGTCGTTGCCGCCGGTGATGGTGTGCACGGCGACGCGGCCGCCGGCGAACTGGTCCAGGGTGGCGAACTGCCGGGCGGCCAGGGTCGGCGCGACGAACCCGGGGCGGTGCGCGATCAGCAGCCCGAGGCGCTCGGTGTGGGCGGCGGCGTAGGCCGCGACCTGGGTGCCGTCCGGGAAGCCGGAGCCGTAGCCGATCAGGATCCGGTCGAAGCCGGCGTCCTCGTGGGCCCGGGCGAACCGGCGGGTGAACCCGGGGTCGACGACCGGTCCGTCGGTGCGCAGGGTCTCCGAGGCGTGCTTGGTGGCGATCATGCCGATGAACTCGACGGGCATCAGGGGTTTCCTAACCGTGGTGGATGGTGCCGGGGCTGAGGGGGTGGCGGGCGAGCGCGGCCTGGCCGGCCGCCGAGACGACGGAGTCGTCCTGCGGGGTGTGCACGCGGGCGCACAGCACGTCCCGCAGATGTCGTTGGAGCGGGTTGCGGCGGGTCAGGGCGTTGTTGCCGACGAGGGCGACGGCGCTCTCCACCGCGGCGATGGCCGCGCGGGTCCCGACGAGCTTGGCGGCCGCGGAGTGCTCGGCGGCCTGCCGGTCGCCCTCGTCGAACCGCCGCGCGAGCCCGGCGACCAGGTCCGCGGCGGCGGTGAGTCCGACCTCGATCTCGCCGACCGCGTCCTGGAAGCGGGGCAGCGTGGCCAGGGGCCGGCCGAGGGCCGAGGGCGTCCGCTCGTGGAGGAAGCCGATCAGCCATTCCAGCGCCGATTCGGCGACGCCGAGGTAGAGGGCGGTCAGGCCGAGGTTGTTCCAGGCGGCCAGCGACGGATCACGCCGCGGGTCCGTCGCGGCCGGGTCGGCGAGCCCGGCGGCGGCGTCCAGCGGCACCCGGACCCGGTCCAGGAGCACGTCGTCGCTGCGGCTGGCCCGCAGGCCGAGATGGTCCCAGGTCGGTTCCACGGTGAGGCCGGGGACCCCCGAATCCGGATCGGCCCGGACCAGGAACGACCCGACCCGGGCCGGGTCCTCGTCGGTGCGGGCCCACACGGCCAGCCAGCGCAGGCCGACCGCGCCGGTCGAGAAGATCTTGTGTCCGGTCAGCTCCCAGGCGTCGCCGCCGACGGCGCGGGCGATCGTCGCCGGCAGTCCGCCGCGCGCCGGGGTGCCCAGGTCGGGCTCGACCCGCAGGGCGTTGACGAGCGCGGGCCCCTCGGCCGAGTCCTGGAGCAGCCGCTCGTAGTGGCGCTCGGGCCAGGACCCGGTCCGGGCCTGGGTCGCGTGGGTGAACAGCGTCATCGCGGTGACCAGGGCGACCGAGGGATCGGCGGCGCCCAGCACGCGCAGGATCTCCGCGGTGCCGGCCAGTCCGGTCCCGGGGCCGCCATGGCGCTCGGCGACGGTCGCGGTCAGCAGGCCGGCGGCGTGGACCTCGGCCACGCCCTCGAAGGCGAACGACCCGTCGCGGTCGTGCTCCTCCGCGCGCTCGGCGAGCCGGGACGCGGCCAGGCGCAGGCCGGGCGCGGTGGGGGTCGGCAGCAGGGGGCGGACAGGGCTCTGCGTGCTCACAGCTGGTCCTTCCGGAGCAGGGGCGGCGGGGAGGTGACGGTGACCGGCGGCGGCGGGCCGGCGAGGCGTTCCAGCTCGACGAGCGCGTGCTGCCCGGTGCAGCCCTGGGACAGGTGCGAGCTGGGCACGTCGGCGGTGAGCACGTTGGGGTTGCCGTGCACGCACAACACGCCGCCGTCGGCGTCGACGACCGGGTCGAACCACGCGCCGGTGGGCAGCTGGACCACGCCGGGGCGGACGTCCCCGGTGAGGACGGCGCCGGCCAGGCAGGCGCCGCGGTCGTTGAAGATCCGGACGACGTCGCCGTCCCGGACGTCGCGCGCCGCGGCGTCGTCGGGGTGCAGGCGCACCGCCTCGCGTCCGGCGACTTTCGCCGCCCGGCTGACGGCGCCGACGTCGAGTTGGCTGTGCAGCCTGGTCGCGGGCTGGTTGGCGATCAGGTGCAGCGGATACCGGGCGGCGGCGGCCGCCCCCGGCCACTCGTCGGGTTCGAGCCAGACCGGGTGGCCCGGGCAGTCGGCGTGCCCGAATCCGGCGACGGCGGCCGAGGCGATCTCGATCCGGCCGCTCGGGGTGGCCAGCCGGGCGCCCTCGGGGTCGGCGCGGAAGGCTTCGAACAGCGTGAACCGGCTCGGTCCGGCCGGCAGCTCGTACTCGCCGGCGGTCCAGAACTCCTCGAAGTCCGGCACAGGGTGGCCGGCCCGGCGGAATCCGGTGGCCCACCCGGTGTAGAGGTGCTCGATCCACTCCCGGGCGGTGCGCCCTTCGGTGAACTGCTCCTCGAATCCCAGGCGGCGCGCCAGATCGGCCAGGATCAGGTAGTCGTCGCGCGCCTCGCCGACCGGTTCGACGGCTTGGTGCATGGCGATCAGGTGGGTGTCCCGGCGTCCGCTGCCGAGGTCCTCGCGTTCCAGGGTGGTGGTCGTGGGCAGCACGATGTCGGCGTGCCGCGCCGAGGAGGTCCAGTACGGCTCGTGGACGACCACGGTGTCGGGGCGGGCGAAGGCCCGGCGCAACCGGGAGAGGTCCTGATGGTGGTGGAAGGGGTTGCCGCCGGCCCAGTACACCAGCCGGATGTCGGGGTAGGTGTAGTCGGCGCCGTCGTAGGTGTAGCCGGTGCCGGGGTTCAGGAGCATGTCCGCGATCCGCGCGACCGGGATGAACGTGCCGACCGGATTGCGGCCCTGGGACAGGTACGGCAGCCGGGTCTGCGGGCCGTGGTCGCCGACGTCGCCCATCGAGCCGTAGCCGTGGCCGAAGCCGCCGCCCGGCAGGCCGATCTGGCCGAGCAGCGCGGCCAGCGCGAGCGCGGCCCAGACCGGCTGCTCGCCGTGCTGGATCCGTTGCAGGGACCAGGTGACGGTGACCAGCGTGCGCGAGCCGGCCATCCGTCGGGCCAGGGCCCTGATCCGGTCGGCGTCGATCCCGCAGAGCGCGGCGGCCCAGTCGGCGTCCTTGACGACGCCGTCGGCGCGGCCGTGGAGGTAGGCGGCGAACTCGTCGGCGCCGACGGTGCAGCGGTCGAGGAAGTCCTGGTCGTGCAGGTTCTCGGCCAGCAGCGTGTGGGACAGCCCGAGCATCAGCGCGACGTCCGTGGCCGGAACCAGCGGGAACCAGTCGGCGTCCAGGGAGGGCGGCAGGTCCGCTCGCAGTGGACTGATCAGGGCGACGCCGACGCCGCGGGCGGCCAGTTCGGCCAGCGCGCCGGGGGTGCCGTGGCGGGTGACGCCTCCGGGGGTGACGAAGACGTTCTTCTCCGGGATGCCGCCGAACGCCACGATCAGCTCGGTGTGCTCCACGATGGTCGGCCACGAGGAGCCGGCGCGCAGCACGGCGTCGGCGTCGCCGACCAGGTGCGGCAGCAGGACGAGCGAGGTGCCGAGGCTGTAGGAGTTCCGCGACGAGGTGTAGCCGCCGAACCCGTTCAGGAACCGGTGCAGCTGGCTCTGCGCGTGGTGGAAGCGGCCGGCGCTGGCCCAGCCGTAGGAGCCGCCGAACACGGCCTCGTTGCCGTGTCCGGTCCGCACGCGGTCCAGCTCCGCCGCCAGCAGGTCCAGGGCCTCGTCCCAGCCGACCTCGACGAACGCGTCCAGACCGCGCCGGGGGCTGGGCCCGGGCCCGTGTTCCAGCCAGCCGCGCCGCACCGCGGGCCGGGCGACCCGGGTGCGGTGGCGCAGCGCGCCGGGGACGTTGCCCAGCAGCGGGGACGGCGCCGGATCGGCGGGATGCGGCTGGACCGCGATCCCGCCGTCGGCGGCCGTCCGCACGCTGTAGGCGCCCCAGTGGGAGGTGGTCGGGGAGGGCATCGGTGTCAGGCCCCTGCCGTGGTCCTGGCCGGGGCCGGGTTCGTGGCCGGGGTCGGGTTCGTGGCCGGGGTCGGGTTCGTGGCCGGGTTCGTGGCCGGGGCCACTTCGGTGGTCGTCACCGGTCAGACCGCCGCGAGCTCGGACCGGTCGGCCTGCTCCCGCACCAGCCGGACCAGGTTGCCGTAGTCGCGGGCGTCGGCCAGCGGCGAGAAACCGCGGATCAGCAGGGTGCTGACACCCAAGGCGACGTAGTCCAGCAGCGACTCGGCGACCTGCTCGTAGCTGCCGACCAGGGCCGTGGAGTTGCCCGCCGCGCCGGTCTCCTTCGCGATGGCGGTCCACAGCCGCTTGTCGTGGACGTCGCCCTGCGCCGCGTACTCCAGCAGGCGCTGCGAGCCGCGCGCCGCCGCGAAGTCCTTCTTGTCGCCGCCCCAGCCCCAGGCCTTGCGGGCCTCGCCGGCCTTCTCCTTGGTGAGTTCGAGGATCTCCGCGGCGCGCGCCCAGGCCTCGGCCTCGGTCGCGGCCGGGATCGGGCGCAGGCTCACGCTGAAGCGCGGGTCGCGGCCGTAGGGCGCGGCGGCGGCCCGGACGTCGCGGATCCGCTCGGCGATCCCGGCGAGCGGCTCGCCCCAGAAGGCGTACACGTCGGCGTGCTTGCCGCCGACGCGGATCGCGTCCTCGGAGGCCCCGCCGAAGTAGATCGGGATCCCGCCGGGCTCCGGGCGCACCGAGGACCAGCCGCCGCGCACGGTGTAGAACTCGCCCTCGAAGTCGAAGGGGTCCGCGGACTCCCACTCCTTGCGCACGATCGACAGGAACTCGTCGGTGCGGCGGTACCGGGTGGACTTGTCCGTCAGGTCGCCGTCGCGGGCCTGCTCCCGGTCGTCGCCGCCGGTGATGGTGTGGAGCGCGATCCGGCCGGAGTGGAAGGCGTCGATGGTCGCGTATTTCCGGGCGGCGTAGGTCGGCGAGACGAATCCGGGGCGGTGGGCCAGCAGCACCGCGAGGCGGGTGGTGTGGGTGAGGATCTGGTCGGCGACGGTGAAGCCGTCGACGGAGGCCGAGGAGTGGGCGACCAGGACGCGGTCGAACCCTGATTCCTCGTGGGCCAGGGCCAGTTCCTTGAGATAGTCGAGCTGGACGGCCGGGCCCTGGACGGCGGCCGTCTCGGTCTCGCTGCCGGGCCGGGTGGAGGCGATGCCGATGAATTCGATGGTCATGGCGGGTTCCTTACGATGCGGGGGTCGGTGACGCGGTGAGAAGCTGTTCGCGGCGCAGGCGCGGCGCGGCGGCGACGAGCCGGGCGGTGTACGGGTCCTGCGGGTCTTCGAGGACTTGGCGCACCGGCCCCTCCTCGACGACGCGGCCGCGGTGCAGGACGGCGACGCGGTCGGCGACGCCGGCCAGGGACGGCAGGTCGTGGGAGATCACCAGGACGCTGGTCGCGGTGGTGTCCCGCAGGTCGGCGAGCAGGCGCAGGACGTGGCCGCGATTAGCGGCGTCCAGCGCGCTCACTGGCTCGTCGCAGATCAGCAGCGCGGGCCGGGTGACCAGCGAGCGGGCCAGCAGCACCCGCTGCCGCTGGCCGCCGGACAGCCGGCCGGGATAGCGGTCCAGGAGCCCTTCGGGCAGGCCCACGGCGTGCAGCGCGTCGGCGACGCGCGCTTCGCGTTCGGCCTTGTCGGCGGTGCCGGCGATCGCGAGCGCCTCGCCGACCGACTCGGCGACCGTCAGCTCCGGGTCGAGGGCGCGCAGCGGGTCCTGGAAGGCGAACTGCAAGCGTCCGGAGCGCCGGAACGCGCGCCGTTCCCGGCCGCGCAGCGCGGAGATCTCGGTCCCGTCGAAGACGATCCGCCCGGACCGGACCGGCACCAGACCGGTGACCGCGCGGGCGAGCGTGGTCTTCCCGGATCCGGTCTCGCCGATGATCCCGACGATCTCGGCGGACCGCACGGCGAGGATCGCCTCGGTCAGGACCGGCGCGCCGTGGCGGCCGCCGTAGCCGACCGTCACGGTGTCGACGGCGAGCAGCGGTTCGTGGCGGACGGCGGCGCGGTCGGGACTCAGGGCACTCATCGGCTCGCCTCCAGAAGCGCCCGGGTGTGCGCGTGCCGCGGGGCCGCGACGACCTCGGCGGTCGGGCCTTGCTCGACCAGGTCGCCCCGGTACATGACCAGCACCTTGTCGCACACCTCGGCGACGACGGCGAGGTCGTGGGTGACGAGCAGCAGGGCCAGGCCGCGCTCGGCCGTCAGCCGGCGCAGCAGCTCCAGAACCTCGGCCTGCACCAGCGCGTCCAGGGAGCTGGTCGCCTCGTCGGCCACCAGCAGGTCCGGATCCCCGGATATGGCGATGGCGATCAGGGCCCGCTGCGCCATGCCGCCGGAGAGTTCGTGCGGGTACCGGTGGTAGACGGTCTCGACATCGCGCAGCCCGACGGCGGCGAACAGTTCCAAGGCCCGCGCGCGGGCGGCGGCGCGGCTCAGGCCGGTGTGCGCGCGCACAGTCTCAGTGAGCTGACGGCCCACAGTGAGCGACGGGTTGAGGTAGGAGGCGGGGTCCTGGAAGACGGCCCCGATCCGGGTGCCCCGGATGGTGTCCCATGCGCGGCGGCCCAGCGCGGTCAGATCGGTGCCGTCGAAGTCGATCCGCCCGCCGGACCGCTCGCAGCCGGGGGCCAGCAGGCCGAGCACCGCGCGGCAGGTGAGGGTCTTGCCGCTGCCGGACTCGCCGACCAGGCCGACGGTCTCGCCGCGCCGGATCTCGAACGACACGCCGTGGACGGCCTCGGCACGGCCGCCGCCGACCGTGACGCGCAGGTCCTCGACCCGCAGCACGGTGGCGGCGTCCGAGGACGCGGGGCCGGCGGCGGACGCGACGGCGCTCGCGGCGCCCGGCTCGGCGACGATCGCGGGCCGGCCGGTGGCCGCGGCTCCGTCCGACGTCACCGGGCGATCAGAGAGCTGGGACCGGGACATGAATGTTCTCCTTCGCCTCGGGCTGGTCAGCGGATACGTCACCGTCTGAAGCATCGGCGGAATCGGCGGCCGCGAATTCGCCGCCGCCGGGCAGCAGGTCGGTGGCTCCGCTGTCGCGGATCGCGTCGGCCAGGGTGTTCAGCGCGCCGGCCGCCACCATGATCAGCAGCCCCGGCGCGAGCGGCGCCCACGGCTGCTGCGACAGGTACTGCAGGTCGCCGCTGAGCAGCCCGCCCCACGTCGGCGCCGGCGGCTGGACGCCGAGCCCGAGGAAGGCCAGCGACGAGACCGCCAGCAGCGCCGCGGCCATGGCCTGCGCGGCCGTCACCGCCAGCGTCGGCAGCACCTTGCTCCAGATGTGCGTCCGGAGGATCCACCACCTCGACGCGCCGAACAGCTCGGCCGCCTCGACGTACTGGGCCCGGGTCAGGCCGAGCCCGGCGGCCCGGGCGATCCGGAAGAAGCGCGGCGCCAGGATCACGCCGATCGCGACCATCGCGGTCGTCAGGGTGTTGCCCAGCACGCCGGTGACGGCGACCGCGAACACGATGTAGGGCAGCGTCATGAAGGCGTCCGCCAGCCGGGAGACCACCCACTCGAAGACCCGGCCGCACCACAGCGAGGCCAGCCCCGGCAGCACTCCCAGCGCCAGCCCCACGCCCACGGCCTCCAGCGCGCCGACGACGGAGCGCCCGGTGCCCTCGATCAGTCTGCTGAGAACGTCCCGACCGAGGTAGTCGGTGCCGAGCAGGTGCCGGCCGCCGGGTCCCTGCAGCACCAGGCTCGGATCCTGCTTCAGCGGGTCGAACGGCGCGATGGCGCCGCCGAAGACCGCGAGCACCGCCACCAGCCCGATGACGGCCAGGGACACCTTGGCGGACGGCAGCCGCCAAGCTCGTCGCAGGGTCCTCATACGGCGGCTCCCGCCGGGCGGCGTGCCTGCGGGGTCAGCCGCAGCAGCACGAGGTTGACGGCGATGTTGCTCACCAGCACCACCCCGATGGTGACCAGCAGCGTCCCCTGGATCAGCGGGATGTCGTGCTGCGAGCCGGACTGGAGCGCGAGCTGGGCGACGCCCGGCAGGTTGAAGATCTTCTCGGCGACGACGGCGCCGCCGATCAGGTTCGGGATCTCAAGGCCGACCACGGTCAGCGCCGGTCCGGCCGCGTTGCGGAGCACGTGGCCGAACAGCACGCGGCGGGCCGGCAGCCCCCGGGCCACGGCGCCGGTGACGTAGTTCTCCTTCACCGCCGCGACCAGCGAGGTCCGGAGCTGGCGCGCGATCGCCGCGGCACCTTCGACACTGAGCGCGAGCGCGGGCAGCAACGCGAAGCGCAGCCACTGGCCGGCGTCCGTGCCGAGCGGGACGTAGCCGCCCGATGGCAGGACCTTGAGGAAGACCGAGAAGACGACGATCAGCGCGATGCCGATGACGAACGGCGGCACCGTCGCCAGCCCCGCGCACACCAGAGTGACCGCGCGGTCGAGTTTTCCGCCCTGCCGCAGCGCCGCCGCGATCCCGGCCGCGCCGCCGAGCACGACCGCGAACGTCAGCGCCAGCACGGCGATCGAGAGGTCGACCGGGAGTGCCTGCCCCACGCTCTGCGACACCGGGACGCTGGTGAAGTACGAGGTGCCCAGATCGCCGGTCAGCGCGTGCCCGAGCCAGCTGAAGTACTGCACGAGCAACGGCCGGTCCAGGCCGAACACGTGGTTCATCCGCGTGATGTCGGCCGGGGTGGCGATGTCGCCGAGCACCGCCGCCGCCGGGTTCGCGTGGCCGACCGCGCCGAGCCCGTAGGTGAGGAACGACGCGAGCAGGAACACGGTGATCGAGGTGGCGACGATCCGCACTGCGCTGCGTCCGGTGCGGGCCGTGCGCCGAAGGGGGTGCCGGGAGCGATCGGGAGCCCGCGCGGATCCGAATTCGGCGGCCGGGACGGCGGTCACTTGATCGTCACACCCTCGAAGCGCTGGACCACGGTGTACGCCGGGATCTCCGAGACCTTCGACGAGCGCGCCAGGATGCGCGGGATCGTGTAGAGGAAGACGTTGGGCATGTCCTTCACCGCCAGCGCGGTGGCCGCCTGGAGCACGGCCGGGTAGTCCGGGCTGTCCAGCGGCGTGACGGCGATCTTGGCCACCGCGTCGAGCAGCTCCGGCGGGACGGTGCGGCCCGGGTTCATGAGGCCCTGCTGGCCGAAGAGGACCTGGAACGCCTGGGCCGCCGAGTCGCGGCCGGCGAAGCCGTCCACGGTGAGGGCGCGGGAGTGCTGGACGTAGACGATCTGGGTGAACTGCGCGGCCGGGATGACCTCGATCTTCACCTTGAACCCGACGGCCTGCAGCTGCGACTGCAACTGCTCCGGCACCCCGGCGGCGGTCGAGGTGGTGATGGTCACCTCCGGGTTCGGGCCGTACTTGGACTGCGCGAGCAGCGCCTTTGCCTTCGCCGGGTCGGTGGGGTACGGCTCGCCGATCGCCGGGTTGTTGCCGACGTATCCCGCGGGGAACGGCTGGTAGGCCACGTCGCCGTAACCGAAGTTCGCGGTCTGGAGCAGGGCTTTGCGATCGACGGCGTACTTCAGTGCCAGGGCCACGTCCGGGTCGTCGAACGGGGCCAGCGCGGTGTTCACGTCCAGGGTCGCGACCACCAGCGACGGAATCACCTGCACGGTCAGGCCCGCGGCCTTGGCGGCGGCGATCTGGCTGCCGGGGATCTGCGCGAGGTTGTACTGCCCGGACTGGAGCCCGGCCACGACCGTCGCCGCGTCCGGCAGCGGGTAGAGCTCGACGCCGGCGAGCTTGATCTGGTCGGCGTTCCAGAAGTTCGGGTTGCGGGTCAGGACCGCTTTCGAGTTCTGGGTGTACGAGGTCAGGGTGAACGGACCGGCGCCGACCGGCTTGAGCGCCAGGCCCGTCGCGTCGGCGGTGAACGCGGTGGGGCTGACGATCATCCCGGTCTTCCCGGCGAACAAGTTCGGGATCTGATAGTCCGGGCGGGCCAGGTCGATCACGACGGTGACCGGGTCCGGCGCCGTGACGGTCTTGACGCCCGTCAGCTGCGAGGCGATCAGCGAGTTCTTCGCGTCCCGGCCGCGCTCAATGCTCTGCTTCACCGCGGTGGCGTCGAGCGCGGTGCCGTCGCTGAACTTCAGGTTCGGGCGCAGGGTGAAGGTCACCTGGGTGCCGTCGGAGTTGTACTTCCAGCCGGTCGCCAGGGCCGGTATCGCGTCGCCCTTCTCGTTCTCCTGGGTCAGCCCGGCGTAGGCCAGGGACAGCGCGTGGACGTCCCAGCCCGCGGAGGAGGTGACCGGGTCCCAGGAGGTCGGCAGCGCCCAGCCCCATTTCAGGGTGCCCGAGGCACTGCCGGCGAGCTGGGCGTTCGGTCCGGTGGTACCGGTGCCGGTACCGGCGGTGCCGGCGCCGCCGCACGCGGCGAGCAGCGCTCCGCCGGCGGCGCCCAGGCCCAGCGCGAAGAAGCCCCGGCGGCTGGTGCCGCCGCGGGAGACGGTGGACGCGATGGCAGACAAGGGTGAGGGGGCGTCGGTGTTCGACATCGGACGGAGTCCGCCTTTCGAGGCGTATGCGGGCACGCCGACGGCCCGGCGGCACCACGGGTGTGGGCAACGGCGTCGGAACAGAGTGCTGGGAGTCGAGAGCTGAGGAAGCGGAGAGGGTGCGGCGCGGCGCAAGGGTCAGGGCGCGCAGCGCATAGCGGACGCCGGATCGCGCCGGCACGCGGCGATCCGGGTTCTCTCCTGCGGAAGTGATGAAGCGATGCGGCCCTGGAAGAGGCCGGGGCGACCGGGGCGGGTGTCAGGCGTCAGCGGACGCGAGCACCCCGGGAAGGCAGAGCCTTCAGATACGCGGTGCCGGGCAACACAGGGCGCTGGAGGTGCGCCTGAAGTCGACGTAGCGGCAAACCACGCCGGGGTGTATCCGGGTCATGCAGCTCATGGTGGCGAGACTGGGCCCCGCTGTCAATTGATACATCAAAGTGTCTTATTGCTTGAGACCCGGGACGTCGCAGGTCCCTGACTTTCGGGGTCCCCGATCGGGGTGCCCGGAGCGATCGCGCGCAGCGCGTCAAAGTACTGCTCCAGCGGGCGCCAGCCAGGGACCACGGCCCGTCCGGCCGGGCCGGTGAAGACGAGCGTGGGCAACGCGTACCGGTAGCCGTCCGAGGGATCCTCGCCCAGCGGTTTGGCCTGGCCGTTGTGCCGTCCGGGCGTCGTGATCCGCAGCACTTCGGCGCTCGGCGCGCGGGTCTCCGCCCAGTCGCGGCGCACGGCTTCCAGCACTTCGGGGCTCGCGGCCGCGCGCGCCAGCTCCGCCGCGTCGAGGCCGGCAAGCCCGTCGAGCGCCCGGTTCACACGCTCCGGCGTGTCCGCCGGCTCGCCGTCCAGGAAGGTGGTCTCGCGCAGCCGCCGCAGCACCGCGTGCGCGACGTCAGGACCCTGCGCCTCCGCGGCCTTGCAGGCCAGCGAGGCGGGCCAGCTGCTGGCGGCGACCCGCGTCAACCGTTCGGGGCAGGGGGCCGCGGTGTGGGTCGAGATCTCCCGCAGCTCCTGGTGGTACCAGGCCGCCTCCGCCGCCGGGTCCGGCGGCGGGTCGTCGCAGTCGTCGAAGAGGATGCCGAAGACCCGGCGCCAGTGCGCGCGGCCGTCGAGCGCGGCGCGCAGCCGCTGGAACTTGGGCTCGGAACCCCAGGCCCAGGGGCACGCCGGATCGGTGAACTCGACGACCGTCAGCGGACTGTCCGGGCCGGTCATGACCCGTCGGGTCCCGCGTCGCGGTCCACCGGCGCCCACAGGCTCGGGAGGTTCACCACGATGCCCTCCTGGCTGCTGCGGGCGATCACCACCACGGCCTCCTCGGCCCCCGGGTTCTCCTCGCGGTGCGGCACGAACGGCGGGACGAAGATGTAGTCCCCCGGCTCGGTCTGGATCCGGACCTCTTCGGAGCCGTCGGCGAAGACGAACACCGGGTTGCCGGACACCACGTAGATCGAGGTCTCGGAGGCGCCGTGGTGGTGGTCGCCGGAGTTGGTGGACGGCGCGACGTGGGTCTGGCCCATCCACACCTTCGAGGACCCGACCGTCTTGCCGGAGACCGCCTCGAAGCGGGTCATGCCGGTGGTCTGGTTGGTGTCGCCGCTCAGCTCGGCGCCGCGGACGTGCCGCAGCGCTGCGTGCCAGTGGTCGGTCATGGCAAGCCTTCCCTCGGTCGAATCGGTCGGAACGGTCGGAACGGTGAAGCGGTCGGAACGGTGAAGCGGTCGAACGGTTTCAGGCGCTCACGGCCAGCGAGCCGGCGAGCAGGTCCGCGACGCTGATCCCGGACAGGAAGTCCTCCGTCCGGGCCCGCAGCGCGGTCCACAGCAGCGCCATGGACCCGGCCGGCGCCGGGTACAGCACCGACTCCGGCGGGTCCCCGTTGATTGTCAGCATCTCGCCGTCCACGGCGGCCACGATCTCGGCCAGTGAGATCGTCGAGGCCTCCCGGGCCAGCCAGTAGCCGCCCTCGCAGCCGCGCTGGCTGCGCACCAGTCCGGCCACCCGCAGGTCGCGGACCACGGCCTTCAGGAAGCGGTAGGGGATCTGCTGGGACATGGCGATGCCTTCGCAGGTGAGCGGGCGGGCGGTGTCCGCCGCCAGCTCGACCAGCACGCGGATCGCGTAGTCCGTCCTCGCCGAGATGCGCATCGGTTTCATCGGTCCTTGTCGGGATGCGGATGGGAGCCGTGCCCGCCCGTCCGCCACCAGGGGAGAGGCTTGACACACCGGCACCGTATCAAAATAGACTCATCGTGGTGTCCTTTCCACCGGCGGCGTCCGTGGCACCGGATCGCCCCACCCACGACGGCTCGCGCGGCGGCGCGGCCGGCCCCTAGCGGCGGCCCTTCCGGCGGCCGCCGTCCAGCCGACGAAAGCGACATCCGCCATGGCGACCATCCTGACCGTCTCCGCGAGCCCCGCCAGCCCCTCGAAGACCGCTCGCACCCGATCCCTCGTCGACGGATACCTGGCCGACGCCGGCCACACCGTCCGCTCCCTCGACGTCCGCGACCTGCCCCCGGCCGCGCTGCTGCACGCCGACACCACGCATCCGGCGATCGCGGCGGCGATCGAGCTGTTCGCCGGCGCGGACGGGGTCGTGGTGGCGACCCCGGTCTACAAGGCCTCCTTCTCCGGACTCCTCAAGACCCTCCTGGACCTGCTCCCGCAAAGCGGACTGGCGAACAAGGTGGTCCTGCCGCTGGCGACCGGCGGCACCCTGGCGCACGTCCTGATCCTGGACTACGCCCTGCGCCCGGTCCTCACCGCCTTGGGCGCGCCGGCGGTCGTCCAGGGGCACTTCCTGCTCGACCAGACCTTCACCCTCGATCCCGACAGCGGCCAGGCGACCCTGACCGCGGACTCGGAGGTCTCGTTGCGCCGTGCCGTGGACCGGTTCGAGCGCGAGCTCGCCGTGCGCGCTCCGGTCGCGGTGGCCGCTTAGGCGGCGGCGCACGCCGCGTAGGCGGCGTTCAGTCCGGGACTAGGGCCGGTTTAGCCGCCGCGCCGAGAATGGCTGTCGAAGCTGCGTCACAGCGGCCCGGCGGCGGACGAACCGGGCCATCACTGGAAAGGGTTTGATCCATGGATGGCACACGACGTTCCGACGGCCCGGGGCGAGGAGCGCCGGCGCCGTGAACGTTGACGCCCCCGCGGCGCTCGATGAACTCAGAGAGCTGATCAAGGCCGGCGGTGCGGCGCGCTATCCGGAGGTGCGGCCTCTGGTGGCCCCGTTGTCCGGCGCCGACCTGGCCGCCGCCGGACGGTTGCTCGCGCGTCTGGATCCGGAGGAGGTCCTGCGCGAGCATCCCACCACCGCACAGGTGCAGGTCGCGATCACCGGCCACGGGACGCTGTCCACGCTGGTCGCCCCGCTGACCGGGCAGCTGGCCCGGCACGGGGTGCTGGCCCGGACCCGGGTCGGCGACTTCGACGGGTACGTCTTCGACCTGTCGGATCCGGCCGGCGGGATCCGGGCCGGCGAAGCCGACCTCACGCTGTGCGTCCTGGACCCCTTCGTGGTCTTCGACGAAGTGCCGGTGCCGTGGCGTCCGCAGGACGTGGAGAAGGTGCTCGCCGAGAAGCTCGCGCTCATCAGCGGTCTGGCGGCCAAGTTCCGCACCGGGGCTCGCGGCACACTCGTCCTGAACACCCTGCCGCTCCCCCGGAGGTTCTCCGCGCAACTCGTGGACCACCGGTCGCGGGCCCTGCTGGGCGCCGTGTGGCGGGAGGCCAACGCCCGGCTGTTGCGGCTCGGCGAGGAGCTGTCCGGGGTGGCCGTGATCGACCTGGATCCGTTGTTGGCCGAGGGGGTCGCGGCATACGAGCCGCGCACCGGCGTCTACGCCAAGGCGTATCTGTCTCCTGAGCTGCTGGCCGAATACGCCCGCGAGGTCGCGCACCTGGCACGGAACCGGGTCGGGCGGACCAAGAAGGTCCTGGCGCTCGATCTCGACGGCACGCTGTGGGGCGGGATCCTCGGCGACGACGGAATCGAGGGGATCCAGGTCGCCGGCACGTTCCACGGCGAGGCGTTCAAGGCCGTGCAGAAGGTGGCCAAGCAGCTCGGCTCGCAAGGGGTGCTGCTGGCCGCCGTGAGCAAGAACGACGCCGAGGCGGTCGGGCAGGCGCTGCGCGAGCATCCCGAGATGACCGTGCGCGAGGCCGATTTCGTCCGGGTCACCGCCAACTGGCAGCCCAAGCACGAGAACCTGGCCCGGCTGGCCAAGGCGCTGAACCTGGGCGTGGACGCCTTCGTGTTCGCCGACGACAGCGCGTTCGAGTGCGGGCTGGTGCGGCGCGAGCTGCCGGACGTCGCGGTCCTGCACCTCGACGGGGATCCGGCCGAGCACGTGGACCGGCTGCTCGCCGACGGCTGGTTCGACGTGCCGGAGCTGACCGCCGAGGACCGGAGCCGGACCGAGAAGTACCGCGACGAGCTCGACCGGGCCGACTTCCTGCACGCGTTCGACTCGATCGAGGACTATCTCAGGGAGCTGAAGGTCACGGTGCGGCTGGCGGCCGCCGCGCCGGCGGACGTCCCCCGGGTGTCGCAGCTGACGCTGCGCACGAACCAGTTCAACCTGACGACGGCGCGGCTGCAACCGCCCGATGTGCAGGCGCTTCTGGCGGATCCGCGAGCCCTGGTCCTGACGATCCGCTCGGCCGACCGCTTCGGCGACAACGGCCTGGTCGGCGCGGTCTTCGCCCGGCACGAGGCGGACGGCGTGCACATCGACAACTTCGTGCTCAGCTGCCGGGTGTTCTCCCGGGGGATCGAGCAGGCGTGTCTGGCCGTGCTGCTCGACCATGCCCGCGAGACCGGGGCCGGCGCAGTGCTCGGGACGTATCGACCGACGGCGAAGAACGGCATCGTCCGGGAGCTGTTTCCGCGCTTCGGATTCGAGCGGGTGGACCCGGAGTCGGCGGACCCGGCGGACCCGGCGGGCTCCGCCCGCTACCGCCACGATCTGACGGCCCCGCTCGTCCGCCCGGCGCACATCGACCTGACCGCCGACCTGGAGAGAGCGAGCGCGTGAACGACATCGACGACCTGATCGGGCTCGTGCGCGACGAGCTCGGGCTGGACCTGACGGCCGAGGACGCGGACCGGGACCTGGACGAGCTCGACGGCTGGGACTCGTTGCACGTCCTGTGGCTGATCACGGTGCTCGAACGCGACACCGGCGGCCGGATCTCGCTGCCGGAGCTGATCGAGGCCAGAAGCCTGCAAGCCATCTACGATCTGGCGGTGAAGCGATGAAAGAGCCCGACGTCGCCCGGGAACGACGGCACACTCTGTACTTCCTGCGCGAGATCAAGGACCATTCGCCGGTCTTCCTCGACACCGAGGTGGACATGAGCCGGGTGCTCCAGCTGCGCGCCGAGGGCCACGCCCGGGACCGGCACTACTCCACGGTCTCCTTCGTCCTGCTGGCCGCCGCCCGCGCGATCGCGAAGCATCCGGCCGCCAACGCCGCCGCGCGCGGCGGCAAGCGTCTCAAGGTCCTGCGGTTCGAGGAGATCAGCGGGAAACTGACCCTGGACAAGACCGTCAACGGCGAGCGGGTGGTGCTGTCGGTGGTCCTGCCCGGGCTCGCCGACGCCACCTTGGAGGACGTGCAGCGCAAGGTCGACCGGTACCAGACCGGCGACGGGGAGGTGCTGCCGGAGTTCGCCGGCGCCCGGGCCCTGCACGGCCTGCCCAGGCCGATCGGCGCGGCCCTGTTCCGCCGGGCGGTGCGGCCGCTGGCCAAGCGCCCGGCCATCACCGGCACCTTCGCCGTCACCTCGCTCGGCCACCGGCCGGTGGACGGCTTCTACTCGGTCGGCGGCACGACCGTCACAATCGGCGTGGGCCGGATCACCGACCGCCCGGTGGTCCGCGACGGGCAAGTGGTGATCGCCCCCGTGGTGCGGCTGAGCCTGACCTTCGACCACCGGGTGATCGACGGCGCCGAGGCCGCCGACCTGCTGGCCGACCTGAAGACCGCGCTGGAGGAGTTTCCGGCGCCGGCGGACGGCCCCGCACCGGCCGCCGCGACTGCCGACCGGACGGAGGCCGCGGCCCGATGAACGATCTCAATGAGCTGAAGCAGTACGTGGTCGTGCACGCCGAGGCGCAGGGCATGGCGCCGCAGCACTACCGGGCCCTGCTCGACCGGATCCGGAACGACGAGGACGGGGCGCCGGACTCCTGGACCGCGCAGTGGAGCGCCGCCGGCGACGAACTGGCCGCGTCCGGCAAGCTGCTCGACGCCTCCCGGCACTACGCGATGGCCCGCTTCCCCTACGTCGACGGCCCCGCGCGCCAGAAGGCCCAGGACGCCTGTGTGGCCGCCTTCGACCGGTGGCGGCAGGCGGTCGGCGGGATCGAACGGCTCGACGTGGAACTGCCGGAGGGCACCGTGCGGTGCTGGGCCGCCGGCCTGTCGAAGGACCACCCGCAGCCGCTGCTGGTGATCATGGGCGGCATCGTCAGCCTCAAGGAGCAGTGGGCGCCGGTGCTGGCGCAGGGCGCACAGCTCGGCGTCGCGGCGGTGGTGGCCGAACTGCCCGGCGTGGGCGAGAACACCCTGCCCTACACGGCCGAGAGCCGGAAGCTGATCTCGCAGATCCTGGACGCCGTCGCCGACCGGGCGGACACGTCGCACTCCTACGCGCTCACGATGAGCTTCAGCGGCCACCTCTCGCTCGGCGCCGCCGTGACGGACCGGAGGATCCGCGGCATCGTGACCACCGGCGCCCCGGTCCGCGGGTTCTTCACCGACCCCGAGTGGCAGAGGTCCGTGCCCCGGATCACCGTGGACACGCTCGCCCAGCTGACCGGGGTCAAGTCCGAGGACGTCTTCGACCATATTCGCGACTGGGCCTTGACCGACGAGGAGCTGTCCGCGCTGCGGATCCCGGTGGCGTACGCGGCGAGCAAGCGCGACGAGATCATTCCGCGCAGCGACGTGAAACTGTTGCGCCGCAAGGTCCGCAAGCTGCGGCTGATCGAGAACGACGACGTGCACGGCTCGCCGGCGCACGTGGCCGAGGTGCGGCTGTGGACGGTCTGGTCCGTCCTGCGCATGCGCGGCGCGCCCGCTGCCAAGCGCGCGGTGATCGGGTACACGATGCTGGCGGCGCGGTTGAAGAGGAAGCGCAGGCTGAGCGGCGCCAAGCAGTGAGCTTCGGGGGCGGGGGCGGGGGCGGAGGCGGGCACGGGCGCGGGGGCAGGGGCAGGGGCGGGGCAGGCGGCGGCGTCAGCTGTGGCGGATACCTGCCCCGCGACCCGAATCCGGACGCGGATCTGCGGCTGTACTGCTTCCACCACGCCGGCGGCGCCGCCTCCTCCTTCACCGACTGGCAGGAGCGGCTGGGCCCGCGGATCTCGGTGCTGCCGGTCCAGCTGCCGGGTCGCGAAGGCCGGGCACGGTGCGCCAGGATCACTCGGCTGGCGCGGCTGGTCGAGGAGATCGACGACGTTCTCGGCTCGGACCCGCGCGGCCCGTTCGCGTTCTACGGCCACAGTATGGGCGCCCTCCTGGCCTACGCCCTGTGCCTGCGACGGCTCCGCGCCGGCCGCAGTCTGCCGGCGGCGCTGCTGGTCGGCGCGTTCGGGCCGCCGGACCGGACACCGGACTTCGAGCTCGTCGTCGACCTGCCCGACGAGGAGCTGGCCCGGTGGCTGGTCGGACTCGGCGGGATGTCCCCTGTCCTGCTCGGCTACCCGGCTTGGCTCGCCGCGGCGGCGGCGCTGACCCGCGACGATCTGAAGGCGTGCCGGAGCTACCGGCATGCCGAGGACACGGAGCCGCTGCCGGTACCTGTCCACGTCTTCCGCGGTGCCGACGATCCGCTCTCGGCCGGGGGCGAGGAGGGCTGGGCGCGCAGCACCTCAGCGTCCTGCGAAGTCCACGAGGTGGCCGGAGGCCATCTCTTCGCGTACGCGCCGGAGTTCGGCCGTGATGCCGTCCATCCGTTCCGCAGAGTGCTGGCCGAAGGGCTCCCGAGCCCGCTTTAGAACCGGCTTAGAGCACGCGAAGGCGGCGCAAAGCACCTCTTAAGCGATCTGTTCGAAGCTGATTTCCCATGCGCATTGTCGAGCCGCGGCGCACCTCGCGACGCCGCTCGTCGAAGCGCGCGCACCGTTGAAACGAGGAGTGCAGATCGCGATGACGGGTGAGCCCGACCAGTACGCCTCCCCCGGCGATGCCGAGGCCCGGACCTCACCGGACCTCGCGGTGGCCGTCGTCGGGATCTCGTGCCGGCTTCCGCAGGCCCCTGATCCGGCCTCGTTCTGGCGGCTGCTGCGCGGCGGGGTGGACGCCGTGTCGCAGGTCCCTGCCGGACGGTGGGCGCCGGCCGCACCGGCCGCACCGGCTGCCGAGGAGCAAGGCACCGGCCCGGACATCCGCCGGGGCGCGTTCCTGGACCGGATCGACGAGTTCGACGCGAGCTTCTTCGGGGTCTCGCCGCGCGAAGCCGCGGGCATGGACCCGCAACAGCGGCTGGTCCTGGAGCTGGCCTGGGAGGCCCTGGAAGACGCGGGAACGGTTCCGGCCCTGCTGCGCGGCAGCCGGACCGGCGTCTTCGTCGGCGCCATCTGGGACGACTACGCGACCCTGCTGCGCGGCTACGGCCCTGCCGCGATCGACCGGCATTCGCTCACCGGCCTGCACCGCGGCATCATCGCCAACCGGGTCTCCTACACGCTCGGGCTGAACGGGCCGAGCCTTACCGTCGACTCCGCGCAGTCCTCGGCACTCGTCGCGGTGCACCTGGCCTGCGAAAGCTTGCGCACCGGCGAGTCGAGCACCGCCCTGGCCGGCGGCGTAAATCTCAACATCCTGTCGGACAGCGCGCTGACGGCGGCCCGCTTCGGCGCCCTGTCGCCCGACGCCCGCAGCTTCACCTTCGACGCCCGCGCCAACGGCTACGCCCGCGGCGAGGGCGGCGGACTGGTCGTGCTGAAGCTGCTGACCGACGCCGTCGCGGACGGCGACCGCGTCTACTGCGTCATCCGCGGCAGCGCGGTGAACAACGACGGCGCGACCGACGGCCTGACCCGGCCAAGCCCGCGAGCACAGCGCGAGGTCCTGCGCCTGGCCCACCACCGCGCCGGCACGCACCCGGACGAGGTCGGCTACGTCGAGCTGCACGGAACCGGCACCCGCGTCGGCGACCCGATCGAAGCCGAGGCCCTGGGCACGTTCTTCGCCCCGACCCGCCAGCCGGAGAACGCACTGCCGGTCGGCTCGGTCAAGACCAACATCGGCCACCTGGAGGGCGCGGCCGGCGTGGCCGGGCTGCTGAAGGTGATCCTCAGCATCCAGCACCGCGAACTGCCCGCGACGCTCAACCACGAGACCCCGAACCCCGACATCCCCCTGGACCGGCTCAGGCTGCGAGTCCAGGACCGCCTCACTCCATGGCCCGGACAGAGCGGTCCGGCGGTCGCGGGAGTCAGCGCATTCGGCATGGGCGGCACGAACTGCCATGTGGTGCTGGCCGAGCCGCCGGAGGGAACGCGAAATCGGAGCGAGCCCGGTGCGGCGCAGGACAGCGAAGACCAGGTCGCGCCGCTGTCGCAAGTCCCGCCGGTACTCCCGTGGCCGATTTCCGGTCGTACTCCGGGTGCGTTGCGCGGTCAGGCTGCGCGGCTGGCTGAGCATGTCGAGTCCTTGGGCGCGCCGAGCGCTGCTGACATCGGTCTGTCGCTGGCGGCTACGCGCTCGGTGTTCGAGCACCGTGCGGTGGTGGTGGCCGGTGATCGTGAGGGATATGGCAGGGCTCTGGCAGCTCTCCGGAGCGGTGAGCCTGATGCGGGGTTGGTGGTCGGCAACGGTTCCGCCGGCGGGGAGGTTGTGTTCGTTTTTCCGGGCCAGGGGTCGCAGTGGATCGGCATGGCGACCGAGCTGCTCGATACCTCTCCTGTTTTCGCGGCGCGGATTTCGGAGTGCGCGGCTGCTGTCGATGCCCTGGTCGACTGGTCGTTGCTGGATGTCCTGCGGGCGGCGCCCGGTGCGCCGTCGTTGGAGCGGGTGGATGTGGTCCAGCCGGCGTTGTTCGCGGTGATGGTCTCGCTGGCCGCGCTGTGGCAGTCCTTCGGCGTCGAGCCGGCCGCGGTCATTGGCCATTCGCAGGGCGAGATCGCGGCGGCTTGTGTCGCGGGTGCGCTGTCGTTGGCGGACGCCGCGCGGATCGTCGTGCTGCGCAGCCGTGCCCTGTCGGCGGTGACCGGCTACGGCGGCATGGCGTCCATCCCGGTCGCCGTGGCCGAGGTTCGTGAGCGACTGGCCCGGGACGGGTACGACGGCCGGCTCTCCGTCGCGGCGGTGAACGGCCCCTCGGCCACGGTCGTCTCCGGCGACGCCGACGCCATCAGCGAACTGGTGGCCGCGTACGAGGCCGAGGATGTCAGGGCCCGAACCGTTCCCGTCGACTACGCGTCGCACAGCGCGCAGATGGAGCCCGTGCGCGAGGACCTGCTCAGCGCGCTCGCCGGTATCGAGGCCTGGCCCGCGCAGATCGCGTTCTACTCGACGGTGACCGGCGAGGTCGTCGACACCGGCAGCCTGGATCCCGAGTACTGGTACCGGAATCTGCGGCAGCCGGTCGAGTTCGAGACCGCCCTCAACACCGCCGTCGCCGACGGCCACCGCGTCTTCATCGAGGCGAGCGCGCACCCGGTGCTGACCTTCAGCGTCCAGGAGATCCTGGAATCGGCCGACACCGGCGGCGAACCGACCGTGGCGGTGGGGACCCTGCGCCGCAACGACGGCGGACTCGGCCGGTTCTACACCTCAGCGGCCCAGGTCCATGTCGCCGGCACCGCCGTGGACTGGGCCCGGGCCTTCGACGACGTCCCCGCACAGCGCGTGAGCCTGCCGACGTACGCCTTCCAGCGCGAACGCCACTGGGTCGACTTCCAGGGACGCCCGGACGCGGCGCCGCTCGTCTTCAGCCAGCCGTTGCCGGAAACACTAGAGACGGCCGAACCGCACAAGCCGACCGCGCCGTCACCCGCCGGACGCTTCTCCGGATTGTCCGCCACCGAACGACACCGAACCGTCCTCGACCTGGTGCGGACACAGACCGCCGCCCTGCTCGGCCACTCCGCCCCCGAGGCCGTCGACACCGCGCTGACCTTCAAAGACCTGGGTTTCGACTCGGTCACCGCCGTCGAACTGCGTGATCGACTCGTCACGGCATCCGGCCTGCGCCTGCCGACAACCTTGATCTACAACCACCCGACACCGGCAGCCGTGGTCCGGCTCATGGTCAAGGAACTGGACCAGGCGGCCGACGCCGACACCGGCCAAGCCGACTCCGAAGCAGCCCACGCAGCCGACGCCGCCCACGCCGCCCTCGACGACCCGATCGCCATCATCGGGATCGGCTGCCGCTACCCGGGCGACGTGCGCGACGCCGCAGGGCTCTGGCATCTCGTCCACCAGGGCGTCGACGCGACCACCGACTTCCCGAGCACTCGCGGCTGGGACGTCGACGCCCTGTTCGACCCGGAACCGGGCCGGCCGGGCCGGACCTACACCCGGCGCGGCGGCTTCCTGCACGACGCCGACGGATTCGACGCGGACTTCTTCAACATCTCCCCGCGCGAAGCCATCACGATGGACCCCCAGCAGCGGATCCTGCTGGAGACCGCGTGGGAGGCCGTCGAACGCGCGGGCATCGATCCGCACACGCTGCGCGGCACCAACACAGGGGTCTTCATCGGCGCCATGGCCCAGGATTACGGGCCCAGACTGCACGAGGCTGCGGACGGCCACGAAGGCTATCTGCTGACCGGCAGCACCGGGAGTGTGGCCTCCGGACGAGTGGCGTACACGCTCGGCCTGGAAGGCCCCGCCGTCACCGTCGACACTGCGTGCTCGTCCTCGCTCGTGGCTCTGCACCTGGCCGCGCAGGCCCTGCGCAACGGCGAGGGTGACCTGGCCCTGGCCGGCGGCGTCACCGTGATGTCCACGCCTGGCATATTCCTCGAATTCGCGCGGCAGCGGGGGCTGTCGCCGGACGGCCGGGTCAAGGCGTTCGCGGCCGGGGCCGACGGCACCGGCTGGGCCGAGGGCGCCGGCCTCCTGGTCCTGGAGCGGTTGTCGGACGCGCACCGCAACGGGCACCGCGTTCTGGGCCTGATCCGAGGCAGCGCCGTCAACCAGGACGGTGCCAGCAACGGACTCACCGCCCCCAACGGCCCGTCGCAGGAACGAGTGATCCGCCAAGCCCTGGCCGCCGCCGGACTGCGCCCCGATGAAGTCGACGCCGTCGAAGCCCACGGCACCGGCACGACTCTCGGCGACCCCATCGAGGCGCAAGCAATCCTGGCCACCTACGGACAAAACCGACCCGCCGATCGGCCGCTATATCTGGGCTCGATCAAATCCAACATCGGCCACACCCAAGCCGCCGCCGGCGTCGCAGGCGTCATCAAAATCATCAAAGCCTTCGAACACGAACTACTCCCGGCAACACTGCACATCACCGAACCCTCCCCCCACGTCGACTGGACCAGCGGCGCCGTCGAGCTCCTGACCGAGCCCGTCTCCTGGCCCGAGAACGGCCACCCGCGCCGGGCCGGCGTGTCCTCGTTCGGCATCAGCGGCACCAACGCCCACCTCATCATCGAACAGCCGCCGACCCCGCGACCGGACACCATCGGCGCGCCGCGCGACACGGAGACGCCGCCCCCGCTGATGTTCTCCGCGAAGTCGGAGGCGGCGTTGGCAGCACGCGCCGCGCAGCTGGCCAGCTTCCTCGAAGAACACCCCGGGACCAACCCTGCGGACCTGGCGTCCGCACTGGCCAGGCAGGCCGTTTTCAGCCACCGCGCAGTGGTCGTCGAGCAGGAGCGGGACCGGGTTCTCCAGGGCTTGAGCGCGGTGGCGTCGGGAATCCCGACAGCTGAGGCGATCGTGGGCCAGGTCGGCACTCCGGGCGGACTCGCGTTCCTGTTCTCTGGGCAAGGCAGTCAGCACCCTGGCATGGGTGCGGGCCTCTACGCCGCCTATCCGGTCTTCACCGCCGCTTTGGATGAGGCCGCCGCCGCCCTGGATGTTCACCTGGACCGCTCCATCAAAGAACTGATTCTCGCCGAGTCCGGGACCGCAGATGCGGCGCTGCTCAACGAGACCCGCTATACGCAACCTGCGCTGTTCGCGCTTCACGTTGCCCTGTTCCGGCTGGCAGAACACCACGGCTTGACCCCGGACACGCTCATTGGCCACTCCATCGGCGAGCTCAGCGCGGCCTACCTAGCCGGACTCTGGTCCCTGGAAGACGCCGCCAAACTCGTCACCGCCCGAGGCCGCCTCATGCAAAGCGCCACCCCCGGCGGCGCCATGATCGCCATCGAAGCCACCGAGGACGAGATCACGCCTCAGCTGAACAAATACGAAGGCCGGGTATCGCTGGCGGCCGTCAACGGCCCCACGGCTCTCGTCATCGCCGGTGACGCCGATGCGGCAGAAGAAATCGCCCAGAGCTTCCGCAAAAGCGACCGACGCGTCAAAGCCCTGACCGTCTCGCACGCCTTCCACTCGCCCCACATGGACACAGTGCTGGAGGAATTCCGGCAGGTCGCCGCCACTGTCACCTACCGGACGCCGCTGTTGCCGATCGTGTCGAACCTCAGCGGCACACCGGCCGACCCGGAACTGATCACAACAGCCGATTACTGGACCGGACATATCCGGCGCCCCGTCCGCTTCCACCAGGGCATCGAGACACTACGAACGCTCGGCACAACGCACTACCTGGAACTCGGCCCCGACACCACCCTGACCGCGCTGACCCGCACGATCCTGGGCCCGGACCCTTCCCTGTCGGTTCCGGTACTTCGCAAGGACCGACCCGAGGAGGAGTCCTTCCTCGCTGCCGTAGCCGCCCTCTACACCGCAGGTCGCGACGTCACGTGGTCGCGGAGCACTCCCCCGGCGCCGGCGCTCGCGTCGGAAATACCCACCTACCCCCTCCAGCGCCAGCGCTTCTGGCTCACTCAGCCAGCCGCTTCGGGGACCGGCGGCCTGCTCGCGCATCGGCATCCAGTCCTGACGGCGATGACGACCGTCCCGGACAGTGACACCGCGATCTACAGCGGCACTCTCTCGCTCGACACGCATCCGTACCTCGCCGACCACACCATCGGCGAGACCCCGCTCCTGCCGGGTACGGCACTGCTCGATTTCGCCCTGACCGTCGGCGCGCACTCCGACCTTCCCTACGTCGACGAACTCACCCTTGAGCAGCCCCTCGTGCTGACCGAACCGGTCCAGGTGCAAGTGGCTCTCGGCCCGGCCGAGGGGCCCCGCCGGCCGGTATCCGTCCACTCCCGGCCGGAGAACGCCCTGACGTGGACTCGTCACGCGCACGGCTTCGTCAGTAGCGAAGCGCCGGAGGTCCCGCAGATCGGACCGACAGACGAGCAGTGGCCACCAGCCGGTGCGATATCGCTACCGACGGCCGAGCTCTATCTCGATCTCCAGGAGCTCGGGTACCTATACGGCCCCGCGTTCCAGGGTCTCACCGCTGCGTGGCGGGACTCGGATCTCATCACCATCCACGCTGCCGCCGCACTGCCCGAGGAACTGCGCGGCACGGCGGAACGCTACGTATTGCATCCCGCGCTTCTCGACGCCGCACTTCACAGCATTCTGATCGACCTCGCTGACCAGGCGGGAGACGGCGACGCGTCACCGACCCCGCTCGTACCGTTCGCGTGGTCCGGCATCACGATCCACGAAGTCGGAATCCACCCCACCGAACTGCGCGTCCAGGTCGCCTCCATCGGCACCGACACCTTCGCGTTGCGGATCACCGACATCGACGGAACGACCATCGCCACGATCGCGTCGCTGGCCATGCGCCGCGTCGACATCCGCGGCCTTCAGGCGGGACGTGCCCCCGACCCTCTGCTGCACCTGGTGTGGAACAGCGTTGCGGCTCCTGAGAAAACGGCCGTTTCGGACGCCACGAACGTGCTTCAGGTTGGAAACGGCGGCGACAACGACGACGGCCTCGGGCCCGATCTGCCCGCCAGGGTGCATGAAGTCACCAAGAGTGTTCTTCAGTTCGTTCAGCAGTGGCTGGCCACCGAGCAGCCGGAAGACGCGCGCCTGGCAATCGTGACGCGAGGCGCTGTCGCGACCGACGGCTCCGAGAACATCGGCGACCTTGCGCAGGCGGCGGTCTGGGGCCTGATCCGCTCGGCCCAGAACGAGCACCCGGGACGGCTGGTCCTGATCGACACCGACAGCCCGGACACCGACGGCCCGGACACCGAGCTCGACGCCGCGCTGGGCACGGGCGAGCCGCAGATCGCGGTGCGCGACGGCAAGCTTCTGGTTCCCCGCCTAGCGCGGGAGGCCGCGCCATCAACACCGGCCCGGCCGTCGGTGCTGAACCGGGACGGGACCGTCCTGGTCACCGGCGCCACTGGCTCCCTCGGAACGCTGTTCGCGCGGCACCTGGTCGCAGAGCACGGCGCGCGCCGCCTGCTGCTCGTCAGCCGTCGCGGGCTCGCGGCGCCGGGCGCTGAGGCGCTGCGGGACGAGCTCGCCGGTCTTGGCGCCGATGTGGTCTTCGCGGCGGCCGACCTCGCCGACCGCAACCAGGTCCGTGGGCTTCTGGACGCGATCCCGGCCGAGCATCCGCTGACCGCCGTCGTCCACACCGCCGGAGTGCTCGACGACGCGACCATCAGCTCCCTGACAGCTGATCAGCTCGACGCCGTACTGCGTCCCAAGGTGGACGCGGCCTGGCATCTGCACGAGCTGACCCGGGACGGCGATCTCGCCGTCTTCGCCCTCTTCTCCTCCGTCGCGGGTCTGATCGGCAACGCGGGCCAGGCCAACTACGCCGCCGCGAACAGTTTCCTGGACGCGCTCGCGGTCCGTCGCGGCCGCGCCACCGGCCAACCAGCCACGTCTCTTGCGTGGGGACTGTGGGACACCGGTATGGCCGCCACCCTCACCGAGGCGGAGGCGGCCAGGCTGAACCGGGTCGGGCTGGTCCCGATCGACGCGGAGCTGGGTCTGCGGTGGTTCGACGCGGCGCTGGCCGATGGCCGTTCGGTGGTCGTCCCGGCCCGGATCGGCACGCCGGTCCCGAGCACAGACAGCATCGGCGCGCAGACCGTTCCAGCGGTATTGCGCAGCCTGACTCCCGGCGCACCCGGACGCGGTCGCCGGACAGCGGATCCGGCGCTCGCGCGCCGTCTGGCCGGGCTGTCGTCGGCCGAGCGGCAAGCGGCTCTGCTCGACGTGGTCCTCGGCGCTGTCGCGTCCGCGCTCGGCCATGCCGACGTCCGCTCCGTGGACCCGGCCCGCAGTTTCAAGGACGCCGGCTTCGATTCGTTGGCCGCGGTCGAGCTGCGCAACCGGCTCGGCGGGGCCACCGCGCTCCGGTTGCCGTCCACGGTCACCTTCGACCATCCGACCCCGGCGGCGCTGGCCCGGTTCCTGGACGAGCAGTTCGCCGGGGTGCGGCCTGCCGCGCCGGGGCGGGCCCGGACGAAGGCGGTCGCGGCGGACGAGCCGATCGCCATCATCGGCATGGGCTGCCGGTATCCCGGCGGGGTGGAGTCGCCCGACCAGCTCTGGCGGCTGGTCGCGGACGGGCTCGACGCGATCGGTCCGTTCCCGGAGGACCGTGGATGGAACGTCGCAGCCCTCTACGATCCCGATCCGGATCGGGCCGGTGCGTCCTATACGCGGCACGGCGGTTTCCTTGATCGGGCCGGGCATTTCGACGCGGACTTCTTCGGCATCTCGCCGCGCGAAGCGTTGGCCATCGATCCGCAGCAGCGGCTGTTGCTGGAGACCGCGTGGGAGACCATCGAGCGAGCGGGCATCGATCCGACTTCGCTCGCCGGAACCGACACCGGGGTCTTCGCCGGGCTCATGTACGACGACTACGGGAGTCAGATCTTCCAGTCCACACCGGCCGGGTTCGAGGGCTATGTGAAGACCGGGAGCGCCGGGAGCATCGCGTCGGGGCGGGTCTCGTACTCGCTCGGGTTGCAGGGTCCCGCAGTCACGGTCGACACCGCGTGCTCGTCGTCGCTGGTGGCGATGCACCTGGCAGCGCAGGCCCTGCGCAGCGGAGAATGCGGGCTCGCCCTCGCCGGCGGGGTGACCGTGATGGCGACCCCGATCACGTTCATCGAGTTCAGCCGACAGCGCGGGCTGGCCGCCGACGGCCGGATCAAGGCGTTCTCGGACGCCGCCGACGGCACCGGCTGGGCCGAGGGCGCCGGGCTGCTGTTGCTGGAGCGGCTTTCGGACGCGCAGCGCAACGGGCATCGGGTCTTGGGCGTGATCCGGGGCAGCGCCGTCAACCAGGACGGCGCGAGCAACGGACTCACGGCGCCGAACGGGCCCGCGCAGCAACGAGTGATCCGGCAAGCCCTGGCGACCGCCGGACTACGCCCGGACGAAGTCGACGCGGTAGAGGCCCACGGCACCGGCACCACCCTCGGCGACCCCATCGAGGCCCAAGCAATCCTGGCCACCTACGGACAAAACCGACCCGCCAACCGACCCCTATATCTGGGCTCGATCAAATCCAACATCGGCCACACCCAAGCCGCCGCCGGCGTCGCAGGCGTCATCAAAATCATCAAAGCCCTCGAACACGAACTACTCCCGGCGACACTGCACGTGGACGAGCCTTCCCGGCACGTCGACTGGACCAGCGGGACCGTTCAGCTGCTGACCGAACCGGTGCCGTGGCCCGAGAACGGCCATCCGCGCCGCGCCGGGATCTCCTCCTTCGGCATCAGCGGCACCAACGCCCACCTCATCATCGAACAAGCACCTGGAGCGAGCGCCGCCGGCTCGGACCGGCCCGACCGACCGGATGCCCTGACATCCCTGCCGTTGTCGGCCAAATCCGAGTCCGCGCTCCGGTCCCAGGCCGGGCAGCTCGGCGCGTTCGTCGATCAGCACCCGGACGTTCCGCTGTCCGCTCTGGCCCAGGTTTTGAGCACCCGTACTCGCTTTGACCAGCGGGCAGTCGTCCTCGGCCGTGATCGGGCGCAGGTGTCCGCGGCTCTCGGCGCACTGGCCTCGGCCACGCAGTCGCCCGATGTGGTCACCGGTGTCGCAGGCGCGGCGGGCAAGACAGTGTTCTTGTTCTCAGGGCAGGGCAGTCAGCGACCGGGCGCAGGAGCAGACCTGTATGCAACCCATCCGGTGTTTGCCGCCGCGTTGGACGAGGTCACCGCAGCTCTGGAGCCGCACCTCGACCGATCCATCAGAGACCTGATTCTCGCGGAACCGGAAACGGCGGAAGCGTCGCTGCTCAACGAGACCCGCTACACCCAGCCCGCGCTGTTCGCGCTGCACGTCGCCCTCTTCCGGCTGGCAGAACACCACGGCCTGACCCCGGACCTGCTCATCGGCCACTCCATCGGCGAACTGAGCGCGGCCTACCTAGCCGGACTCTGGTCCCTGGAAGACGCCGCCAAACTCGTCACCGCACGAGGCCGCCTCATGCAAACCGCCACCCCCGGCGGCGCCATGATCGCCATCGAAGCCACTGAAGATGAAGTGACGCCACTGCTGAGGAAGCAGGAGGGCCGGGTATCGCTGGCCGCTGTCAATGGTCCGCAGGCCGTCGTCATCGCTGGCGACTCGGACGCGGCGGAGCAGATCGCCCGGGAGTTCGGGGACCGGCGCCGGACGAAATCCCTGGCCGTCTCGCACGCCTTCCATTCCCCGCACATGGACCCGGTTCTGGACGAGTTCCGAGAAGTCGCGGCCACTGTCACCTATCGGCCGCCGCTGTTGCCGATCGTGTCGAACCTGACCGGCGCCTTGGCCGACCCCGACCAGATCACCACGGCCGACTACTGGACCGAGCACATCCGTCGCCCTGTCCGCTTCCTCCAGGGCGTCGAGACGCTGCGAACGCTCGGCGCGACCCAATACCTGGAACTCGGACCCGACACCACCCTGACCGCGCTGACCCGCACGATCCTGGGCCCGGACCGGTCCGTGGCGGTTCCGGCGCTGCGCAAGGACCGTCCTGAGGAGGAGTCCTTCCTCGCGGCCGTGGCTGCCCTGTACACCACTGATCGGGCAGCCACCTGGCTTCCCTATAGCCACGACAGCCCGACCGCCGATCGGCCGGACCTGCCCACCTACCCGTTCCAGCGTCAGGCGTACTGGCTCACGCCCACCGCACCGGTCGGGACCGGAGGCCTGCTGCCGTATCAGCACCCGATCCTGACGGCCACGACCGAACTGCCGGACAGCGAGACCGTGCTGTTCACAGGGCGGTTGGGCCTGGACAGCCATCCGTGGCTGGTCGACCACACCATCGGGGACAGGCCGATCCTCCCGGCCGCCGCTTTCCTCGAACTCGCCCTGACCGTCGCCGGCGGGACAGCGCATCCGCATCTCGGCGAACTCCGGCTCGAACGGCCGCTCGACCTGGCCGAGCCGGTGCGGCTGCACCTGACCCTCGGCCCACCGGACGGGGAACAGCGTCCGCTGACCGTCCATGCGCGGCCGGAGGATCCGGAGTCCGGTGACGCCGTCTGGACGCGCCACGCGACCGGCTACCTGACGAGCGTCGCGCCGGAAGCCCCGGCCACCAACCCGGCCACGGCCTGGCCGCCTCCGGGCGCCGAGCCTCTGCCGCTCGACGACTGGTACGCCGACCTCGCAGACCACGGCTACCACTACGGGCCCGCGTTCCAGGCGCTCGCGGGCGCGTGGCGGGATGCCGCAAATGAAAGCACCCTGACGGAGATCGCCCTTCCCGACACTCAGGGCGCCAGCGCGGAGGGCTTCCTCGTCCACCCCGCGCTCCTGGACGCTGCACTGCACACTCTCGCCGTCGACGAGACCGGACAGCGGTATCTGCCGGTCGCCTGGGGCGGAGTCACCGCTCACGGTCTTCCCGCGCAATCTGTGACATCGCTGCGCGTTCAGATCACAACGACGGGCCCTGACACTTGCAGTCTGCTGCTCACGTCCGCTTCCGGCGAGCCGGTCATCTCCGTGCACTCGCTTCGGCTCCACCCGATCGAGCCGGGCGACCTCGAAGCGGCGCGCGCCAGTGCTGCCCAGAAGGACCTGTTCCACATCGAGTGGGTGGCGCCTTCTGGCAGAGCTGGCGCACCCGCGCAGAGTGCTGACACGACCGTTCTCCACGCCGAGACGCTCGAAAGTGTCACAGCGCCGGACGACGTGGCGTCGCGAGCCCACGCCGTGACCAGGCAGGTCCTGTCCGCGGTCCAGAGATGGCTCAGTGACGAGCGGTCGCCGACGTCACGGCTGGCCGTGGTCACTCGGCGCGCGGTGGCGACCCACGACGGGGAACAGATCTGCGATCTCGCGCAGGCGCCGGTCTGGGGCCTGATCCGGTCGGCCCAGAACGAGCACCCCGGGCGGCTGGTCGTGATCGACCTCGACGACATCGACACTGACACCGACCTCGACACCGGCACCGACACCGACGTCGATCTCGAAGCGGCGCTCCGGTCGGGCGAACCCCAGGTGGCGGTGCGCAACGGCGAAATCCTGATCCCGAGCCTGGTCCGCACGACCGCCGTCCCGACTGGCAGCGCACCGGCGTTGGACTCCGACGGGACAGTTCTGATCACGGGTGCCACCGGCTCTCTCGGCGCGCTGTTCGCCCGGCATCTCGTCGCGCAATATGGTGCGCGCCGTCTGCTGCTCGTCAGCCGTCGCGGGCTCGCGGCGCCCGGCGCGGAGGAGCTGCGCGACGAGCTGACCGGCCTCGGCGCCGAGGTCGCTTACGCCGCGGCCGACCTCGCCGACCGCGACCAGGTCCGGGAGCTTCTCGCCGCGATTCCGGCCGAGCATCCGCTCACCGCCGTGATCCACACCGCCGGTGTCCTCGACGACGCGACCATCAGCTCCCTGACCCCGGACCGGCTCGACGCGGTGCTGCGGCCCAAGGTCGATGCCGCCTGGCACCTGCACGAGCTGACTCAGGAGAACGGCCTCGCCGTCTTCGCCGTCTTCTCCTCCATCGCCGGGACGATCGGCAATCCCGGACAGGCCAACTACGCCGCCGCCAACACCTTCCTCGACGCTCTCGCGGCCCACCGCCACGCCATCGGCCGGCCCGGCCTGTCCCTGGCCTGGGGTCTGTGGGACAGCGGCATGGCCGACGGCCTGAGCGACGCCGAGAAGGCGCGGCTCGCCCGAGGCGGGATCGCGCCGCTCGCCGCCGAGCGCGGGATCGCGTTGTTCGATCTCGCGGTGGGCGGTACGAGGCCCGCGCTGGTCCCGGCGGCGCTCGACCTGCCCGCGCTGCGGAACCGGGCCCGGGACGGCGGCACCTCCTCGGTGCTGCGCAGCCTGCTCAAGATCCGGATGGCGGGCCCGAGTGCTACGGGGACCGCGGGCACCACAGGCGCCGATCCAGCTGGTGGCTCCGTCGCCCCGGCCCTCCTGGGACGGCTCATCGGCAAGCGCCCGGACGAGCAGCGGGAGATCCTCCAGGACTTCGTGCGCGGCACCGTCGCGGCGGTGCTCGGGCACGCGAACGCGGCCGCCGTGGAGGCCGACCGGGGGTTGTTCGACCTCGGATTCGACTCGCTGACCGTGGTGGAGCTGGGCAACCGGCTCGGGGCGGCGACCGGGCTGGTGCTGCCGACGAGCTTCATCTTCGACCATCCGACCGCGACCGCCCTGGCCGACCGGCTGCGGGAGGAGCTGGCCGCGGCAGACCCCGGGGCGCAGTCCCCGGCCGAGGCGGCTCGGGCCGGGCTGGCCCGGCTGGAGGAGGCGTTCGCCGCGATCCCCGCCGGGGACGGCGAGCTGGAACCGCTGATGGACCGGCTCCAGCTGGTCCTCGACGCCCGCCGGCGGACCGCCGTGCCGGTCGGGGCCCGGTCCGACGGTTCGGGCGGGTCAGGTGGCTCGGGCGGGTCGGGTGGCTCGGGCGGTTCGGGCGGCGCCCCGTCGGACCCGTCGGACCCGTCGGACCCCGACGCGGTCGTGGCCGCGCTCGGCTCGGCCACCGACGACGAGATCTTCGCCTTCATCGACAGGGAGCTGTGACAGATGACGACCAGCGAGACCGAGGCGAAGCTGCGCGACTACCTGCGCCGGGTCACCACCGATCTGCACGAGACCCGCCGGCGGCTGACCCGGCTCCAGGCCCGGGACACCGAGCCGATCGCGATCATCGGCATCGGCTGCCGGTACCCGGGCGGGGTGGCCTCGCCGGAGGACCTGTGGCGGCTGGTCGCCGACGGCACCGACGCGATCAGCGGTTTCCCGGACGGCCGGGGCTGGGACCTGGACGGCCTGTACCACCCGGATCCGGACCACACCGGGACGTCGATCGCGAAGGAAGGCGGCTTCCTCCACGACGCCGACCGGTTCGACCCCGCGTTCTTCGGCATCTCCCCGCGCGAGGCCCTGGCGATCGATCCGCAACAGCGGCTGTTGCTGGAGACCGCGTGGGAGGCGGTCGAGCGGGCCGGCATCGATCCCGGGACGCTGCGCGGCAGCCGGACCGGGGTGTTCGCGGGCGTCATGTACGACGACTACGGGTCCCGCCTGACCCCGGCCCCGGACGGGTTCGAGGGCTACATCGGGACCGGCAGCACCGGAAGTGTCGCCTCGGGGCGGGTGTCCTACACCTTCGGGTTCGAAGGCCCCGCCGTGACCATCGACACCGCGTGCTCCTCCTCCCTGGTCGCGCTGCACCTCGCGGCGCAGGCGCTGCGCCAGGAGGAGTGCGAGCTCGCGCTGGCCGGCGGCGTGACGCTGATGGCCACGCCCATGCTGTTCGTCGAGTTCAGCCGCCAGCGCGGGCTGTCCCCCGACGGCCGGTGCAAGGCGTTCGCGAGCGCTGCCGACGGCACCGGCTGGAGCGAGGGCGCCGGCCTGTTGCTGCTGGAGCGGCTGTCGGATGCGCAGCGCAACGGGCACCGGGTCCTGGCGGTGATCCGGGGCAGCGCCGTCAACCAGGACGGCACCAGCAGTCAGCTGACGGCGCCGAACGGCCGGGCCCAGCAGCGGGTCATCCGGCAGGCGCTGGCGGGCGCGGGGCTGGAGCCGGCCGATGTGGACGCGGTGGAGGCGCACGGCACCGGCACCCGGCTCGGCGATCCGGTCGAGGCGCAGGCGCTGCTGGCCACCTACGGCCAGGGACGGCCCGCCGAACGGCCGCTGTATCTGGGTTCGATCAAGTCGAACATCGGGCACAGCCAGGCCGCCGCCGGCGTCGCGGGCGTCATCAAGATGGTCAAGGCCCTGGAGCACCAGTTGCTCCCGGCGACGCTCCACGTCGATGAACCGTCGCCGCATGTGGACTGGTCCGCGGGCGCGGTCCGGTTGTTGACCGAGCCGGTGCCGTGGCCGGAGAACGGCCATCCGCGCCGCGCGGGCGTCTCCTCGTTCGGGATCAGCGGTACCAACGCGCATGTCGTCATCGAGCAGGCGCCGGCTGCGGAGCCGAACACAGTAGGAACGAACTCTGATACCGGCACGGCGCCGCTGCCATGGGTGCTGTCCGCCAAGACGGCCGCGGCCCTGCCGCTCCAGGCCGCCAAGCTGCTCGCCCACCTGGAGGGTACGCCGCAAGGAGGGAACGCGGCGCAGGCCGATGTCGCAGACCTCGCCGACGCCCTGGTCGCGACGAAGCCCTCGTTCGCCCACCGCGCGGTCGTGATCGGCGCCGGCCGGGACGAGTTGATCCAGGGCCTGGCCTCCCTGGTCCGGGGCGAACCCGCCGCGCATGTCGTCCGCGGACCCGACGGCGGCCCGGTCGGCGGCCCGGTCGGCGGCCCGGTCGGCGGCAAGGCGGTCTTCGTCTTCCCCGGCCAGGGTTCGCAGTGGGCGAACATGGCCGTGGAACTGTCGGACACGTCCGAGGTGTTCCGGGAGCAGATCGAGGCGTGTTCGGCGGCGCTGGCCCCCTTCACCGACTGGTCGCTGACCGCCGTCCTGCGTGCGGAGCCGGGGGCGCCGTCCCTGGAGCGGGTGGACGTGGTGCAGCCCGCGCTGTTCGCGGTGATGGTGTCGCTGGCCGCGCTCTGGCGGTCCTTCGGTGTGCGCCCGGCCGCTGTTCTCGGCCACTCGCAGGGCGAGATCGCCGCCGCGTACGTCGCCGGGGCGCTGTCGCTGGCGGACGCGGCCAAGATCGTGGCGCTGCGCAGCAGGATCCTGGCCGAGATCGCCGGCGACGGCGCGATGGCCTCGATCCCGCTGCCGGTCGCCCAGGTGGAGGAGCGCATCGCGCGCTCGTCCGGGGACATCGGCGTCGCCGCGATCAACGGCCCGTCCTCGACAGTGGTCTCCGGGGGCGCCGCGGCCGTCCGGGCCTTCGTCGCCGCTTGCGAAGCCGAGGAGATCAGGGCTCGGACAGTCCCGGTGGACTACGCGTCGCACTCCGCGCATGTGGAAGTCGTGCGGGAGAAGCTGATCGAGGCGCTGGCGGACGTGCGGCCGCTCGCCGCCGAGGTCGCGTTCTGCTCGACGGTGACCGGCGGGCTGATCGACACCGCCGAACTGGGCCCGGAGTACTGGTACCGGAACCTGCGCGAACCCGTCCTGCTGGAGACGGCGACCCGGGCGCTGCTGGAGCACGGCCACCGGGTGTTCATCGAGTCCAGCCCGAATCCGGTCCTGACCGTCGGGGTCCAGGAGACGATCGAGGACGCCGACCGGACCTCGGGCCCGGCCGGGATCGCCGATGCGGTGGCGCTCGGCACCCTGCGGCGGGACCAGGGAGGCTGGGAGCGGTTCACCCGGTCGCTGGCCGGCGCGCACGTCCACGGGGTGACCGTCGACTGGCGGCCGCTGACGGCCGGGCGGGGCCCGGCCGGGCCCGGCGGCGTCGGCCTGCCGACGTACGCGTTCGACCACGAGCGCTTCTGGCTCGACGCCCCGCGCCCGGCGGCCGACGCCGCCGGGCTCGGCCTGCGCACCAGCGGCCACCCGGTGCTGGCCGCGTCGATCGGCGTCGCGGGCTCCGAGGACTGGATCTTCACCGGGCGGGTGGCCCACGACACGCTGCCTTGGCTGGCCGGCCACACCGTCGAGACCGTGCCGGTGCTGCCGGCCGCCACCCTCGTCGAGATCGCTCTGGAGGCCGGACGGCCACTCGGTTACGGCCGGCTGGACGATCTGCGCATCGAGGCACCGATCGCAATGCCCTTCGGTGACCAGGTCCGCGTCCAGGTGACGGTCGGCGGTCCGGAATCGGGCGGCGGCGGACGGCGTCCGATCGCTGTCCACGTCAGCCGTTCCGGCTCCGGCGGGACCGAAGCGGACCACGACGACGGCGAAGCACCGTGGGCCGAGAAGTGGGTGCGGCACGCCTACGGCCATCTGTCCGTCGCGACCGCCGACACTCCGGCGGGAGGGACCGGCCTGGAGGTCTGGCCACCGGCGGACGCGACCGCCGTGGCCGTATCAGACCTCTTGGAAGACCATCTCGATCGGGGCCAGGAGTACGGGCCCGGATTCCAGCCGCTCGTGGAGGTGTGGCGGAAGCCGGGTACGGCGGGTACCGGCGGCACGGTCTACGCCGAAGTGGCCCTGACCGACGATCAGGCCCCTGAGGCCGACCACTACGGGATCCACCCGGTGCTGCTCGACGCGGCTTTCCAGGCACTGGCAGCGGTTCCCGGATTCGGCACCGATCGGGACCGGCCACGGCAGGCGGCGGACTGGCAGGGCGTCACCCTGCACGCCGTCGGCGCGACGACGCTCCGGATCCGGGTGACCGCGACCGGGCCCGACACCGCCGCGCTCGTGATCACCGACACCGCCGGGGCCCTCGTGGCGACCGTCGAGAAGATCGCTGTGCGTCCGTTCGTGCTCGATGTGCCCAGCACGCGGCGTTCGCGGCAGGACGACCTGCACCGGGTGGCCTGGAGCGCGCTGGAGATCCCGAGCTCGGCCGGAGCCAGCGCCGACATGGCGGACGTGCTAGTGCTCCGCCAGGCGCCGACCGATCCCGACGCGGACTTGCCGAGCCAGGTGCACGCCAACACCGCACGCACCCTGGCCGCCGTTCAGGAATGGCTGGCCGACGAGACTCTGGCCGACACGCACCTGGTCGTGCTGACCGCAGGCGCCGTCGCGGTCCAGTCCGGAGAAGGCGTCGCCGACCTGGCGAACGCCGGAATCTGGGGTCTGATCCGGTCGGCGCAGTCCGAGAACCCTGGGCGTCTGACGTTGGTCGACCTCGACGCAGAGGCCGAGGCAGAGCTGGAGGCGCAGCCGGAACTGGAAGCGCAGCCAGAGCTCGTGGCAGAGTCGGACTCCGGCGGGATGGGGCCCCGGTTGCGGACCCTGCTGACCACGGCGCGGGCCCTGGGCGAGCCCCAGCTCGCGATCCGAGGCGACGCAGTGTTCGTACCACGCCTGGTCCGCACCGCCGCCGACCCGGACACCGCACTCCCCGCACTGGCGCCGGAGGGCACAGTCCTCATCACCGGCGCGACCGGAACCCTCGGCGCGCTGTTCGCCCGCCACCTGGTGACCCGGTACGGCGCCCGCCACCTGGTGCTCACCAGTCGTCGCGGACCGGACGCGCCGGGCGCGTCGGAACTGCGCGCGGAGTTGGCAGCACTCGGCGCGGACGTGTCGGTGGTGGCCGCCGACATGGCCGACCGGGAGGAGGTCCGGCGGCTGCTGGCGGGCATTCCGGCCGCGCACCCGCTGACCGCCGTCCTCCACACCGCGGGTGTGCTCGACGACGGGACCATCAGCTCCCTGACCCCCGAGCGGCTCGACGCGGTGCTGCGTCCCAAGGTCGACGCCGCCTGGTGGCTGCACGAACAGACCCGGGACGCCGACCTGGCCGTGTTCGCCGTCTTCTCCTCGCTGGCCGGCACCCTGGGCAACCCGGGCCAGGGCAACTACGCCGCGGCCAACAGCTTCCTCGACGCGCTCGCGGTCCGCCGCCGCGCCGCCGGGCTGCCCGCGACCTCGATCGCCTGGGGACTGTGGGAGCAGGACAGCGGCATGACCGCCGCGCTGGACGAACTCGCCCGAGCCCGGTTGGCGCGCAACGGGATCCAGCCGATCTCCTCGGCCCGCGGCCTGGAACTGTTCGACGCCGCGACAGCCGCCGCGGAGCCGTCCGTCGTCCCGGCCCGGATCGACCGGCGGGAGCTTCGGAGCCGGGCCGACGCCGATTCCGTTCCGCCGATCCTGCGGTCGCGGACCCGGGGTACGGTGACGCGACGCGCGGCGCGCGGCTCGGCCGGGGTGGCGGCGACGTCCGGGGCGCTCGTCCAGCGTTTGTCCACGCTGCCCTCGGCGCAATGGGATCCGGTACTGATCGACCTGGTCCGTACCGCCGTCGCGGCAGTACTCGGACACACCGGCGCCGGCCGGGTCCGCGACGACCAGACCTTCAAAGACCTCGGACTGGACTCGCTGACCGCGGTCGAGCTGCGCAACCGGCTCACCACCGCGTCCGGTCTGCGCCTGCCCGCCACCCTCGTCTTCGACCATCCGACGCCCCTCGCGCTGGCCGGGTACCTGCGCGAGCAGGTGTCCGGCGAGGCCGGCGGCATCGTGGCGAGTGCCGGCGGCGGCGCCTCGGCGGCCACCGGGATCCAGTCCGACGAGCCGATCGCGATCATCGGGATGTCCTGCCGGTTCCCCGGCGGGGTCACCTCCGCCGACGGCTTGTGGGATCTGGTCGCCTCCGGCGGTGACGCCATCGCCGGCCTTCCGGACAACCGCGGCTGGGACATCGAGGGCAAATACGATCCCGACCCGGACGCGCCCGGCAAGTTCTACGTCCGCGAAGGCGGATTCCTTTACGACGCAGGAGGATTCGACGCCGAGTTCTTCGGCATCTCCCCGCGCGAGGCGCTGGCCATGGACCCTCAACAGCGGATCCTGCTGGAGACCGCGTGGGAGGCCGTCGAGCAGGCGGGCATCGATCCGACGTCCTTGCGCGGCACCGACGGCGGCGTGTTCACCGGGGTGATCGCTCAGCAGTACGGACCGGGCACGCACGAGGACTCGCACGATCTGGACGGCTACTTCCTGACCGGAACCACGACGTCCGTCGCTTCCGGCCGGATCGCGTACACGCTGGGGTTGCAGGGCCCGGCCGTGACAGTGGACACCGCCTGCTCCTCCTCCATCGTGGCGCTGCACATGGCCGCGCAATCGCTGCGCAGCGGCGAGTGCGGCCTGGCGCTGGCCGGCGGGGCGACCATCATCGCCAGCCCGATGGTGTTCGTGGAGTTCGCGCGGCAACGCGGGCTGTCGCCGGACGGCCGGGTCAAGGCGTTCGCCGCCGGGGCCGACGGCACCGGCTGGGCCGAGGGCGCCGGCCTCCTGGTCCTGGAGCGGCTCTCCGACGCCCAGCGCAACGGGCACCGAGTCCTGGGCGTCATCCGAGGCAGCGCGATCAACCAGGACGGTGCCAGCAACGGGCTCACCGCGCCCAACGGCCCGTCCCAGGAGCGGGTGATCCGGCAAGCCCTGGCCGCCGCCGGACTGCGCCCGGACGAAGTCGACGCGGTGGAGGCCCACGGCACCGGTACCACCCTCGGCGACCCCATCGAGGCGCAGGCCCTCCTGGCCACCTATGGGAAGGACCGGGCTGCCGACCGGCCGCTGTATCTGGGCTCGGTCAAGTCCAACATCGGCCACACCCAAGCCGCCGCGGGCATCGCAGGCGTCATCAAGATGGTGAAGGCGCTGGAGCACGGACTGCTTCCGGCGACGCTGCACGTCGACGAACCGTCCCAGCACGTCGACTGGTCAAGCGGCACGGTCAAGCTGCTGACCGAGGCGGTCACCTGGCCCGAGAACGGCCACCCGCGCCGGGCCGGCGTGTCCTCGTTCGGTATCAGCGGCACCAACGCCCACCTCATCATCGAACAGCCGCCAGGCGTGCCTGCGAGCCCTGACAAGACCGCCGAGCCGGACAGCCCTGACGCATCCGACCAGCCGCAGACCCCGACACCAATACTGCTGTCTGCCAAGTCCTCGGCTGCTCTGCGTGCCCAGGCCGATCGCCTGCACGCGTTCTACAGCAGCGCGCCGGAGGTCTCGCCATCGCGCCTGAGCGACGCGCTGGCGACGACCCGGGCCGGATTCGACCACCGGGCCGTGATCCTGGGCCGGGACCGGGCGCAGATCCTGTCCGCACTGGGCGCCGTCGCGGCGGGAGTTTCGCTGCCCGGCGTGGTGGTCGGTCAGGTCGACGAGCCGGGCAAGCTCGCGTTCCTGTTCTCCGGGCAAGGAAGTCAGCGCCCTGGAATGGGTTCGGGTCTGTACGCCGCTTACCCGGTGTTCGCCGAGGCGCTGGACGAGGTCGCGGCCGCGCTCGACCCTCACCTGGACCGGCCGATCCGCGACCTGATCCTGACTGGCGCACCGCTCGACGAGACCCGCTACACGCAGCCGGCACTGTTCGCGCTCCACGTAGCACTCCACCGCCTGGCCGCCTCCTTCGGCCTTGTGCCCGACGTCCTGATCGGCCACTCCATCGGTGAACTCAGCGCCGCCTATGTCGCCGGGGTCTGGTCGCTGGAGGACGCCGCGAAGCTCGTGGCCGCCCGCGGCCGCCTGATGCAGGCCGCAACGCCCGGCGGCGCGATGATCGCCATCGAGGCCACCGAAGACGAGATCACGCCGCTGCTGAACAAGTACGAAGGCCGCGTCTCACTGGCAGCCGTCAACGGTCCCCAGGCCGTCGTCATCGCCGGGGACACGGACGCGGCCGAGGAGATCGCTCAGCGCGTCCGCAAGAACGGCCAGCGTGTTAAGGCCCTGACTGTCTCGCACGCCTTCCACTCACCCCACATGGACACCGTGCTGGAAGAGTTCCGCGAGGTCGCCGCGACCGTCACCTACCGGCAGCCCGTCCTCCCGATCATCTCCAACGTGACCGGCACCCTGGCCGACCCCGACCGGATCACCACTCCTGGCTACTGGACCGAGCACATCCGCCAAGCCGTCCGCTACCACGACGGCACCAGGACCCTCCAGGCCCAAGGCACCACCCACTACCTCGAACTCGGACCCGACGCCACCCTCAGCACACTGACCCGCACCGCTCTCGAGGACCTCGAAGCCGTCGCCGTACCGGCCCTCCGCGCCGACCGGCCGGAACCCGACACCTTCCTCGCCGCCCTGAGCACCCTGCACGCGACGGGCCGCGACGTCAGCTGGGTGCCGCGGTCAGCGGCCACGCCGCTGCCAGGTCTGCCGACCTACCCCTTCGAGCACCAGGACTTCTGGCTGACGTCCCAGCCCGCGCCCGGAACCGGCGGGCTGGCGGCGAATCAGCACCCGATCCTGACGTCGACAACCACCCTGCCCGACACCGAAACGGTCCTCTACACCGGAACGCTCGCGCCGGCCACTCATCCCTGGCTCGCCGACCACGTCATCGGCGACGCGCTGCTCGTCCCCGGGACCGCGTTCCTGGAGATGGCTCTGCACGCAGCCGGCAGCTCGGGCTTCCCGCACGTGGACGAGCTCACCCTGGAACACCCGCTCGCGCTCACCGGGCCGGTCCGGCTGCTCCTCACGCTCGGCCCCGCGGACGGATCGCGACGCTCTGTGTCGATCCACTCCCGCCCGGACGACGACGCACTCACCTGGACGCGCCACGCGCATGGCTTCGCGACCGAGGTGCGGCCCGACGTCGCGTTGCCAGAACTCCCGGCGGCGTGGCCTCCCGGCGATGCGCAGGCCGTCAACACCGAGGACCTGTATCCCGCGCTCGCCGACCACGGCTACCGCTACGGCCCCACGTTCCAGGGACTCACCGCAGCCTGGTACGACTCCGCGTCCGGCGCGGTCTTTGCCGACGTCGCACTACCGTCCGGCCACCTCGCTGACGCCTCGGGCTATCTCCTCCATCCCGCGCTGCTCGACGCCGCCCTTCACGTGGTGGCGATGGGTGACCTTCTGCCTTTGGACTCTGACGGCAGCTACCTTCCGTTTACCTGGAACAGCGTCACCCCGCACGGGTTCGGGGACGTGGGCACGCCGGTAACAGAGGTCCGCGTCCGTGCCGTGCCCAACGGAACGGACACGCTGACGATCAGCATCACGGACACCGCCGGTCGGCTTCTGTTGTCGGTGGACGCTCTGGTGTTCCGGCGGCTGACGGTCGCGACGCCACAACAAGATCTGTTCCACATCGCGTGGAACACTCTGCCGCCGGCCCCCGCCGTGCAGATTCCGGACTTCGCGATTCTCCGTGCACTGACTCACCTCGACGACGGGGTTCCCGAAGATGTGCCTAGCCGTACGCACGCCGTGACCCGAAGCGTCTTGGAGGCAGTACAGGACTGGCTCGGCGCAGAACGCCCGGAAGGCTCTCGGCTGGTCGTCCTCACACAGGGTGCTGTCACGACCGGCGAGGACGATCCCGTGAGCGACCTCGCTCAGGCAGCAGTCTGGGGCCTGATTCGGTCGGCCCAGAATGAGCATCCCGACCGGTTGATCCTGATCGACACCGATGCTTCCGAGGCCGACGTCACGGCGGCGGTCGCCACCGGCGAACCCCAGCTGGCAATCCGGTCCGGCGCGCTGCTCGTCCCGCGTCTGACTCGCGTCGCCGCCTCTGACTCGGACAGAGACCGGACCGAGCTGGACCCCGAAGGTACCGTCCTGATCACCGGTGCCACGGGTTCGCTCGGGGCGTTGTTCGCCCGGCACCTGATCACCCGGTACGGCGCGCGCCATCTGCTGCTGGTCAACCGTCGAGGACGGGACGAGGAGCTCAACAGCGAACTCACCGGCCTCGGCGCCGAGGTCACCTGGGCCGCGGCCGATCTCGCGGACCGTGACCAGGTCGAGAGTGTTCTGGCCGCGATCCCGGCCGAGCGTCCGCTCACAGCCGTCATTCATGCCGCCGGGGTGCTCGACGACGGTGCGATCAGTTCCCTGACCTCGGAGCGACTCGGCACCGTGCTGCGGCCGAAGGTCGACGCCGCCTGGCACCTGCACGAGCTGACCCAGGACCGCGACCTCGCCGTCTTCGCCCTCTTCTCATCCGTCGCGGGCACCGTCGGCAACCCCGGTCAAGCCAACTACGCCGCCGCCAACACCTTCCTCGACGCGCTCGCGGCCCACCGCCGCGCCCTCGGTCTACCGGGCTTGTCCTTGGCCTGGGGCTTGTGGAACACCGGCATGGCCGCCACCCTCAATGAGGTTGAGCAGTCCCGGATCGCCCGAAACGGTGTCATAGCACTGACCCCGGAGCTCGGGACCGAGCTGTTCGACCGGTCGCTGACCACCGACTACGCGATGCTGGTTCCCGCGACGCTTGACCTGGCCGTCCTGCGTGAGCAGGCCCGGACCTCGCGGGTGGCCGCGGTGCTGCGCGACCTGGTTCCTTCCCGGAAGCCAACGGCGGCCGCATCGGCACGGACCGGCGCGTCGCTGGTTCAGCGCATCAGTGGCCTGTCCGATGCCGCGCAGCGCGAGGCGGTCGCCTCGTTCGTCATCGCGATTGTGGCTGAGGTGCTTGGTCACACCGACATCGACAGAGTCCTGCCGACGCGTACTTTCAGTGATGCCGGGTTCGACTCGCTGAGCGGCGTTGATCTGCGCAACCGGCTCGCCACGGCCACCGGCCTGCGCCTGCCGTCGACTCTGGTGTTCGACCACCCGACTCCGGCGGCCCTGGCCGCGTACCTCCACGGTCAGGTCACCGGCGAGCGCGAAGAGGCCGGACGTCCGCGTCCGGCCGCAACGGCAACGGGGACGACGACGGCCCCGGCCGACGAGCCGATCGCCATCATCGGCATGGGCTGCCACTACCCCGGCGATGTCGACTCCCCCGAGGACCTGTGGCGGCTGCTGGCGTCCGGAACCGACGCGGTGACCGGGTTCCCGGACTCGCGCGGCTGGGACCTGGACGCACTGTTCGACCCGGACCCGGACCGGCCGGGGACGAGCTACACCCGCCACGGCGGCTTCCTGCACCGGGCACACCATTTCGACGCGGACTTCTTCGGCATCTCGCCGCGCGAGGCCCTGGCCATCGATCCACAGCAACGGCTGCTGCTGGAAACGGCTTGGGAGACCATCGAGAACGCGGGCATCGATCCGGCCGCGCTGCGCGGCGGCGACACCGGGATCTTCGCGGGCGTGATGTACTCCGACTACGCCGGGCGTCTGCTCGCCAACATCCCCGCGGAGCTCGAAGGATACGTCGGCAACGGCAGCGCGGGCAGCGTCGCCTCCGGCCGGGTGGCCTACACCTTCGGGCTGGAGGGGCCGGCGGTCACGGTCGACACCGCGTGCTCGTCGTCGCTGGTGGCGATGCACCTGGCAGCGCAGGCCCTGCGCAACGGGGAGTGCGGTCTCGCGCTCGCCGGCGGCGTGACGGTGATCTCCAGCCCGACCATCTTCGTCGAGTTCAGCCGGCAGCGCGGGCTGGCCGCCGACGGCCGGATCAAGGCGTTCTCCAACGCGGCCGACGGCACCGGCTGGGGCGAGGGGGCCGGACTGCTGTTGCTGGAGCGGCTGTCGGACGCGGAACGCAACGGGCACCGCGTCCTGGCCGTGATCCGAGGCAGCGCCGTCAACCAGGACGGCGCCAGCAACGGACTCACCGCGCCGAACGGGCCCTCGCAGCAACGGGTGATCCGCCAGGCTCTGGCGAGCGCGGGAATCGACGCCACCGAGGTCGACACCGTCGAGGCCCACGGCACCGGCACCACCCTCGGCGATCCCATCGAGGCGCAGGCGATCCTGGCCGCCTACGGACAGGACCGGGCGGCGGATCGTCCGCTGTATCTGGGCTCGATCAAGTCGAACATCGGCCACACCCAGGCCGCCGCCGGCGTCGCGGGCGTCATCAAGATCGTCAAGGCCCTGGAACACGAACTGCTTCCGGCGACACTGCACGTCGACGAGCCCTCTCGGCATGTCGACTGGGACAGCGGGACCGTTCAGCTGCTCACCGAGCCGGTGCCGTGGCCCGAGAACGGCCATCCGCGCCGCGCCGGGATCTCCTCTTTCGGCATCAGCGGTACCAACGCCCACCTCATCATCGAACAGGCGCCGACGGCGCGGGGCACCGTGAACACGCCGACGGATGATCCCGACCCCGGACCGACCGGACCAGTCGCTCTGCCGTTGTCAGCCAAGTCCGCATCCGCGCTCCGGGTCCAGGCTGCGCGCCTTCGCGACTACCTGCACGCCGCGCCGACCGTGGCGGAACGCGATCTGGCCGCCGCGCTGACCGCCCGGGCCGACCTGGACCATCGCGCGGTCGTGCTCGGTCAGGGCCGCACGCGGACTCTCGCGGCACTCGACACCTTGGCTGAGGGTGGCGAATCACCGGACGCCGTTTCCGGTCGGGTGACCAGGGTCGGCAAGACGGCGTTTCTGTTCTCGGGGCAGGGCAGTCAGTGTCCTGGCATGGGGGCTGGTCTCTACGCCGCGTACCCGGAGTTCGCCGAGGCTCTGGACGAGGTCGCCGCCGCGCTGGATCACCACCTGGACCGGCCTGTTCGAGACCTGATGTTCGCACGGCCTGATGAGGCTGACGCGGCACTGCTCAACGAGACCCGGTACACCCAGCCGGCCATGTTCGCCCTGCATGTCGCCCTGCACCGTCTGGCAGAGCACCACGGCCTGGCACCGGATGTCTTGATCGGCCACTCCATCGGCGAGCTCAGCGCCGCGTACCTCGCCGGTGTCTGGTCCCTGGAGGACGCCGCGAAGCTCGTGGCCGCTCGTGGCCGCCTGATGCAGGCCGCCACGCCCGGCGGGGCCATGATCGCCATCGAAGCGACCGAGGACGAGGTCGCGCCGCTGCTGAGGAAGCACGAGGGTCGGGTATCGCTGGCCGCCGTCAACGGTCCGCAAGCGATCGTCATCGCCGGTGACACCAAGGCGGCTCAGTCCATCGCACGCCGGTTCCGCAAGGACGGTCGGCGTATCAAGGAGCTGACTGTCTCGCATGCCTTCCACTCGCCTCATATGGATGCGGTGCTGGAGGAGTTCCGCGACGTGGCGGCAACCGTCACCTATCGGCAGCCCGCGATAGCGCTCATCTCCAACGTGACCGGCGCCTTGGCCGACCCCGACCGGATCACCACGGCCGACTACTGGACCGACCACATCCGCCAGGCCGTCCGCTATCACGACGGCACCAAGGCACTCCACGCCCACGGCACCACCCACTACCTCGAACTCGGCCCGGACTCGACGCTCGCCGCGCTGACGCATGCGGCGTTCAGCACCGATGACGCGGCGGCACCGGCGCCCACAGTTGCCCCTGTGCTGCGGTCGGATCGCGACGAGACGGAGACGTTCGCCGCCGCGCTGGCCGCGCTGCACGTCACCGGCCGTACGGTCACGTGGCCGCGGATCGGGGATCCGGCCGCCGCGCCGGATGTGCCGTCCTACCCCTTCGAGCGTCAGCCCTATTGGCTGAACCCGACGCCGGCGGCGGGCACCGAAGCCAGTGGACTGCGATCTTCCCGGCATCCTCTGCTCACCGCGACGACCACGCTCCCTGACAGCGACACCGTCCTGTTCACCGGCCGGATCGGGGTGTCGACCCATCCCTGGCTGGTTGATCACACCATCGGCGCGAACGCCGTCCTCCCGGCGACCGCCTACCTGGAGATGGCTCTGCACGCCGCCGCCGACAGCGAATATCCCTTCGTCGACGAGCTGACGCTCGAACAGCCGCTCAGCCTGGCCGAGCCGGTACAGCTCCACCTGACGCTGGGTCCGCCGCAGGCCGAGACCGGCCGCCGGTCGCTGGCCGTCCACTCCCGTCCGGTGAAGGGCGACGACACGTCGTCGGAGTGGACCCGGCACGCCCACGGCCACCTGTCCTCCAGGGCCAGCGATGCGATACCGCAGCTTCCTGATTCCTCCGGCGCGTGGCCGCCGCCGCAGGCGGAGCCGGTGGAGACCGGCGACTTCTATCCCCGGCTCGACGAGCTCGGCTACCACTACGGTCCGGCGTTCCAGGGGCTCGGCGAGGCGTGGCACGACTCCACTGCTCGGACCACGTCCGCAGAGATCGCGCTGCCCGTTGCCCAGCACGACGACGCCGCCCGCTACGTGCTCCATCCCGCCCTGCTCGACGCCGCGCTCCACGTCGTGGCGCTGGGCACGCTGCTCCCCTCGGACGCCGAGGGCATGTACCTGCCGTTCTCGTGGAGCGGCATCACGCTGCACCAGGACGGCAGCCGGACTGGGCCGGTCACCGGGGTCCGGGTCCAGGCCACACTTACCGGACCGGACTCGCTGGCCATCGTCCTGACCGACGAGTCCGGCGCGCCGGTCCTCAGCATCAGCACTCTGTCCTTCCGGCGGGTGGATCCCCGGGAGCTGGGCGTCGGCCGGAGCGGGGGCGAGCTGTACCGGGTGCGGTGGAGCGCGATCCCGGCCGGTGGGGGTGGGGCGGTCGCGGACGAGCAGACCGACGTCACGGTGCTGGATGTGGGCCTGGTGGCGGCGCGGAGCGGTGCTGGCGATCTGCCGGACCAGGCCCACGACGTGGCCAGGAGCGTACTGGCCGAGGTTCAGCGGTGGCTCGCCGACGAGTCGCAGGACTCGCATTTGCTGGTCCTGACCCACCACGCCGTCGCGACCAGCGACGAGGAGGATGTCGCCAACTTGGCCCAGGCCGCTGTCTGGGGACTGATCCGCTCGGCGCAGAACGAGCACCCGGGCCGGCTCACCCTCATCGACCTCGATAGCGACACCACCTCCACCTCCACCTCCGACACCGACACCGACACCATCGACTCCGACTCCAGCGCCAGCGCCAGCGCCAGCGCCGGTGCCGATGCCGATGCCGGTGCCGGTGCCGGTGCCGACCTCGCTGTTGAACCGCGCGTGCTGTTGCGAATCGCGCGCGAGGCCTCGGAGCCGCAGATCGCGGTTCGGCAAGGAGTCGTCCTGGCTCCGCGCCTGGTCCGGGCCGACGGTTCGGCCTCTGGCGCGCCGACCCTGGACCCGGACGGCACTGTCCTGATCACCGGAGCCACCGGAGCGCTCGGAGCGTTGTTCGCGCGGCACCTGGTCACCCGCTACGGCGCCCGGCACCTGCTGCTCACCAGCCGTCGCGGCCTCCACGCGCCCGGTGCGGCCGAGCTGGGCGACGAGCTGGCCGGGCTCGGCGCCACAGTCACCGTGGTCGCGAACGACGCCGCCGACCGCGAGAGCCTGCGCCGACTGCTCGCCTCGATTCCCGCCGAACACCCGCTCACCGCTGTGATCCACACCGCCGGCGTCCTGGACGACGGGACATTCAGCTCCCTGACTCCCGAACGGCTCGACACGGTCCTGCGGCCGAAGCTCGACGCGGCCTGGCACCTGCACGAGCTCACCAAGGACCGGGAACTCGCGATCTTCGCCGTGTTCTCCTCGCTCGGCGGCGTCCTGGGCGGTCGGGGACAGGCGAACTACGCCGCCGCGAACACCTTCCTCGACGCCCTGGCCCACCATCGACGGGCCGGCGGCCGGCCGGCCGTGTCCCTGGCCTGGGGACTGTGGAGCGCGGGCATGGCCGACGTTCTCGACGACGCGGGCCAGGCACGAATTGCGCGCGACGGCGTCACGCCACTCGACGCCGATCAGGGCACAGCGTTGTTCGACGCCGCGCTCGCCGCGAATCATCCGCTGGCGGTGCCGGCCGCGCTCGACCTGGCGGCTCTGCGCCTCCAAGCCCGCTACAACGCCCTGCCCACAGTGCTGCACGGGCTCGTGCGCCGACCCGGCCGGACGAACGGCGGCGCGGCCCAGCCCGATCTGCGACGGCAGCTTGTCGGGCTCGGCGAGGCGGAGCGGGCCCAGCGGGTCCTCGGATTCGTGCAGTCCGCCGTCGCCTCGGTCCTGGGCCACGGAACGGCGGACTCGGTCGATCCCGATCGCGGACTGCTCACCTTGGGCTTCGACTCGCTGAGCGCCGTGCAGCTGCGCAACCGGCTGAACGCCGCGACCGGACTGCGCCTGCCGACCACGCTGGTCTTCGACTATCCGACCTCCGCGGTCCTCGCCGCGCTGATCCAGGACGAACTCGCCCCCGGACCGGACGCCGCCGAACAGGCGCCGTCGGCCGACGACCAGACCCGGATCCGCTCGGCGCTCAGCCGGATCCCGCTCACCCGGCTGCGCGACGCGGGCCTGCTGGACGCCTTGCTGCGGCTCGCGGATCCGGCCGACGCCGCCGCTCCGGCCGCTGCCGGCACCCCAGCGCCCGCCGCTGCTCCGGCCCCCACCCCCACCTCGATCGACGACATGGACGTCACGAGCCTGATCCAGCTCGCCCTCGAATCCCCGACGGCCCGTTGACCATGGAAAGACAGATGACTGCATCCTCCGAAGACCTCGTCACCGCGCTGCGCGCGTCCCTCAAAGAGACCGAACGGCTGCGCGAAGAGAACCGGCACCTCGCCGAGGCGGCGGCCGAGCCGATCGCCGTCATCGGCATGGGCTGCCGCTACCCCGGCGGGGTGCGGACTCCGGACGACCTGTGGCGCCTGGTCGCCGGCGGGGTCGACGCGATCGGCGGCTTCCCGGCCGGACGCGGCTGGGACGTCGCAGGACTCTACGACCCGGATCCGGAACAGGTCGGCCGCTCCTACGCGCGGGAGGGAGGCTTCCTGGACCGGGCCGAGGACTTCGACCCGGAGTTCTTCGGCATCTCCCCCCGCGAAGCACTGGCGATCGATCCCCAACAGCGCCTGTTGCTGGAGACGGCCTGGGAGACGGTCGAGCGGGCCGGCATCGACCCGCACACCCTGCGCGGCAGCCGAACCGGGGTGTTCGCCGGGGTGATGTACGACGACTACGGCAGCCGCCTCTTCCAGGCCGCGCCGCCCGGGTTCGAGGGCTACATCGGGACCGGGAGCGCCGGAAGCATCGCCTCGGGCCGGGTCTCCTACACCTTCGGGTTCGAGGGCCCGGCGGTCACGGTCGACACCGCGTGCTCGTCGTCCCTGGTCACCCTGCACCTGGCCGCGCAGGCGCTGCGCGCCGGGGACTGCACGCTCGCGCTGGCCGGCGGCGTGACGGTCATGGCCACGCCGATCACGTTCATCGAGTTCAGCCGTCAGCGCGGGCTGTCCCCGGACGGCCGCTGCAAGTCCTTCGCGGACTCCGCCGACGGCACCGGCTGGGGCGAGGGCGCCGGCCTCCTGCTGCTGGAGCGGCTCTCGGACGCACAGCGCAACGGGCACCGGGTCCTGGCGCTGATCCGCGGCAGCGCCGTCAACCAGGACGGGACCAGCAGCCAACTGACCGCGCCCAACGGTCCGTCCCAGCAGCGGGTGATCCGGCAGGCGTTGGCCGACGCGGGTCTGGGCGCCGCGGACGTCGACGCGATCGAGGCCCACGGCACCGGGACCACGCTCGGCGACCCGATCGAGGCGCAGGCGATCCTGGCCGCGTACGGACGGGACCGGTCCTCGGACCGGCCGCTGTATCTGGGCTCGATCAAGTCCAACATCGGCCACACCCAGGCCGCCGCCGGCGTCGCGGGCGTCATCAAGATGGTCAAGGCCCTGGAACACGAGCTGCTTCCGCCGACGCTGCACGTGGACGCGCCGTCCCGGCATGTGGATTGGAGCACGGGCACCGTCCGGCTGCTGACCGAGGCCGTCCCGTGGCCGGAGAACGGGCATCCCCGGCGTGCGGGCGTGTCCTCGTTCGGGATCAGCGGCACCAACGCCCACCTCATCATCGAGCAGCCCCCGGCGGAAGTCGGCGACGACGCGTCACCGAGCGAGACGCCGCCGGTTCTCGCGTTCTCGGCCCGAAGCCGCGCTGCGCTTCAGGACCAGTCGGCCAGGCTCGCCGCGTACCTGCGTGCTCGACCGGCCGACGAGGTGCGCCACGTGGCCACCGCTCTGGCGACGCGCGCTGCCTTCGGCCATCGGGCGATCGTCCTGGGCCGGGACCGGGACCGCGCGCTGGCCGCTCTCGACGCCCTGGCCGTCGGCGGCCCGTCGCCGGATGCCGTGACCGGGCAGGTGGCGACTGTCGGTAAAACAGCCTTCTTGTTCTCCGGGCAAGGCAGTCAGCGTGGCGGAATGGGGGCCGGGCTCTATCGGAGCTTCCCGGTCTTCGCCGCCGCGTTGGACGAGGCCGCCGCCGCTTTCGACGCCCATTTGGACCGGTCGGTTCGTGACCTGGTGCTCGCCGAGCCCGGCAGCCCGGACGCGGCGTTGCTCAACGAGACCCGCTACACGCAGCCGGCGCTGTTCGCTCTGCACGTCGCGCTCTACCGGTTGGTCGCCGCACACGGGGTGACTCCGGATGTGGTGATCGGTCATTCCATCGGTGAGGTGAGCGCGGCGTATCTGGCCGGGTTGTGGTCGTTGGAGGACGCCGCGAAGCTCGTGGCCGCCCGAGGTCGCCTGATGCAAGCCGCGACCCCCGGCGGCGCGATGATCGCCATCGAGGCCACCGAAGACGAGATCACACCGCTGCTGAACAAGTACGAGGGCCGCGTATCGCTCGCTGCCGTCAACGGTCCGCAGGCCATCGTCATCGCCGGGGACACGGGCGCGGCTGAAGAGATCGCCCAGGGCTTCCGCAAGGACGGTCGACGCGTCAAGGCCCTGACTGTCTCGCACGCCTTCCACTCACCCCACATGGACAGGGTGCTGGAGGAGTTCCGGGAGATCGCGGCGACGGTCGCTTACCAGCAGCCTGTCATACCGATCGCCTCCAACCTCACCGGCGCGTTGGCCGACCCCGACCAGATCACCACGGCCGACTACTGGACCGACCACATCCGCCAAGCCGTCCGCTATCACGACGGCACCAAGGCATTGCACGCTCTTGGCACCACTCACTTCCTCGAACTCGGCCCCGACTCGACGCTCACCACGCTGACCCACAACACCCTCCAAGCCTCCGAGCCGGTCGCCGTCCCGACGCTCCGCGCCGATCGATGGGAACCCGACACTTTCGCCACGGCTCTGGGCGCCCTGTACACGACCGGACGTAGCGTGGCCTGGGCAGCTGGCAGTTCTGTCCCGAGTGCCGTCGCCGATGTGCCGACGTACCCGTTCCAGCACCAGCCGTACTGGCTGACGCCCGCGCCGGTGGCGGGGACCGGCGGGCTTAAGCCGTTCGACCATTCGATCCTCACCGCGACCACGGCTTTGCCCGGGCTCGAAGCGGTCCTGTTCACCGGCACGGTGTCCGTGGAGACGCATCCGCAGCTGGCCGACCACGCTGTCGGCGGCGCCGTGCTGTTGCCGGGCACCGCCTTCCTGGATCTGGCCTTGAGTGCCGCGTCGGCCACCGAGCATCCGCAGGTGGATGAGCTAACCATCGAAAGCCCGCTCGTTCTGACCGGGACCGACGCGGTCCGGATCCACCTCGTGATCGGGTCGGCGGAGCCGGACACCGGGCGGCGTCCCGTGTCTGTGCACTCCCGGTCCGAGGCAGGCGCCACGTGGACTCGGCATGCCCACGGCCACCTGGTGCAGGTCGTGGCCGGGGCGGATCAGCACACTGTCGACTCCCCGATCGCGCCGCCGGCCGAGGCGACGCCGCTGGCGACCGACGGCCTCTACGCCACGCTCGAGGATCTCGGCTACCACTACGGGCCTTCCTTCCAGGGGTTGGTCCACGCCTGGCGGAGTGAAGACAGCGGTGTTCTGTATGCCGAACTCGCCCTGCCGGACAAGTTGTCCGTGGACGACAACGGCCGCTCCCTGCGTCCGGCGATCCTCGACTCGGCGCTGCACACCCTGGCGTTGGGCGACGCGGCCCAGACGCTCCTCCCCTTCTCCTGGAACGGTGTCAGGCTCCTGGGGCCCGACGCCGACTGGAGGACACTGCACGCGCGCCTGACGCCGAACGGCTCGAACTCCTATGCGCTGGACGTGGCCGAACCCGACGGAACGCTCGTCGCCACCGCACAGGCCCTCGTGCTGCGCCCGATCGACCCGGCCGAACTCCGTCGGGCTCCGGCTCCGGCGACCGACGACCTCTACCACCTCGACTGGATCCCGGCGGCCGGGGTGCTTCCTGACAACGTCGCAGACGGCGAACTACCCGAAGCCGAGCTCCACCAGCTCGATCCTCAGCCCGGTTCCGACGCGGACCTCCCCGACCGCGTGCACGCGGCCACCCGGGAACTGCTGGCCCAGCTACAAACCTGGCTCGCCGCCCCGGAGAACGAGGCCAGGCGTCTGGCCGTCGTCACCCGGGGCTCGGTAGCCGTCAGCCCGCAAGAGGACGTCTCGAACCTCGTCCACGCTGCCGCGTGGGGCCTGGTCCGGGCCGTGCAGACCGAGCACCCCGGCCGCCTCGTTCTCCTCGACCTCGATCAGGATCCTGCTTCTCACGAGGCGATCACCGACGCACTGGCCACCGGCGAGCCGCAGATCGCCGTCCGCCGAGGCGAGCTGCTGATTCCGAGCCTGGTCCGGAACCGGCCGCAGGGCGCGGGATCCTCGGTGCTGGCACCGCCGGCCGGGTCCGCCGACTGGCATCTGGGCACGAGCGCCACCGGCACCTTCGAGAACCTCGCTCTCCTGCCGACCGATGCGGGAACGCGGGCCCTGGCTCCCGAGGAGGTCCGGATCTCGGTCCGGGCCGCCGGTCTGAACTTCCGGGACACCCTCATCGCCCTCGGCATGTATCCGGGGAACGCCGTCATCGGCGCGGAGGCGGCCGGGATCGTCACCGAGACCGGATCCGGCGTCAGTGGACTGCGACCCGGCGACCGGGTGACCGGGCTGTTCGCCGGCGGCGTCGGGCCGTTCGCGGTGACCGACCACCGGTTCGTCGCCCGGATCCCGGCCGGGTGGACGTTCGCCCAGGCGGCGGCCGTGCCCGTGGTCTTCCTCACCGCCTATCACGGCCTGGCCGGGCTGGCGCGGGTCCGCTCCGGCGAGCGCGTCCTGATCCACGCCGCGACCGGCGGCGTCGGCATGGCCGCCGTCCAGCTCGCCCGGCATTGGGGGCTGGAGGTCTTCGCCACCGCGAGCCCCGCGAAATGGCCGGTGCTGCGCGACCAGGGTTTCGACGAGGCGCACATCGCCTCCTCCCGCACCCTCGACTTCGAGCAACGGATTCTGGCCGCCACCGACGGACGCGGCGTGGACGTGGTTCTCGACGCCCTGGCCCGCGAATTCGTCGACGCGTCGCTGCGGCTGCTGCCGCGCGGCGGCCGGTTCATCGAGATGGGCAAGACCGACGTGCGCGACCCCGCCGCCGTCGCCGCGGCCCATCCGGACGTCGACTATCAGGCCTTCGACCTCTTCGACGCCGGACCGGAGCGGATCCGGGAGATGTTCGCCGAGCTGACCGCGCTGTTCGAGGCGGGCGTCCTGCGTCCGCTGCCGGTGACGTCCTGGGACGTCGGCCACGCGCTCGAAGCGTTCCGCTACCTGAGCCAGGCCCGGCACGTCGGCAAGATCGTGCTCACGCTGCCCAGGGTGCCGCGCCCCGACGGCACCGTCCTGGTCACCGGGGCTACCGGCGCCCTCGGCGGGCTGTTCGCCCGGCACCTCGCCGAGCGGCACGGCGCTCGGCACCTGCTGGTGACGAGCCGCCGGGGCCAGGACGCCCCGGGCGCCGCCGCCCTGCTCGACGACCTGGCCCGGCTCGGCGCCGAGGCGGAACTCGTGGCCTGCGACACCTCGGACCGGGACGCGCTGCGCGCACTGCTCGCCGCGATCCCGGCGGACCGGCCGCTGACCGCCGTGGTGCACAGCGCCGGCGTGCTGGACGACGCGCTGATCGAGAACCTCACCGCCGACCGCCTGGCGGCGGTGCTCCGCCCCAAGGTCGACGCCGCGTGGCTGCTGCACGATCTGACGCGGGAGCTGGACCTGGCCGAGTTCACGGTGTTCTCCTCGATCGCCGGAACCCTCGGCGGCCCCGGGCAGGGGAACTACGCCGCCGCCAACAGCTTCCTCGACGCCCTGGCCCATCACCGCAAGGCCACCGGCCTGCCGGGACTGTCCCTGGCGTGGGGGCCGTGGTCCACCGGCATGGCAGGGGACCTGACGGCCGCGGATCGGGGCCGGCTCCGGCGCGGCGGCGTCACCGCGATCGAGCCCGAGCACGGTGTACGCCTCTATGACGACGCCCGCGCGCTGTCCCGGCCGGACGCCGTGCCGATCGTGCTCGACCTCAGTGCATTGCGAGCCGGACAAGCTCCGGTCCCGCCGATCCTGCGCGGTCTGGTCCGGGACGCGAACCGGGGCCGGCCCGCGACCGGGGTCGCAGCTCGCAAGACCGCCCCGGGGGCGGCCCGGCCGGCGGACTTCGCAGTGCTTTCCCGCGAGGAGGGCATCGAGGCGCTGATCGAGATCGTCCGCGCGGAGACAGCTCTGGTACTCGGTTATCCGAACCCTGGTTCGCTCTCCGCCGAGGCGACGTTCAAGGATCTGGGCGCCGACTCGCTCAGCGCGGTGGAACTGCGCAACCGGCTGGGCACGGCGGTCGGGCTGCGCCTGTCGGCCGGCCTGATCTTCGACCATCCGACCCCGGTGGCCGTCGCCCGGCACGTGTACGACGAACTCGTCCCGGACGGCCCGGCGACCCCCGAGACCGCGGCGCTGGCCCAGATCGACCGGCTCGAAGCCGCGCTGACCGAGGTCGGCTCCGAAGGCGACGCCGCGGCGCTGGCCACGGTCCTGGCCCGGCTGGAATCGGTGCTCTGGACCTGGAGCGCCACCCGGCGGTCCGCCGACGCCGAGCCGAGGTCCGCGGACTTCGGCGACGCCACCGACGACGAGCTGTTCGAGGCCCTGGACGGGGAACTCGGCGTCCCCGGCCGGTCATGAACACCCGCACCGACAAGCGCACCACAGGCCAGGGAGGGGACCGTCGCGATGGCGGCCGGTAACGAGGACAAGCTTCGCGACTACCTGAGGCGGGCCACCACCGACCTCCAGAAGGCGCGCCAACGGGTGCACGACCTGGAGGCCAGGACCCACGAGCCGGTCGCCATCGTCGGCATGGCCTGCCGGTTCCCGGGCGGGGTGCGCACCCCGGAGGACCTGTGGCGGCTGGTCGCCGACGACGGCGACGCGATCGGCGGCTTCCCCACCGACCGGGGCTGGGACCTGGACGCCCTGTTCGACGCGGACCCGGACGCCGAGGGCACCTCGTACGTGCGCGAAGGCGGGTTCCTCGACCGGGCCGGGCACTTCGACGCCGACTTCTTCGGCATCTCCCCGCGCGAGGCGCTGGCGATGGAACCGCAACAGCGGATCCTGCTGGAGACCGCGTGGGAGGCCGTGGAGGACGCGGGCATCCGCCCGGCCGCCCTGCGCGGCAGCAGCACAGGCGTGTTCGCCGGAGTGATCGCCCAGGACTACGCATCCCAGGCCAAGGGCGATCCGCGCGGGCTCGAAGGCTACCTGCTGACCGGGACGACCACGAGCGTCGCCTCCGGCCGGGTGGCCTATACGCTCGGATTCGAGGGCCCGGCGATCACGGTCGACACCGCCTGCTCCTCCTCGCTGGTCGCCATGCACATGGCCGTCAATGCCCTGCGACAGGGAGAGTGCGACCTCGCGCTGGCCGGCGGCGTGACGGTGATGACCAGTCCGTCGATCTTCATCGAGTTCAGTCGGCAGCGCGGCCTGGCCGCCGACGGCCGGATCAAGCCGTTCGCGGCCGGCGCGGACGGCACCGCGTGGGGCGAGGGCGCCGGACTGCTGGTGCTGGAACGCCTTTCGGACGCACAACGCAGCGGCCACCGGATTCTCGCGGTGATCCGGGGCAGCGCCGTCAACCAGGACGGCGCCAGCAACGGACTCACCGCTCCCAACGGACCGTCGCAGCAGCGCGTCATCCGCCAGGCGCTCGCCAACGCCGGGATCCCGGCCTCGCAGGTCGACGCGGTCGAGGCCCACGGCACCGGCACGACGCTGGGCGACCCGATCGAGGCTCAGGCGCTGCTCGACACCTATGGCAAGGAGCGTGACGGTCAGCGGCCGCTGTATCTGGGCTCGATCAAGTCGAACATCGGCCACACCCAGGCCGCCGCCGGGGTCGCGGGCGTCATCAAGATGGTCAAGGCGCTGGAGCACGGGCTGCTGCCGGCCACCGTGCACGTCGACGCGCCGACGCCGCATGTGGCCTGGGACTCCGGCACCGTCAGCCTGCTGACCGAGCCCGTCCCCTGGGCACGGAACGGCAGGCCGCGCCGGGCCGGGATCTCCTCGTTCGGGGTCAGCGGGACCAACGCGCACCTCATCATCGAGCAGGCCCCCGAGCCCGAGGCGGCCGCCGACGGCGCGCCGACGAGCCGGTCGGCGAGTGGACCGACGAGCGGGCCGGACGAGCCGGCGGTACTGACCGCGCTGCCGCTGTCGGCAAAATCGGAAGCGGCGCTCCGGGACCAGGCCGCTCGCTTGAGGTCGTACCTGGCACTGAGCCCTGATATCTCGCTGCCGCAGCTCGGGCAGGCGCTGACGACGACCCGATCGGCGTTCGAACATCGAGCCCTGATTCACGGCCGCGATCTGCCGCAGACCCTCGACGCTCTCGACCAGCTGGCAGCCGGGGCCGTATCCCCCGACGTCGTGGTCGGGCGGCTGGCCCAGCCGGGCAGACTGGCGTTCCTGTTCCCGGGGCAGGGCAGCCAGCGTTCCGGTGCGGGCGCCGGACTTTACGCGGCGTACCCGGTGTTCGCCGAGGCCCTGGACGAAGTCACCGGCGCGCTCGACGTCCACCTGGACCGCTCTGTCCGGAAACTGATTCTCGGCGACATCAGCGAATCGGACGCCACACTGATCAACGAGACCCGCTATGCGCAGCCCGCTTTGTTCGCGATCCATGTAGCCCTCTACCGCCTGGCGACGAGTTTCGGCCTGCGCCCGGACGCCCTGCTCGGCCACTCGGTCGGCGAACTCAGCGCGGCCTACCTGGCCGAGGTCTGGAGCCTGGAGGACGCGGCCGCGCTGGTCGCCGCGCGCGGACGGCTGATGCAGGCCGCGACGCCCGGCGGCGCCATGATCGCCGTCGAGGCCGGCGAGGACGAGGTGAGCCCCCTGCTCACCGGCCTGGAACACCTGGTGTCGATCGCCGGGATCAACAGCCCTGCGTCGACGGTGATCGCGGGCGACGCCGAAGCGGTGTGGGGCATCGCGCAGCGGTTCCGCGACCAGGGGCGTCGCATCAAAGCCCTGACCGTCTCGCACGCCTTCCACTCGCCGCACATGGACTCGGCCCTTGAGGAGTTCCGGCGCGTCGCGCAGACCGTCGCCTTCCACCAGCCGACGATCACGGTCGTGTCCAACCTCACCGGCGAGGTGGCGGAGGCCGACCGGCTCACCGACCCCGAGTACTGGGCCGTGCAGATCCGCCGGCCGGTCCGCTTCCACGACGGGATCCGGACGCTGCACAAGCTGGGAGCCACTCACTATCTCGAACTGGGTCCCGACAGCACCCTGACAACACTCGCGCGGACCGCGTTCGACGCCCTCGATTCCGCCGATCCGGAGGTGGGCCTGGTCGCTGTGCCCGTCCTGCGTCCGGACCGTCCCGAGGCCGAGACGCTGACCAGCGCATTGGCCACGCTGCACACGACGGGCCAGGACGTCGCCTGGCAGGAGCCGACCGCTCCCGGCGCCGTGCCGGGTGCTGTGCCGGGCCTGCCGACCTACCCGTTCCAGCACCGGCCGTACTGGATCATCCCCGGTGCTCCGTCCGGGGCGGCCGGGCTGGTCGCCCACCGGCACCCTCTCCTGTCCGCGAGCACGACGCTTCCGGAGACCGGCGGCATCCTCTACACCGGCCGCATCTCCCCCGCGACCGCTCCATGGGTTGCCGAGACGGCGGCACTGCTCGATGTGGCGTTGTGGGCCGCCGCCGACACCGATCACCCCTATATCGACGAGCTGACCTTCGACCGTCCGCTGCGGCCGACCGGTCCCACCAGGCTTCAGCTGACCGTCGGCGCCCCGGACGGAACCCGTCGCGCACTGACCGTGCACTCCAGGCCGGACACCGGCGGCGACGAGGCCGGGGACGATCGGGCGTGGCTCCGACACGCGCACGGCTTCCTGACGAACGTGCAACCTGGCGGTCCGAAGGCGACGGCCACGGCCACGGAGGCGGACAGCACCGATCTGGTCCTGCCCGAGGACCAGCGCGACGACGCCGGTCGGCACGCTGTGCACCCGGCTCTCATCACCGCTGCCGTTCGTTCGCTGCTTGCGGAGGGCGAAGAAGGACTCGAACTCGGATCGGTCCATGGCGTCGTCCTCCACGCCGTCGAAGCCGCGCAGGTCCGGGCCCAAGCCGGTGGTACCGCCTCGTCGGAGGGTCGATGGCTCAGCCTCACCGACACGACCGGCGAACCCGTCCTCGGCATCAGCTCTTTGACGCTGCGCTCGACGGATGCCGAACCTGACCGTCCGATCCGGACCCAGAACGAGCTGTTCGCCGTGGACTGGGTGGCCATCAGTGGCGACCTCCCTCCGACTGACAGTGCCGAATTCACGGTGCTCGACGCCTCGGCACCGGTCGGCTCCGCCGCACCGGCCGACGTCCCCGAAGCTGTCCACGCCACAACGGCACGAGTGCTCGCCGAGGTCCAGCAGTGGCTCACGGCGGATCAGCCCTCGGACTCGCATCTGATCGTGCTCACACACGGCGCGGTGAGCACGTCGGCCGCGGAAGACGTCGACGACTTGGCGCAGGCCGCAGTCTGGGGCCTGATCCGGTCGGCGCAGGCCGAGTATCCGGGCCGCATCACCCTGGTCGACACTGATGATTCCGCTGGTCTCGACGTGGTCATCGGAACGGCTCGCGCGGCGGCCGAGCCGCAGATCGCCGTCCGTGATCAGGCGGTGCTCGCGCCGCGCCTGGTCCGTGCCGACGCAGCCGAAATCAACGCCGAAGCCAGCGAGACGAACAGCCTGGACCCGAACGGTACAGTGCTGATCACCGGCGCCACCGGAGCCCTCGGCGCCCTGTGCGCCCGGCATCTGGTCGCCCACCACGGCGCCAGGCACCTCGTCCTGGCCAGCCGACGCGGGGCCGAAGCCCCAGGAGCGGCCGCACTGCTCGACGAACTGACTGTCCTCGGCGCGAACGCGCGCTTCGTTGCCGCTGACACAGCAGACCGAGAGCAACTACGGACACTGATCGACCAGATCCCCGCCGACCACCCGCTGAACGCGGTCGTGCACACCGCCGGTGTCCTCGACGACGCGACCATCACGACCCTGACTCCCGACCGGCTCGACACCGTCCTGCGCCCCAAGGTCGACGCCGCCTGGCTGCTGCACGACCTGACCCGGGACCACGACCTCGCGGTCTTCGCGCTGTTCTCCTCGGTGGCGGGCACGCTGGGCAACCCTGGCCAGGCGAACTACGCCGCCGCCAACGCCTTCCTCGACGCCCTGGCCCGGCACCGGCGAGCCCACGGCCGGCCGGCGACCGCCCTGGCCTGGGGACTGTGGGAACAGGGAATGGGCGCCGCGCTCGACGAAGCGGCCCGGACCCGGCTGGCCCGCACCGGTGGCGTCCCGCTCACCCCGGAACGCGGCACCGGACTGTTCGACGCGGCGCTTGCCGGCGCGGCACCGGTCGCCGTCTGCGCGCCGCTCGATCTGGCCGCGGTGCGCGCGCTGACCCGGGAGAGCCCGGACGGCACCGTGCCGGCACTGTTGCGCGCGTTGATCCGTCCCCGGTTGCGAACCGCGGCAGCCGGACCCGCGCGGACCACGTCCTGGGGCGAACAACTCGCCGCGCTGGACCCGGACGAGCGCCGGAAGACCGCCCTCGATCTGGTCCGGACGACCGTCGCCGGAGTGCTCGGGCACACCGACGCCCAGGCGGTCGACGCGACGCGCAGCTTCAAGGACGCGGGCTTCGACTCGTTGGCCGCAGTGGAACTGCGCAACCGACTCGGCGCCGCCACTGCCTTGTCCCTTCCGGCGACGCTGGTCTTCGACCATCCGACGCCGACCGCGCTGGCCGCGTATCTGGTCGCCGAGGCCGTGGGATCCCGACCGTCGACAGCCATGACCGTCGCCGGAACCGGTCGGGCGACGGCGGACGGCCGCGACGAGTCAGTGGCGATCATCGGCATGGGCTGCCGGTATCCCGGCGGCGCGGACACCCCGGAGGCTTTGTGGCGGCTCCTCGCGTCCGGCCGGGACGCCATCGGCGGTCTGCCCACCAACCGGGGCTGGGACATCGACGGGCTCTACCACCCGGATCCCGACCACAGCGGCACGTTCTACGTCCGGGACGGCGGTTTCCTGCACGACGCCGACGCCTTCGACGCGGACTTCTTCGGCATCAACCCGCGCGAGGCGCTGGCGATGGAGCCGCAACAGCGGCTGCTGCTGGAGACCGCCTGGGAGACCATCGAGAACGCGGCGATCGACCCGACCACGCTGCGCGGCGGCGACACCGGAGTGTTCGCCGGGGTGATCGCGCAGGACTACGCCCCCCGGCCGAACCAGCCGGGGCCGAACCTCGACGGCTACCACCTGACCGGCAACACCACGAGCGTGGCGTCCGGCCGGGTCGCCTACACGCTGGGCCTGGAGGGTCCGGCGGTCACGGTGGACACCGCGTGCTCATCGTCCCTGGTCGCGATCCATATGGCTGTCAATGCCCTGCGCAACGGCGAGTGCGGCCTGGCCCTGGCTGGCGGCGTGACGGTGCTGGCGGCGCCGGGCATCTTCATCGAGTTCAGCCGCCAGCGCGGCCTGTCCCCGGACGGCCGCTGCAAGGCCTTCGCCGGGTCGGCCGACGGCACCGGGTGGGGCGAGGGTGCCGGGTTGGTCATGCTGGAGCGGCTGTCCGACGCCCAGCGCAACGGGCACCGCGTCCTGGCCGTGATCCGCGGCAGCGCCGTCAACCAGGACGGCGCCAGCAACGGACTCACCGCCCCCAACGGCCCGTCCCAGCAACGCGTCATCCGCCAAGCCCTCGCCAACGCGGGAGTCCTGCCCACCGAGGTCGACGCTGTCGAAGCCCATGGCACCGGCACCACGCTGGGCGACCCGATCGAGGCGCAGGCGCTGCTGGCCACCTATGGGCAGGACCGGTCCGACGACCGGCCGCTGTATCTGGGCTCGATCAAGTCCAACATCGGTCATACCCAGGCTGCCGCCGGGGTCGCGGGCGTCATCAAGATGGTCAAGGCCTTGGAACACCGCCTGCTTCCGGCCACGCTCCACGTCGACGAGCCGACGCCGCATGTGGACTGGAGCGCGGGGAGCGTCTCGCTGTTGACGGAAGCGGTGGCCTGGCCCGAGAACGGCCATCCGCGCCGTGCGGGCATCTCCTCGTTCGGGATCAGCGGTACCAACGCTCACCTCATTATTGAGCAGCCGCCTGCGGCGGAGGCCGCCGAGTCTGAGAGCTCTCCGGCCGACCGCGGGGACTCTCCGGCCGTGCCCGGAGAATCGGTCGGCCCGACTCCCCTGGTCCTGTCGGGGCGCACCGAGTTGGCGTTGCGAGGCCAAGCCGAGCGCCTACGGGCTTTGCTGGCCGGCGATCCGATGGTGAACCTGTCCGATCTGGGCGTGGCGCTCCGGTCTCGGACCGAGTTCGCGCATCGGGCGGTGGTCCTGGGACGCGACCGCGAGGCCACCCTCGCAGCACTCGAAGATCTGGCCCATGGTGCCGCCGCTCCCGAAAACCTGGTGGTGGGGACGGCCGGTACTGGTGCGGGGGCAGTGGTCTTCGTCTTTCCGGGACAGGGCTCACAGTGGGTCGGCATGGGCCGGCGGCTGCTCGCCTCGAACCGGGCGTTCCGCGCACAGATCGAGGCGTGCGCGGCCGCGCTGGCGCCGTATACGGACTGGTCGCTGATCGACGTGCTCAGCAGTGACGCGCCGGATGCGTTGGAGCGGGTGGACGTCGTCCAGCCGACCTTGTTCGCTGTCATGGTCTCGCTCGTTGCGGCGTGGCGCGACTTCGGGGTGGAACCGGCCGCGGTGGTCGGACACTCCCAGGGCGAGATCGCGGCGGCGTACGTCGCCGGAGCGCTGTCGCTGGACGACGCCGCGCGGATCGTCAGCCTGCGCAGCAGGACGCTCGGGCGGATCGCCGGGCTCGGCACGATGGCCTCGATCGGGCTGCCGGCCGCTACGTTGGCCGACCGGCTGGCCCGGTGGGACGGACGCGTGGGGGTCGCAGCCGTGAACGGTCCGACGTCCACGGTCGTTTCCGGCGACCACGACGCGGTGCACGAGCTCGTCGCGGCCTGTGATGCCGAGGGCCTTCGCGCACGCCTGATACCGGTGGACTACGCGTCGCATTCCCCGCACGTGGAGGCGGTCCGGGAGCAGATCCTCGCCGATCTCGAAGGCATCGCGCCGCAGGCTTCGAGCATCGCGTTCTACTCGACCGTCAGCGGCGGTCGACTGGACACCACGGGCCTGGATTCTGAGTACTGGTACCGAAATCTGCGCGAGCCGGTCGAGTTCCACAAGGCGACGCAAGCTCTGCTCGATGACGGCCACCGCGTGTTCATCGAGTCGAGTCCGCACCCGGTGCTCACGCTCGGGATCCAGGAGAGTGTTGATCAGGGCGACAGCCATAGCGCGGCCACGGTCGTGGGTTCGCTGCGCCGGGACGCCGACGACTGGACACCGCTGCTCACCTCCCTGGCCCGCGTCCAGGTCGGGGGTACTCCGGTCCGCTGGCCGGAGCCGGCAGGACGGGGCGCGGCCGCGCATGTGGAGTTGCCGACCTACGCCTTCCAGCACCGGAGTTACTGGCTGGCCCTGCCTCCGGGCTCGGGCGATCCGGCCGGACTCGGGCTCGATCCGACCGGCCACCCGCTGGTGGGGGCGTGGGTCGGGCTGGCGGGGTCCGATGCGCTGGTGCTGACCGGGCGTTTGTCGGCGGCGGCCCATCCGTGGCTGGCGGATCACGCCGTCGGCACCTCGCTGTTGTTCCCGGGCACGGCGTTCGTCGAGTTGGCGATCGCCGCGGGATCGCGGGTCGGCGCCGACACCCTGGACGAGCTGACGCTGGCCGCGCCGCTGGTCGTCCCGGAGCACGGCGCGGTTCGGCTCCAAGTGAGCTTGGGGGCTGCGGACGGCGACGGTCGGCGGGCGGTGGAGATCCACTCCCGTCCGGACGTGACGCAGGACTCTGAGGAGACCGAGGCGGTCTGGATCCGACACGCCTCGGGGTATCTCAGTGCGGAGGCGGTCGGAATCGGTGCGGCGCCGTCCGGGTCCGACGTGGTCTGGCCGCCGGCCTCCGCCGTCGCGATCGACGTATCAGACCACTACGACCGGCTAGCCGATCGGGGCTACGACTACGGGCCCGCTTTCCGTGGCCTGCGCGCCGCTTGGCTGGACGGGGATGACGTCTATGCGGAGGTGCGGCTCGGCGAGGAGCAGCTCGGGGAGGCCGAGCGCTACGGGATCCACCCGGCTCTCCTCGACGCCGCGCTGCACACCATGACGCTGGCCACGGCTGGGGTGGATGCCGGCTCGGGGGCGGGCTCGGGGGCGGGCTCGGGCGCCGGCTCAGAGGCCAGCTCAGGGGCCGGGACGATACTGCTCCCCTTCGCTTGGAACGGTGTGGCGATCCACCGGGCCGGGGCCGTCGCGCTCCGCGTCCGCCTGACGCGGGCCGACGCCGGGGACGGCGCTCGCACTGCCGCCCTGGCGATCACGGACGAGTCCGGGGCTCCCGTCGCCTCCGTCAGTTCCCTGACGGTGCGGCCGGTCCGGGCCGATCAGCTCGACGCCGGGCAGGAGCAGGCGTGGCGGTCGCTGTTCCGGATCGCGTGGTCGACGCTGGCGCTCCCGACTCGCGGGGATGTCGAGCGGGGCGATTTCACAGTGCTCACGGTGGAGTCGGCCGACGCCGAGGACGAAGTGGCGCGGATCCAGGACACCACCGGGCAGGTCCTGGAGGCCGTCCAAACCTGGCTCGCCACCGAGGGCGATCGCGATTCCCACCTCGTCGTGCTGACGAGCGGAGGCGTGGCCGCCGACGACGCGGAGCCGGTCCACGACCCGGCGCAGGCGGCGGTCTGGGGTCTCATCCGCTCGGCGCAGACGGAGAATCCCGGTCGGATCACGCTTGTCGACACCGACGTCCCCTCCCCCGATCTCACACCGATCCTGGCGGGCGCGCGGGAAGCCGACGAGCCGCAGATCGCACTCCGCAACGGCCGCCCGCTGGTCCCGAGGCTGGTCCGGGCGACGACGGCGCCCGGCGAACCGGTGCGGCTCGATCCGGACGGGACCGTCCTGATCACCGGCGGCACCGGGGTTCTGGGCGGCCTGATCGCCAAACACCTGGCGGCCTCGTACGGAGTGCGGAACCTGATCCTGGCCGGCCGGCGCGGTCCCGAGGCACCGGGCGCCGACGCACTGCGAGCCGAACTCGCCGAACTCGGAGCCGAAGCGCTCATCGTCGCCTGCGACGCCGCGGACCGCGAGGCACTCAGTGTTCTGCTGGCCAACATCCCGCCGGAGCACCCGCTGACCGCGATCGTCCACACGGCCGGGGTGCTCGACGACGGCGTCCTCAGCGCTCTGACGCAGGAGCGGATCGCCACCGTCCTGCGGCCGAAGGCCGAGGCCGCGTGGAACCTGCACGACCTGACCCGGGACCTGGACCTCGCGGCGTTCGTGATGTTCAGCTCGATCTCCGGCGTGCTGGGCAACCCGGGCCAGGCGAACTACTCCGCGGCCAACAGCGCCCTCGACGCCCTCGCCACCCGCCGCCACGCCCTGGGCCTGGCCGCCACCTCACTCGCGTGGGGACACTGGGCAAAGGAAGGCGGCATGACCGGCCACCTCGGCGACAACGACCTGCGGCGAATCTCGCGAGGCGGAGTGGCCGCGATGACGGTCGAGCAGGGCTTGGCCTTGTTCGACGCAGCGCTGTCCGCAACCTCCAGAACCGACACCGCTCGACACGACACAACTCGACACGAAACAGCTCAATCCGACGCGACTCAATCCGACAACGCTCGGTCCGACGCGACTCAATCCGACAACGCTCGGTCCGGCGCGACGCAATCCGACAGCGATCGGCCCGGCGCCGCTCACTCCGACCCGGCTCGATCCGACGCGGGCCTGGTCGGACCCGACGCATCAGCCCCGGCTCGATCCGCCCCGGCCTCGGCAGCGCCGGTCCCGCCAGCACTGGCCCCGGCGCCCCCGACCCCGCCAGTGCTGATCCCGCCAGTACTGATCCCAGCAGTGCTGGACCTCCCCGCGCTGCGCTCGCGGGCGCGGACCGAAGCGGTGGCGCCGTTGCTGCGGGCGCTGGTGAAGCGTGTGGGGCGGGGGGCGGGTGGGGGGTCCTCCGGTCTGTTGGCTGAGCGGTTGGCCGGTGTCGCGGAGGCGGATCGGGCCCGGGTCGTTGTCGAGCTGGTGCGCGACCATGCCGCGGCGGTGCTCGGGCATGGCGAAACGGATGAGGTCGAGGCTGATCGGGCGTTCAAGGACCTCGGCTTCGACTCGTTGACCTCCGTCGAGCTGCGCAATCGGCTTGCCGCGGCCACCGGGTTGCGCCTGTCCGCGACGCTGGTCTTCGACTACCCGACGCCGGCCGCGCTGGCCGACCACGTGCTGGAGCATGTCACGCCCGCGCCGCGGTCGGCCGTCGAGCCCGTGTTGCGGCAGCTGGAGGAGCTCGACGCGGCGCTGGCGGGCATCGACGGTCTCGCCGAGGTCGACGGGCAGGACCGGGTCCGGATCACCGCGCGCCTCAATGCCCTGATCCAGAGTTGGAGCGACCCCGGGCGGAGCGCGGACGATCCGGTCGGCGACACCGCCGAGCGCATCCAGTCCGCCTCGGCCGACGAGATCCTCGCGCTCATCGACGGCGAGCTCGGCGTGGCCTGACGCGAGAGTCCCCCCGCACGACCGCACAACACCGACCACCCACCAGGAGCGGAATCACCGATGGCCACGGAAGAACAGCTCGTCGAGTACCTCAAGCGGGTCACGGCGGATCTGGAGCGGACCCGGCGCCGCCTGCGCGAGACCACGCAAGCGGCCCGGGAGCCGATCGCGATCGTCGCCATGAGCTGCCGCTATCCCGGCGAGGCGCAGTTCCCCGAGTTCCTGTGGCAGCTTCTGCTGGACCGCGCGGACGTGGTCGGCGGCCTGCCGGCCGACCGGGGCTGGGACGTGGAAGGGCTCTACCATCCCGACCCGGACCACCACGGCACGTCCTCCTCCCGCAACGGCGCGTTCCTGCACGACGCGGCGGCCTTCGACGCCGCGTTCTTCGGCATCTCCCCGCGCGAGGCCCTGGCGATCGACCCGCAGCAGCGGCTGCTGCTGGAGATCGCCTGGGAGGCGATCGAACGTGCGGGCATCGACCCGACCGCGCTCAAGGGCAGCGACACCGGGGTGTTCGCCGGCGTCATGTACTCCGACTACGGCGCCCGGCTGTTCCATCACTCGGCGGCCGAGTTCGAGGGCCTGATCGGCAACGGCAGCGCCGGCAGCGTGGCCTCGGGCCGGGTCTCCTACACGTTCGGGTTCGAGGGGCCCGCTGTCACGGTCGACACCGCGTGCTCCTCCTCGCTGGTCGCCGTGCACCTGGCGTGCCAGGCGCTGCGCAACGGGGAATGCGGGCTGGCGCTGGCCGGAGGCGTCACGGTGATGGCCACCCCGAACCTGTTCGTCGAGTTCAGCCGCCTGCGCGGCCTGTCCCCGGACGGCCGGTGCCGGTCGTTCTCCGACTCCGCCGACGGGACCGGCTGGGGCGAGGGCGCCGGCTTGCTGGTGCTGGAACGGCTCTCGGACGCACAGCGCAACGGGCACCCGGTGCTGGCCGTGATCCGGGGCAGCGCCGTCAACCAGGACGGCGCCAGCAACGGACTCACCGCCCCCAACGGACCGTCCCAGCAACGCGTCATCCGCCAAGCCCTGACCTTCGCGGAACTGACCCCGGACCAGGTGGACGCGGTCGAAGGCCACGGCACCGGCACCGCCCTCGGCGACCCGATCGAGGCGCAGGCGCTGATCGCGACCTACGGGCAGGACCGGCCCGCCGACCGGCCGCTGTATCTGGGCTCGATCAAATCCAACATCGGGCACACCCAGGCCGCGGCCGGCGTGGCCGGGATCATCAAGATGGTCAAGGCGATCGAGCACGGACTGCTGCCGGCCACCCTGCACGCGGACCAGCCGTCCAGCCACGTCGACTGGTCCGGCGGCGGTGTCAGCCTGCTGACGGAGGCCACGCCGTGGCCGGAGACCGGGCAGCCGCGCCGGGCGGGAGTGTCGTCCTTCGGGATCAGCGGCACCAACGCGCACGTGATCCTCGAACAGGCACCCGCCGCCGCACCGTCGGAGTCTGCTGCGACGGAGCCCTCTGCGACGGAACCCGCGGTAACGGATCCCACCACCGACGAGGCCTCAAAATCCGCCACCGACCCCGCGCCGACCACGGCGGTCCCCATCCCACTGCTGGTGTCCGCGAAATCGGCCACCGCGCTGGTCTCCCAGGCCGCCCGCCTGCGCGCCTTCTACGGCTACTATCCGCATCACCGCCTGCCCAGAATCGCCCACTCGCTGGCGACGACCCGGACCACCTTCGACCACCGGGCCGTGATCCTGGCCCGCGACACCGACCAGACGCTGGCCGCCTTGGACGCGCTCGCCACCGGCGGCCGGTCGGCGGATCTGGTGACCGGCCATGCCACCGTCCGCGGCAAGCTCACCTTCCTGTTCTCCGGCCAAGGCGGCCAGCGGCCCGGCATGGGCTCCGGCCTCTACCGGTCGTACCCGGTGTTCGCCGAGGCGCTGGACGAGGTGACGGCGGCCTTCGACCAGCACCTGGACCGGCCCATCAGGGAACTGATCCTCGCCGCGCCCGACAACCCGCAGAGCGCACTGATCCACGAGACCCGTTACGCGCAGCCGGCCCTCTTCGCGCTGCACGTCGCCCTGCACCGCCTCGCCGGATCCTACGGCCTGGCTCCGGACCTGCTCATCGGCCACTCCATCGGCGAGCTGAGCGCCGCGTACCTGGCCGGCGTGTGGTCGCTGCCGGACGCCGCGAAGCTCATCGCCGCCCGCGGCCGTCTGATGCAGCACGCGGTTCCCGGTGGCGCGATGATCGCCGTCGAGGCGACGCAGGACGAAGTCCTCCCGCTGCTGGCGGGCCACGAGGAGCTGGTCTCGATCGCGGCGCTGAACAGCCCCACCTCCACCGTGATCGCGGGCGACCATGACACCGCGCACACCATTGCCGAGCACTTCAAGGAGCAAGGGCACCGTATAAAAGCTCTGACGGTCTCGCACGCCTTCCACTCCCCACACATGGACCCGGTCCTGGACGAGTTCCGCCGCGTCGCGGAGACGCTCGACTATCAGCGACCGACCGTTCCGCTCGTCTCCAACCTCACCGGCGAACCGGCCGACCCCGAGGCGATCACCACCGCCGAATACTGGACCGAGCACATCCGCCGCCCCGTGCGCTTCCACGAGGGGGTGCGCACGCTCCGGGCGCGAGGAGCGGCCCACTTCCTCGAGCTGGGCCCCGACGCGACGCTGACCGCCCTGGTGCGCAGAGCGCTGGAGTCCGACGCGGCGGCGATCGTGGCCGTCCCGGCGCTCCGTCCCGAACGCTCCGAGCCGGACGGCTTCACCGTCGCGCTGGCCACCCTGCACACGTCCGGGCGAACGATCGTCTGGCCTGCACCTCAAGGCACCGACGCGGAACCGCTGCCGCTGCCGACGTATCCCTTCGAGCGGCAGACCTACTGGCTGAACCCCACCTCGCCACAGTCGTCGGACAGCGCGGCGGGCAGCGAACCTGAGGACGCCGCGTTCTGGACCGCCGTCGAGTCCGGCGACCTCGCGACGGTCACGGCCGTCCTCGGCGTCGAAGCGGAGACTCCGCTGAGCGAGGTCTTGTCAGTGCTCGCCGAATGGCGACGCCAGCGACGGTTGCGCTATCGGGTGCAGTGGAGGCCGGTCCCGACTGCGATCTCTGCCCGGCCCGGGAACTGGCTGGTGGTCCTTCCCGCCGACCTGGCCCAGGACCCGGCGCTGAGCGTCGCGATCGCCGGTGCCGCTCACAAAGGCGGGAACTTCAGCACCCTGATTGTCGATCCCACTGCCGGTGACGGACCGGACGACCTCACCAAGCGTCTTCGGGAAGCCTTTGCCCCGACCGACACCGATGCCCTGGACGGTGTGCTCTCGCTCCTGGACGCCGACTGGATCCCCGTGCTTCTGGGAGCCCTGAACGAGGCCGGTACGCCGGGACCACTTTGGCTCGGGTCGCGGGGAGCGATCACCGTGGCGTCGGACGGCACCGTCCCCGAGCTCGACCAGGCCCGGCTCTGGGACCTGGGCCGGGCGATCGCCGCGGAGCACCCGCGACTGTGGGGTGGCGTCATCGATCTGCCGACGGTCCTGGACCGGCGGACGGCGATCCGGCTCGTCAGCGTTCTGGGACACACCGGCGGCGAGCGCGAACTCGCCATCCGCTCGACCGGCTTGTTCGCCCCGTGTCTGGAACTCGTCTTGGTCGGCACCCGGGCCGGCACAGCCGCGTGGGAGTGGGACCGCGATGCCGCCGTCCTGCTCACAGGCGCCACCGAGTCGTCGGCGCGCGATGCCGTCGAACTGCTGGCCGCAGCCGGAGCCTCCAACGTCGTCCATGTCGACGGCGACCTCGGTGATCGCGAAGCGCTGCGGCAGCTGGTGGACCAGGTCGGCAGTACGGCGCGGATCAGTACGGTCGTCCATGTCGCTGAGCCCGACGCCGCCAACGACGCAGCGAAGGTGGCGCAGTATCTTGACGAACTCACACGTGACCTGAAGCTCGACGCCTTCGTGGTTCTGGGCGAACTCGTGCCCCACACGCTCGAAGCCCTGGTCCTGCGGGCGCGCGCCGAAGGTGTGCGCGCGGTATCAGTGTCTTGGGATACGTGGCGGTCCGTCGGCGGAGCACAGGCCGTGCCCACGGCAGCGGTCCTGCCGTGGGCGTTGCGGAACGGGATAGCGAACCTCGTGGTCACGGACCGGCCGCCGGTCCCCGCGAACCCTGCCGACGTGCCGCACGCGGACACCCGTCCGATCGCCGAGCAGCTGGCCCACGCCTCGCCCGAGGAGCAGGAACGGATCCTGAGCGATCTGTTGCGCCTCTACGCGGCCGAGATCCTCGGGCATGGCGCTGCCGACGCCATCGATCCGGACATCCCCTTCCCGGATCTGGGGTTCTCCTCCCTCACCGTGTTGGAGCTGAGCAATCGGTTGAAGGCGGCCGACGGCATCAGCCTCGATCCGCTGGCCGTGTTCGACCACCCGAGCGCTTCGGCACTTGCCCGCTATCTGCGGGACAGCCTGTCCGGCACTGAAACGGCCACCGCGCCCGACACCCCCACCCCCACCGCACCCGCACCCGCACCCGTCCGAGTCTGAACCCGGCCCGAACCAACCACAGGAGCACGCAGATGAGTCATTCCGTCATCGTCGTCGGAGCAGGTCCGATCGGGCTGCTGCTCGCCGGCGAACTCGCGCTGGCCGGCGTGCAGCCGGTCGTCCTGGACCGGCTGGCCGAACCGGACCCGCACGCCCCGGGCATGGCGATCAACTCCGCCACGGTCGAGCTCCTGGACCAGCGCGGCCTGCTCGACGCGCTGGTGGGCAGCACGATCGAGCTCCCGCTGTCGCATTTCTCGAACATCTTCCTGGACCAGAGCTCGCTGTTCGGGCCGCACCGGCACTCGCGGGTGGCGCCCCAGTCGTTGCTCGAACAGCACCTCGCTCGCTGGGCCGGGGGGCTCGGGGTGACCGTGCGGCGCGGGGCCGAGGTGGTCGGGCTGGCCCAGGACGAGGATTCCGTGACCCTGGACGTCCGCACCGCGGACGGCACCGAGCAGCTGACCGCGCAGTACGTCGTCGGGGCCGACGGGGTCGGCAGTGCGATCCGTCAGCTGGCCGGCATCCCGTTCACCGGCACCGACAAGCCTTTCTACGGGCTCATCGGGGACGTCCGGATCGCGTCCGCCGATTTCCACGGCGAACACTTCGGGGCCAAGTACTCGCCGGTGGGCGGCCTGTTCACCGGTACTCCGATCGGGCCGGACCTGTGGCGCATCGTGACCTCGGAGTTCGACCTCGAATCAGGGCACGCGCTTTCCGACGAAGTGACTCTCGACGAGCTCAACACCCGCGTGGAGCGCCTGACCGGCAGCCCGTTCACGAACGCCGAGGTGCTGTGGCTCGGCCGCACCGACAACCCGAGCCGCCTGGCCGACCGCTACCGGGAGGGCCGGGTGTTCCTGGCCGGGGACGCCGCGCACGTCTTCTTCCCGTTCAACGGCCAGCGGCTGAGCAGCGGGTTCCAGGACGCGCTGAACCTGGGGTGGAAGCTGGCGGCGACGATCGGCGGGTGGGCCCCGGCGGGCCTGCTCGACACGTACGAGGCCGAGCGCCTGCCGGCCGGGCGGTTCGCCGTCGAGAACGTGGCCGCGCAGGAGGCCCTGGCCTCGCCGCCGGAGTCGGCGGCGCCGCTGCGGGCGCTGTTCGGGCACCTGCTGAAGTTCGAGCCGGTCAACCGGTTCCTGGCCGAGACGGCGCAGGGGCTCGGTGTCCGCTACCTGCCGCAGGTCGGGGCCGATGCCGAGACCGGCGCCGGGACTGGGACTGGGACTGGGACTGGGACTAGCGAAGCTGCTGCACCGCATCCGCTGCTCGGACTGCGGCTCCCTCCGGTCCGGCTGGAGACGGCAGCCGGTGAGACCGAGTCGGCGGCCCTGCTGCGCGGCGGGCACGGTGTGTTGCTGGATCTGTCCGGCGGCAAGAATCCCGCCCCCGACGTCGCGGGCTGGGCCGACCGCGTGGACCTGGTCGTGGCCGAGCCGAGCGCGGCGCTCGGCCTGGCGGCCGCGCTGCTGCGTCCGGACGGGCATGTCGCCTGGCTCAGCACCGGCGACGGCGGGGAATCAGGGTTCGACGGCCTGGCGGAGAGCCTGACGGCGTGGTTCGGCGAGCCGGCGGAGGCTGCCGACGCTGAAACCGCGGAGGGCTGATACGCGGGCCGGTCGAGCGGAAACCAAGACCGGCCCGGTTCCCTCCGCTTCGTGCGGAGGGAACCGGGCCGGTCTTCTCATGTCCCGGAGTCAGGTGCCGCTAGTCGGCTCCCGCCATCAGCCCCAGGGGCCCTTGGAGCCCTGCGCGATGGTCTTGGCGTAGAGCTTGTTGAACGCGTCGAGCCCGGTGGCCTGGGACAGCTCGCCGGCCGGCGCGAGCTCGATGTCCGCGGTGGCCTGCCAGATCTTCGGACCCAGCACCGGGATGACCGGGATGTCCTGGAAGACGCCGAACTGGCCGGCCAGCTTGCCGCTGACACCCTGGACCCACAGCGTCTGCTGCTGGCCGTTGTAGCTCTGCGTGGCGTTGACGACGCCGCTGTCGACGAAGGTGCCGCCGGCGATCTTGACGATGTCCTGCTGGTGCACGAATATGTCGCCGGTCACCGGGTCGATGTAGTTGATCAGGGTGTTGCCCTGCTGGGTGCCCAGCAGGGAGCCGTCGGCGGCGTAGATGGAGATGTTGTAGTCGGTGTCGGTGCCGACCCGCGGGCCGCCGGTCTCGGTCAGGCCCTTGACGATCTGCCAGTTCAGCACCAGCGTCAGGTTGCGCAGGTGCAGTGCGGCGGGCGCGGGCTTGTGCGAGGCGGCGGCCGCGGCGGGGCCGGAGTCGGCGACGCCGGCGACGGCGCCCGAGACCGCGAGGGCCGCGGCGGCGAGCACCCGGGAGCGCTTGGCGAACCAGTTCGGTCGCATGGTGAGGTGTTTCCCTTCGTGTGGTGATGACGTGCCCGAGGTGGGCGCGATCGCCGCGCACTGCAGACAGGTGCGCGGTGGCTGTGGTCCGTGGGAGAGGTGAGGGCGGCGGAACGGGGTCCGGCGGGTCAAGGGTCAATCGGTCAGTCGGTCAGTCGGTCAGTCGGTCAATCGGTCAGTCAGTCGGTCAGGGGCAGCGCCGCGATCAGCTCCTTGGTGTAGGGCTCGCGCGGGGCGCCGAACACCTCCCGCACCGGTCCGGCCTCCACCACCTCGGCGTCCCGCATCACCAGGACGCGGTCGCAGACGTGGTGGATCACGCCGAGGTCGTGCGAGATGAACAGCATCGCGACGCCGAGCCGGTCCTGGACGTCCGCGAACAGGTCCAGGATCTGGGCCTGGACCGAGACGTCGAGGGCGGAGACCGGCTCGTCGCAGACCAGGACGGCCGGCTCCGGGGCCAGCGCCCGGGCGATCGCCACCCGCTGCCGCTGGCCGCCGGACAGCTGGTACGGGTGCCGGCCCAGGACGCCATCGTCCAGGCCGACCAGGCGCAGTAGTTCCCTGATCCGCGGCCGCTCGCGCCGCGCCGAGCGGCCGCCGGGCGCGCCGAGGGCCTCGCCGACCACCCGCTCCACGGTGTACCGGGGGTCGAAGGCCGCCATCGGGTCCTGCGGAACCAGCTGGATCTTGTCGCGCAGCGGCCGGCGGGCCGACTCCCGGCGGCCGGACCAGTCCCGGCCGAGCAGCCGGACGGCGCCCTCGTCGGGCTCCAGCAGGCCGAGCACGATCTGCGCGACGGTGGTCTTGCCCGCGCCGGACTCGCCGACCAGGCCGAGCGTCTCCCCGGCGGCCAGCGTGAAGGACACGTCGCGCACGACCTGGCGGCGGGTCCGGTCCGGGCGGCGGAAGGACTTCGAGACGCGGTCGACCTCGATCACCGGCGCGTCGCGGACTTCGGCACCAGCGCCAGCACCGGCTCCGACTCCGGCTCTGGCCCCGACTCCGGCACCGGTTTCAGCTCCGGTTTCAGCTCCGGCTCCGGCACCGGCCTCGGTTCCAGCGCCGGCCAGAATGCCGCGCTCGCGCTGCGTCCTGGCCGCCGGCGCCGGCCACGCCTCGTCGCTGTGCCAGCACCGGACGGTGTGCCCGGCGCCGAGGTGGACGACCGGCGGATCGGTGGACCGGCACTGGTCGGTGGCCAGCGGACAGCGGGCGGCGAAGACGCAGCCGGCCCGGTCCCCCGGCCCGACGGCGGCCCGGCCGGGGGCCGTCACCGCCAGCCGAGTGCCCTTGGCGTGCAGCGCGGGCACCGCCGCCAGCAGCTCCCTGGTGTACGGATGGCCGGGCGCGTGCAGCAGGTCGGCGACGTCGCCCTCCTCGACGAACTTCCCGCCGAACATCACCGCCACCCGGTCCGCGAGCCGGGCGACCACGCTCAGGTCGTGGCTGATCAGCAGCATCGCGGTCCCGTCGGCCTTCCGGGCGGCGAGCAGGTCCAGGATCCGGGCCTGGACCGTCACGTCCAGGGCGGTGGTGGGCTCGTCGGCGATCAGCACGTCCGGCTCGGCGGCCACCGCCGAGGCGATCAGGGCCCGCTGGCGCAGGCCGCCGGACAGTTCGTGCGGGTACTGCCGGGCCCGCTGGTCCGGCTCCGGGACCCGGGCCCCGGCCAGCAGCTCCACCACCCGGCGCGGGACGTCCGCGCGGTCGACGATCCGGTGGTTGCGCAAGGCCTCGGCGATCTCGGCGCCGACCGGGCGGATCGGGTCGAGCGACTGGAGCGCGTCCTGGAGGACCAGGCCGATCCGGCCGCCCCGCACCCGCTCCCACTGCCGGTCGGTGAGCGCGGCCAGGTCCGTCCCGTCCAGGCTCAGCCGGTCGGCGCGCACCTCGGAACGGGCCCCGGCCAGGCCCACCAAGGCCCGGGAGGTGACGGACTTGCCGGAGCCGGACTCGCCGACGATGGCCAGACAGCGTCCTGGATACAGAGCGAAATCGACGCCCCGGACCGCCTCCACCGGACCGCCGCGAGTGGCGAACCGGACGTGCAGGCCGCGGACTTCGAGCAGGGGGCTGAGGCCGGGATCGGTGTCCGTGGCGCTGCCGCCGCCGCTGCTCTCGGTGCTGCTCTTGGCACTGCTCTCGCCGCTACCGCTAAAACCCGTCACCGGCGCCCCTCCCCTCGAACCGTCGGCGCAGATAGGCACCGACCACCGTCGAGCTGACCACGGTGGCGGTGACCGCGAGCCCGGGGAAGACGGCGACCGCCCAGGACACGGCCAGGTAGTTCTGTCCGTCGGCGAGCATCGACCCCCAGTCCGGCGAGGGCGGCTGCGGGCCCAGGCCCAGGAAGCTGAGCGAGGAGCCGGCCACGATCGCGCCGCCGACCGTGACGGTGGCCAGGACCAGCAGCGGGGCCAGCGCGTTCGGGGCGACGTGCCGCAGGTGGATCTCGGAGCGGCGGCGGCCGAAGGTGACGGCCGCGCGCACGTAGTCGGAGCGGCGGATCACCAGGGCCTGGCTGCGGACCAGCTTGGCGAAGCCGGGCGCCATCGACACGCCGATGGCCACGGTGGCGTCGGCCGTGCCCGGCCCGAGGACCGCGACCACCAACAGGGCCAGCAGCAGGCCGGGGAAGGACAGCAGGATGTCGCAGACCCGCATGACCGCCTCGTCCACCACCCGGCCGGCGGTGGCCGCGACCACCCCGGCGGCCGAGCCCAGGGCCAGCGCCAGGGCCGTGGCGCCGAGTCCGACGCCGAGCGAGACCCGGGTGCCGTGGACGACGCGGCTGAACTCGTCCCGGCCGAGCTCGTCGGTGCCGAACAGGTGCGCGGCGCCGGGGCCCTGGAGCGCGGCCGGCGGGTCCACGGCGTTCGGCGGCCGGCCGGTGAACAGGCCGGGCCAGATCGCGGCCAGCAGGATCAGGGCCAGCACCAGCCCGGCGGCGAGCGCCGCGGGGCGCGCGGGCCGGATCCGGACCGGGAGGCGGCGGCGGGGGACGGCGCCGGTGGCGGGACCGGCGCCGTCGGCCGAGGCGGCGCTCATGCCGGGTTCTCGCGCAGCCGGGGGTCCACGACCCGGGAGAGCCAGTCCACGAGCAGCGAGGTGAGGGTGAACGCGGCTGCCGACACCACGGTCACTCCGGTGATGACCGGCAGGTCCCGGCCGCCGACGGCGGTGGCGACGACCCGGCCGAGGCCCTGCCGGGAGAAGATCGTCTCGATCACCACCGAGCCGCTGAGCAGGGCTCCGACCGTCCAGCCGGACAGGGCGATGAGCGGGACCAGGGCGTGCGGCAGCGCGTGGCGGCGCCGGACCTGGGTCTGGCCGGTGCCGCGGGCCCGGGAGCTGAGCACGAAGGGTTCGGCCAGGGCGCGTTCGATGCCGGCCCGGAGCACCTGGGTGAAGGTGCCGACCAGGCCGAGGGCGAGGGTGACGGCGGGCAGCACGAGGGCGTCCACGTTGTCGGAGCCGACGGCGGGGAACAGGTGCAGCCGGAAGGAGAAGAAGGTCAGCAGCAGCACGCCGACCCAGAAGCTGGGGGCGGAGATCGCGACCAGTTCCAGCAGGCTGGACACCCCGCGCAGGACGGGGCGCCGGCCGGCCGTGGCCACCGCCAGGGCGACGGACGCGGCCAGGGCCAGGATCAGGGCGCTGCCGGCGAGCTCGACGGTCGGCAGCAGCTGGTCGCCGATCAGCTCGGAGACGGGTTCCCGGGTCTGGTAGGAGTACCCGAGGTCGCCGCGGACCAGGTGTCCGAGGAAGCTGCCGTACTGGACCAGGACCGGCCGGTCGTAGCCGAGCTGGGTCCGGACCTCGGCGAGCTGGGCCGGGGTGGGGGTCTCTGCGCCGAGCAGGACCCGGACCGGGTCGCCGGTGGCCAGGTGGAAGGCGAGGAAGGCGACCGTGGCGGCCCCGAGGACGACGACGGCGCCCAGGGCCAGGCGCCGCAGCAGCCAGCCGGCGGCCGCGCGCCCGGTCATTTCGCGATCCAGGCGCCGTGGAACAGCAGCGAGCCGTCGGCGTCCAGGGCCAGGCCGTGGACCTTGGTCTGGTAGCCGACCAGGGTGGTCGGGACGTAGACCGGGATGGCCAGCGCGTTCTTGATGATGTACTGCTGCGCCGCGAGGTAGCTCTGCTTGCGCTGGGCCGCGTCGGAGCCGGCGGCGGCGCCGTTGAGCCACTGGTCCAGCTGCGGGTCGTGGAGCCCGAACTCGTTGGCCCCGCCCTTGAGGATGGTCTGGTCGGAGGCGAAGAAGTGGCGCAGGATGTCCGGCTCGTCGCGGACGAAGCTGGTGTCGACGAGGTCGAGCTTGCCGCCGATCAGGTCCTGGATGTAGGCGCCCTGGTCCTCGTTGACGTACTGGACGTTGATGCCGACCGCCTTGGCCTCGGCCTGGATGCCCTGGGCCAGGGCGGCGCGGTCCTGGCGGGGGCTGGCGGCGGGCCAGCGCAGGGTGAGTTCCTGGCCGTCCTTGGTGCGGTAGCCGGCCGCGTCGTGCGCGGTCCAGCCGGCCTGGTCCAGCAGCTGGTTCCCCAGCGCCTGGTCCGGCGGCCAGGACTTGGCCAGGGTCGCGTCGTAGTCGGGGGTGGTGGGGCTGAGCATGCTCCAGGCCCGCGCGTACTGGCCGAAGTAGATGGACTGGATGAGCTGGTCGAAGTCGACCGAGCGCATCAGCGCGGTGCGGACCTTCGGGTCCGCGAGCGGCCCCTTGGCGGTGTTCAGGCCGATGGTGTAGACCGCGCCGGGACGCTGCTCGGTGAGCAGGCCCAGGCCGGACTGGGCTTTGAGGGTCTTGATGTCGACCGGGGGCACGTCCTCGATGACCTGGGACTGGCCGCTGGTGAGGGAGCCGAACCGGCTGGCGTTCTCGGTGTTGAACTGGATGGTGATGCCGGCCAGGTAGGCGGCGCCCTGGTGGGCCGCGTCGGCCGGGGCCCAGTTGTAGGCGGGGTTGTTCTTCAGCTCCAGGCTGGTGGGCTTGGTCCAGCTGACGAAGCTGAACGGTCCGGAGCCCACCGGGTGCGTGCACAGCTGGGTCTTGCCGGCCTGGAGCCCGGCGGGCGACTGGATGCCGAGGTAGGGCGTGCTCAGGGCCTGGAGCAGCGGTTCGAAGGGGGCGGACAGCGTGATCTGGACGGTGGCCGGGTCCACGACCTTCGTCCCGGTGTAGGGCCCGAGCAGGCTGGCGGCGTACTGGGACGCGGTGGCCGGGGCGACGACGTGGTCCAGCGAGGCCTTCACGGCGGCGGCGTCCAGGGCGGCGCCGTCCTGGAACTTGACGTCGGTGCGCAGGTGGAAGGTGTACACGGTGCCGGCGGGATCGACGCTCCAGCTGCTGGCCAGCCAGGGGTGGAAGGTGCCGTCGTGGCTCTCGGAGACCAGGGAGTCGAACACCTCGCGGTCGACGATCCCGGTGATGTCCTCGGGGCTGACCGCGGGGTCCAGGCAGTCCGGCAGCTGGTCCGACCCGTAGGTCAGGGTGCCGCCGGCGGCCGGGGCCGCCGAGGCCGGCGACCCGGAGGAGCCGCAGGCCGCCGTGGCCGCGGCGGCGAGCAGGAGCGCGACCGCCGCCCCGGCCGACCGGAGCGGTGTCCGTGATCTGCTTCGTCCTGGCATGGCTGTATCCACACTCCCCACGGGAAAGGCTGCGTCGGAATCGGTGGCGCCCGCTCCGGTCCGGCACGTCGGGGCCGTGGGCGCCGAGATCGCCGAGGTCGCGGCGAAGAGGTTCGAAGGAGCGGGGCCGGCGTGCGGGGCCGGCAGGCGTCGGCGTCGCGTCATCAGCGTTCCAGCGCTCCGCGGGACGCACATCAGAGAAACTACGTATCTGCCGGGAAGGGCTGTCGGCGGCCCGCGGACGCCCGCGCCCGGCCCCGCATCCGGCCCGCGCCCGGCCCGCATCCGGCCGGGCGTCGCAGGGCCCTTAATGGTCGGAAACCTGTGCGAGCTGCGACATCAGGCTTTAACGGGGCCTTGGAAGCAACTTAGGTAGTTTCGCTGATGCGCTCCCGGCCGGGCGGCGGCGATATTCGGTGCAAGGACGGACCGGAAGAATCAAGGTCCTGAGCTGGTCCCGTCCGCGGCGGATCCGCCGGCCGCACCCGTGTGCCCGCAGTCGTTCGCACGGCCGCATACATCGCAGTCAGGACCGCAGAACACGGCTGGTACACCATGAGATACGAGATCCTTGGACCGTTGCGCCTGGTGGAGGGGGACAGCACCTTCTCGCCGCGCGCCCACAAGATCGAGGCCCTGCTGGGCGCCCTGCTGGTCCGGGCCGACCAGCTCGTCTCCACCGAGCAGCTGATGGGCGAGATCTGGCACGACGAGCTCCCCCGGACCGCGACGGCCTCGCTGTACGTGCACATCTCCCAACTGCGCAAGTTCCTGCACCGGCCCGGACGGCCGGACCCGATCGTGACCCGCAAGCCGGGCTACGCGCTGACGATCGGCTCCGACGAGTTCGACCTGCACGAGTTCAAGCAGTTGGCCGAACAGGGGCGCCAGGAGGTGCGGGCCGGGCGCTTCGAGGAGGCGGCGGGGCGGTTCGACGACGCGCTGCGGCTGTGGCGCGGGCCGGTCCTGGGCGATCTGCGCGAGGGGCCGATCATCAACGGATTCGCCACCTGGCTGGAGGAGACGCGCCGGGAGTGCCTGGAATTGCAGATCGAGTCCGGGCTGGCGCTGGGCCGGCACCGCGAGCTCGTCGGACAGCTGTACTCGCTGACCGCCGAGCATCCGTTGAGCGAGCCCTTCCACTTCCAGCTGATGCTCGCGCTCTACCGATCGGACCGGCAGGCCGACGCGCTGGCGGTGTACCAGAGCGCGCGCACCGTGCTGAACGAGCAGCTCGGGCTGGAGCCGGGCCGCGCGCTGCGGCAGTTGCAGCGCGCGATCCTGGCCGCCGACCACCGGCTGGACGGCGGCCAGGGCCGCGGGCTGCGGGGCCCGCAGGCCCCGGGTTCCCCGGGTTCCCCGGTGCCGAACGGGCAGCACCCGGGCCGGTTCCCGCACCAACCGCACCAGCCGCACGGCCGGACCCTGGGCCCGCGGCGCCCGGCGGCGCCGCCCGATCGCGCCGTGCCGCAGCCCGACCGGCCTCATCCGCGGTCGGCCAACCCGGCCGCTTCGGCCGGCTGGGCCAACGCGGCCAACTTGGCCAACGCGGCCAACCGGCCGGGCCGCGCCGGAAACGCGCCGGTCCGGCTGCCGTGAGGTGGCCCCTCGCGCCTCGGCCGCGCGGGAGGGATGACCTCACGCCTCGGCGGCTGCTCGGGAGGGGTCACGTCACGCCTCGGGCGCGCTGGAAGGGTCGCCTCACGCCTCGGCCACAGCCGCGGACTCGCCGGCGGCGCCCGCTCCGGAGGTCGGGCCCGGGATCGTCGCCGAGGCTGTGGCGGCGGAGCCGCGGAACACCACGACCGCCGCGACCGCGCACAGCGCCATCAGCACCGCGCTGATCGTGAAGCCGAGCCGGAAGCCGTCGGTCAGCGCCACCGGGGTCGGGCGCCCGGCCAGCAGCCGGTGCGAGGTCCGGCTCGCCACCACCGTCGAGATCACGGCCAGGCCGATGGCGCCGCCGACGGTGCGGGTCATGTTGAGCACGCCGGAGGCGATGCCGTGCTGTTCCGGCGGCACGCCCTCCACCGCCGCGATGGTCAGCGGAATGAACAGCAGGGACATCCCCACGCCCAGGACGATGCCCGGGACGATGATCGCCGAGCCCAGCCCGGCGGTCGGAGAGGCCTGTTCGGCGAACAGCACCAGGCTGCCGGCCGAGACGACCGAGCCGATCAGGATGATCGGCCGCAGCCCGATCTTGGGCAGCAGCACCGGTCCGAGCGGGGCGAACAGCACCAGCACGGCGGTGAAGGGCAGCTCGCCGAGCCCGGCCTTGAGCGCCGAGAAGTGCAGCACCTGCTGCTGGTAGAGCGAGATCAGGAACAGCATCGAGAACATCGCGCCGCCGAACAGGGTCTGCACCAGGTTCGCGCCGCTGACCGTGCGGTTGCGCAGCAGGGAGAAGGGGAACAGCGGCTCGGTGGCGAATCGGGACTCGTGCACGCCGAACCAGCCCAGCAGCACCGCCGACCCGGCCAGCAGGCCGAGCGTGCGCGCCGACCCCCAGGAGTGGCTGTCGGTCTGGACCACCGCGTAGGCCAGCAGGCTCAGGCCGGCGGTGGCGGTCACGGCGCCCACCACGTCGAAGTTGCGATTGCCGCGCTCGGGCCGGTCGGCGTTGAAGTAGCGCACCGTCAGCGCGAGCATCACCAGGCCGAGCGGGAGGTTGATGTAGAAGATCCAGCGCCAGCCCCACTCGTTGACGATGACGCCGCCGAGGATGACGCCCAGGGCCGTGCTGATCCCGGCGGTCGCGCCCCAGATGCCCACGGCCTTGTTGCGGTGCTTGCCCTCGGGGAAGACCGAGGCGATGATCGCCAGCGTCATCGGGGAGACGAACGCCGCCGCGATGCCCTGCACGGCCCGGGTGGCGACCAGGGTGCCGCCGTCCTGGGCCAGCCCGGAGGCCAGCGAGGCGCCCATGAAGACGACCAGGCCGATCTGGAACACCCGCCAGGCCCCGACCAGGTCCCCGGTCCGGCCGCCGAGCAGCAGGAAGCCGCCGAACAGCACGGTGTAGGCGTTGACCACCCACTGCAGGTCGTCCTGGGAGAAGCCGAGGTCGGTCTTGATCGTGGGCAGCGCCAGGTTCACCACGCTGATGTCGATCAGCTCCAGCAGCAGCGCCAGGCAGACGACGATCAGGACCACGACGTGGGTGCCGCCCCAGCGGAAGCCGTCGTCGTCCGGGGCCGGCGCCGCGGGCGGCGTCCCCCCGGTCTTGTCCAGCGCCATGACATCCGTCCTTCCCTGCCCGGGAGTCTCACGACTCTCACTTACTGAACGATCGTTAAGTAGAGTAGCTGACCGAACGGTTGTCAAGTAAGCTGTCTGAGTCGAGAGGAACCACCGTGGCCGAACGGGCAGCGTCCCCCCTGCGTGCGCAGATCCTTGACGTGGCCCGGGAGCTGATCCTCAGCAAGGGCTACGCCGGGACGTCGATCGCCGACATCGCCGCGGGCGTGAACACCAGCAAGGCAGCCCTCTACTACCACTTCTCGTCCAAGTCGGAGATCCTCAGCAGCCTGCTCGGCGAGCACGTGGCGGACTTCCGCCGGCTGGTCGACGCCGCCAACGCCGGCCGGCTGGCCCCCCGGGACCTGCTCGCCGGCTACATCGACCGGCTCGCGGGCTCCGGGGCGGAGTTCACCGAGATGTGCAACGACCCCTCGGTCCAGCAGGAGCTCTCCCGCCACGACGTCGCCGACATGGAGGCGAGCCTGGTCACGGCCCTGGCCGGGCCGGACGCCGACGTGACCGCCCGGGTCCGCGCCCGCGCCGCCGTCGGCGCCGTGCAGAGCCTGGCCGGCATCCTCGCCGACGAGGGCGGCACGCTGTCCGACAAGGCCCGGACCGAGCTGCTCGCCGCGGCGCTGCGGGCGCTGGAGGGGTAGCGGAGCAGCACGGACGCAGCACGACGCAGCACGACGCAGCACGACGCCGCCGGACGCGACCCAACCGCAGCAGGACGCGGCACGGCGGCACGACACCGTAGGACTCCGGCCTGTCTTGCCTCCGCCAGGGCAAGACAGGTCGGCGGCTTTTCCTTTCCGGGGCCGGACCTACAGGGCCAGTCCCAGCGGCAGGTCGGCGTCGCCGAACAGCTCGCGCACCCGGGTCAGCGAGGCGACCGTCTCCGGGCCGTCGGGGACGATGGTCGTGGCCATGATCTCGTCGGCGCCCGTCGCCTCCAGGATGTCCGCCAGCCGGGTGCGGACCGTCTCCGGGCCGCCGACGGCCTGGCTGGCCAGCACCTGCTCCCGGGCCTTGAGCTCCTCGGGCGACCAGGGGTAGGCGGCGGCCTGGTCGAACGTGGGCAGCCGCTCCGGCGGCGCGGTCTGCATCTTCAGGTAGGTCAGCGCGACCGGGCCGGCCAGATAGGCGGCGTGCTCGTCGTCCTTGCCGCAGATCACCTGAAGCGCCACGAAGGCGTAGGGCCGGTCGAGCACCGCGGAGGGCTGGAACCCGTTCCGGTAGGCCTCCAGCGCGGCCAGCGTGTTGTCCGGACGGAAGTGGTGGCCGAAGCCGAACGGCAGGCCGAGCCGCGCGGCGAGGGTCGCGCTGTAGGTGCTGGAGCCCAGCAGCCACAACGCCGGCTTGCCGACAAAACCGGGCGCGGCGATCAGACCCTTGTACGGCACGCCGGTGGTCTCGGTGCCGAGATACCCGAGCAGATCGGCGATCTGCTGCGGGAAGTCGTCGCCCTGCGGCGAACCGAGCGCCGTGGCGATCCTGATGTCGGAGTTCGCCCGCCCGATCCCGAAGTCCACCCGCCCGGGATGCAGCGCGGCCAGGGTGCTCAACTGCTCGGCCGCCACCAGCGCGGAATGGTTCGGCAGCAGGATCCCGCCGGTCCCGATCCGGATCCGGCTCGTCGCCTGCCCCAGCGCCGCCGCCACCACGGCCGGCGACGACGCCGCGATACTCGGCGCGTTGTGGTGCTCCGCCGACCAGAACCGGGTGAACCCGAGCCCCTCCGCATGCTGGGCGAGCGTCCGGGTGGCCCCCAGCACCTCCGCGGGAGTGGAGTCCACGCCGATCGGCGCGGTGTCGAGAACGGACAAGGGAACGCGGGCAGGGGTTTGCGTCATGCGTGGTTCTCCTAGGGCTTCGAGCCTGGCCCCGTGCGCGGCGGCGGGAGCGGGCCGGCTGCTGAGTGAAAGGCATACGCGGTCCCAGGTGAATAAGAACCCGGAGACGCATGCGGCACGGCCAGTATCGCCAGCGCCCGACGGCGGCACATCAGAGAAACTACGTACCACGGGTGGCGAGGTCGGCGAACGGGCGGTAACGCGCAGCTCGGGAACGGGTCGGAGCGCGCGCGAAATGTGCGCCCGAAACGCGCGCGTCGGCCCTGACCAGGTTCGGAGATTCCTTGCCAGCTACTCACCGGCAGTCGGCAGTCGGCAGTCGGCAGTCGGCAGTCGGCAGTCGGCAGTCGGCAGCCAAGCGTCGGCGATGACCGGCTGGCAGGCGACGGTCGGCGGGCAGCAGTTCGGTGATTGGTGTTCGGTGATTGGTGTTCGGTGATTGGTGTTCGGTGGGTGGTGTTCGGTGGGTGGTGTTCGGTGGGTGGTGTTCGGTGGATGGTGGATGGTCAGTGGTGGCGGGCAACCGGCAGCAGCGATGCGAATCTCCGAGCCGCCGCTACCCCACAGCCCCCAGCGTCCCGTTCTCATAGCGCGCGGGACGGGCCGGAGCGAGCCGCTTCGTGCCCGCTCTGGAACCGTTCCCGGACCGCTCCCCCGGGCCGGCTCCCGGGCCCCGGCCGACCACCGGTCCGAGCGAGGCCGGAAGCAGCAGCTCCATCTCGGTGATCAGTTTCGTCAGGGCGGCCCGCGAGCTCAGGTCGAGTTTGCGGTAGATCCGTGTCAGGTGCACGTCCACTGTTCGCGGGCTCAGGTGCAGGTCCTCGGCGATCTCCCGGGTCCGCCTCCCGGTGCTCACCGCGACGGCGATCTCCCGTTCCCGGTTGGTCAGCGCGGACAGTGCGCGGCGGGTGTCGCCGTGGTCGCGGCCGGGCGGGCGGTTCTCGGCGAGGCGGCCGCGCAGGCGGCGGGCGTCGCTGCTGAGGCGGGCCGCGCCGCAGTCGCGGCCGAGTTCCTCGGCCAGGCCGTAGGCGGCGTCGGCCTGGCCGAGGTCGCCCGCGTCGGCCAGGCAGGACGCGGCCAGGATCAGGGTTCTGGCGCGGACTCGGACCATCTGCACGGAGCCGAACAGGTCCGCGGCGCGGAGGTACAGCGCTGCCGCGGCGGCGTGCTCGCCCCGGTGGCGGGCGACGTGGGCCTGCGCCGTCAGCGCGTAGGCCTGCTGGTGCGGCATCGGCATGGTTCCGGCGGACTCCTGGGCGCGGGCGGCCCAGTCGTCGGCGGTCGGGTGTCCGGCCGCGGCGGCGGCGTAGGTCAGCAGCTCGAAGCACATCGGGCGCAGCGCCGGCGGCAGGTTCTCCAGCGTGGGGCCGCCGCCGCTGGTCAGGACCAACGACACGCACCGCGACACGTCGCCGTCCAGCACCGTGGCGCTGGCCAGGGCCAGGGTCGAGCTGGTCTTCCCGCACAGCCGGGAGGGATAGAGCGAGAAGGACTCCTCGGCCAGGCGCAGGGCCCGGGCGCTGTCGCCGTCGTCGGTCCACAGCGTGGACATCGACTCCAGGGCCAGGGCCACGGTCCGCACGTCGTCGCCGTGGCCGCCGCCGGCCTCCAGGCTGTGCCAGTCCTTGATCTCCACGGTGTCCAGCGGCCCGACGTGCAGGTCCACGTACAGCAGGCCGTTGAGGAACATCGGGATGACCACGATGTTGCCCGAGCTCGCCGCGATCGCGACGGCCCGGCGGAAATGTCGCTCGGCGTCGCGGAAGCGGGCGGTGTACATCTCGGCCCAGGCCAGCGCGACCAGGTAGAGCAGCTTGTCGGCCAGCGCGGCGTCCGCGATGCCGTCGATCCTGACCGCGCAGGCCGGGATGCTCTCGTCGGCGGCGGCGTAGCGGCGGTGCAGCACGTCGTCGAGGGCGCGCAGGGCGAGCGCCCCGGAGGCGGTGGCCCGGTCCACCCCGGCCTCGGAGGCCGCGGCGGTCACCGCGCGCATCAGCTCGGGGTCGAGTCCGACCTCCCCGCTCATGGTCAGCAGTCCGTGCTCGATCCGGAGCCGGGCCGCGTCCTGCGGCGCGTACCGGTCGGCGCACTCCAGCTCGGCGGCCAGCACCGCGCGCGCCTCCGGCCGGTGGCCTATCAGGTACTCGATGATCGCGCACAGCGAGGCCGCGGCGGCGCGGATCCGGCCGGGTTCCGGCTCCAGCCGCAGGATCTCGTGCAGCAGTTCGCGGCTTTCCTCCAGCTGTCCGGATCCGCCGAGCGTGCGCGCCAACAGCAGCAGCACCTCGGCCCGGCAGCCCTGGTGCACGCCGCCCTGGGCGAGCCAGCGCAGGGCGACGCGGCACCAGTGCACGGCCTGGTCCGGAGCCGTGCGCACGACGTCGGCGGCGGCGCGGATCAGGATCCCGAGTTCCTCCGGACCGGTCAGGTCGCCGCTCAGTTCCAGGTGGGCCGCCTGCTCGGCGGCGGGCGCGTCCCGGTCGGCCAGGAACTGCGCGGCGCGCCGGTGGACGAGTTCCGGGAAGCACGACGGGATCCCCGGTTGCAGCGCGCGGCCCAGCAGGGGGTGGCGCAGGGCGAACCGGGCCGGGCCGGCCGGCCGCAGCAGGTCGCGGCGCACCAGGTCGCCGGCGCCGTCGCAGACCGCGTCGTAGTCCAGGCCGGCGGCCGCGGCGAGGAAGTCGATGTCGGAATCGCCGCCGAGCACCACCGCGGTGTTCAGCACGGTCCGCTCGACGGGCCCGAGCAGCGCGGTCTCTCCCAGGGTCCGGGCGGTGAACTGGTGGAACACATCGTCGTCGGGCCGGGCGGGCGCCGGCTCCGGGCCGGCGCCGGACCGGTCCAGGCCGGCCAGCACCACCAGCCAGTGCGGGTTGCCCCGGGCGGCCTCGTGCAGCCCGCCGAGGACTTCGTCGTCCTCGGGCAGCTCCAGGACCAGCGCGGACTCGGCCCGGGTCAGCGGGCGCAGCTCGATCCGCTCGACGGTGCCCAGCTCGGCGCAGTGCGCCAGGGTGCTGCGCAGGCGGGCCCCGCTCTGGGCCGGCCGGTGGGACACGACCAGCAGCAGCGGCGCGGCCGGCGGCCAGCGCAGCAGGTGGTCGATGAACTCGACCGAGGCCTCGTCGGCCCAGTGGAAGTCGTCGAGGATCAGCACGAGCGGTTCCCGGGCGAACCGGCCGACGGCGGCGCGGAACGCGTCCAGGTGCTCGTCGTCGACCGGGTGGGGCGGGCACTCGCGGTCGAGGTTCGGAGCCGGGTCCAGGGTGGCGGGGGCGACGGGAACGATGGGAACGGCGGGAACCCCCGCCCCGATCACCGCCTCGGCGGCCATCGCCCGGGTGAGCATGTGCACCAGCGTGTCCCGGTCCGGTTCGCTGCACCGCCCGCTGAGCATGCGGACTCCGGCCCGCGCGGCGGCCGACGCCAGTTCGTTGAGCAGGCGCGTCTTGCCGCTGCCCGGCTCACCGGCGATCTCGACGATGCGGGCGCTCCCGCCGCGGACTGCGGTCAGGGCGGCGAGCAGGCGACGGCGCTCCTCGTGACGGGCTTCGGATCGGCCGTCAGGCCGGGCTTCGGATCGGGTTCCGGAACGACCGTCGGGCCGGGCTTCGGAACGGCCGTCGGATCGGACTTCGGGGCGGACGTCGGGGCGGATTCCGGAGCGGACCTGGACGCCGGGCGCGGCGAACCTGGCCGAGGAGTCGAGAACGGTGTCGGACACGGCTGACATCCTTCCGTCGTGCGCCGATGTGATGGGGTTCGCACCGTCGGCCGGACCCGGGCCGCCGCAGCGGCGCCGGGGGCGGGTCGGCGGGCCGGCGCAGCCTCGTCGCACGGAACCGAGGCATCCCAGCAGTCGGAGAGAGAGCGCCACCGGGGGGCAGGCGGTGGTCGCCCGAACGGTCCTCGTCGCCTTCGTCGAGGCGGGAACCACAAAAGCAAAACCCTGAACTTCCTCGTGCCGGCTACCCGAGCCGCGGGGAGCGCGGACAGGTCTCGTCGAAATGGTCACCCCGCCGGGTGATCCAGAACGGCATGAGGCATGGCAGCAGTTTTCTGCCATATGAGGACAACACGAGGCGATATTCGCACGGTCCTGAGATGCCTGTCAATGAAGGATCATGATGTGGCGCCGGGCGGTTCCACCGGGCTCCCGGCCACGTCAAGATGCCTTGGTCACCGAAATGAATCATGGTCCTGCGACCCGCTCCGGGGGTCGGCGCCGGGTCCGGGCCGCCCGCCGGGCTTCTCCACCGCGAACCCGGACTCGATCCACTTGCTGGACTCGATCGCCACCGCGACGGCCCGCTGCCCGGCGCCGAGCAACGGGAGCAGGCGCTCCAGTTGGAAGAACGGCAGGGCGTTGCCGGTGTTCCCGGTCTCCCGCACGCAGCTGACCTCCTTGGCCCCGGGCAGCCCGAGCCGCTGGACGATCTTCGCCGTCATCCGGCCGGACAGCTGCGGCGGCAGGAGGTAGTCGACCTCGGAGCCGGCCCAGCCCAGCTCGTCCAGGATCCGCCGCAGCACCTCGGCGGACATCACCGGCACCCGCTCCTCGATCGCCTTGTAGTCCTCGGCCGCGCCCGGTCCGTCCTCGTCCCTGCGGGCCGGCCCCCACCACTGCACGGTGTGGCCGGGAGCCCGGCCCAGGCCGGTCAGCCGCAGGTCCAGGTGGCGGATCAGCACACTGTCCGGGCCCGGCGACGCGGACAGCACCGCGGCGCCGGCCGCGTCGCCGAACATCGCGATGTTGACCAGGTCCTCGGCCCGGACCCGGCCCCGGTCCCGGTCGACGTCGAGCAGCTTGGCGCAGACGTCGCCGCCGATCACCAGCGCGTTGCGGTGCCGGCCGGACAGCAGCATCTGCCGGGCCACTTCCAGCGCCTGGAACGCCCCGGTGCACCCGGACTGGAGCTGGAAGGTGGGCACCCCGTCGATCCCGAGCCGGTCGGCGACGACGTTCACGGTGGCCGGCATGAGCTGGTCGGGCGTGGAGGTGGCCAGGACGACCAGTTCGACGTCGGCGGCGGCGAGCCCGGCCGCGTCCAGCGCGCGCCGGGCCGCGGTCGCGCCGAGGTCGGCCAGCCAGTACCGGACCTCGTTGGTCTCCAGGTCGACCGCGAAGTGCCGGGTCTGGGTGCCGATGAAGACGTCGACCCATTGCTGCCAGAGCTCGTCCGCGCCGAACAGCCCGGCCAGCCTGGCGTTGTCCACCGCTGGTCCGGGAAGGGCGCCGCCGGCCGCCAAAAGGTGGATCTCGGGTGCGTCCATGGTGGTTCCCTCCGTGCGCTGCCGGCTCGTGCGCCGGCGTGGGGCGACTGGCCTCTCATCATTCTCAGCCGACCTAAAGCAGCCCTTATGCGAACCTTTCGCACAGCAGGGTCCGATATACGAAGAAAGTATCGACCCTCAGTCGTAACGATTGCCGCCGTCGACGCGGAGATCCTCCAGCTGTGCCCACAGCTCGCACTCGTGCCCGCTCAGGGGAATCCCCGGCACGAGCCGCTCGGGATGGCCGGGTGCCGGACCGCACAAGCGACGGCCGGTCAAGGCGTCCCGACCGGTCACCGGCTCCTCCGGGATGACCAGCCAGACGCCCAGCGAGCTCGTCCAGCCCCAGCCGACCCAGAACATCGACACGGCATGCCCGAACAGGAAAACCAGGTCTCTGATTCCTCTGCCGTCCGGGTCGCGGACCGGCTCTCTCCGGGCCGCCCCGCCCGCCGCGCGGCTCCCTCTCCCGTTGTCGGCCTTGCGGTCTCTTCTGCACCTGATCGGACTCACGGTTCCGTCCCCATCACCTGTCCGAACGCGTCCTCACGCATACGCCTTCACCACGCGCCGAACAGCGTCGGTGACCCGCTCCTGATGCTCCGACAGATAGAAGTGACCGCCGGGAAACACCTCGGACTCGAAGCCGCCGGCGGTGAACTCCGACCACGCGAGCGCGTCGTCCACCGGCGTGACCGGATCGGCGTCGCCGACCATCGCCACGATCGGACACGCGACCGTCCCCACCACCTCCGGTGAGCCCCCGGCCGCGGCATAGTCCGCCAACGCCCTATAGTCGGCGCGGAGCGCGGGAAGGATCATTTTGACCAGGTCCTCGTCACCGAGCAGGCCGCCGTCCGTACCGCCCAGCCGTGCCAGTTCGGTCAGCACCCCGTCGTTGTCGCGCAGGTGCACATTCTCACTGACCTGCCGGGACGGGGCCCGGCGCCCGGACACGATCAGCGCCGCCGGCTTCGGCACCGACGCCGACCCCGACGCCGCACCCTGCTCCAACCGACGGACCACTTCGAACCCGACCACCGCGCCCAAACTGTGCCCGAACAAGATCAGCGGACCACCGACGCCGCCCTCATCGGCGAGCGCCGCGACCACTCCGTCGGCCAGTCCCGCGATGGTCGTGATCGGATCCTGCGCGCGCCGATCCTGACGGCCGGGGTACTGCACCGCGAACGTCCCGACCGACGGCGCCAACCGCCGGGACAACGGGAAGAAGTAGCTCGCCGAACCACCCGCGTGGGGCAGGCACACCAGCCTGGGCGCGCCCGGCTCGCTGTCATGGAAGCACCGCAGCCACGCCCCGGCGACCCCCGAACGCCCACCGAGCATGATCCGACCTCCTGACCGACGTGCCAGGCGCCGATCCGCAACCTGTTCCAGCACAGGTTCTCAAGCAGGTCATGCCCGCACATCAGAGAAAACACGTACTCTGCTTCGGTTCAGAACGAGGAGCAGACGGTTCGCGACCTACTGCGGACCCTGCCGGTTCTCGACACCGAACCAGAGTCCTTCGACCCGGCCCAGGCGCCGCGGTCAGCCACGCGATGTCGCTGGCGACCGCCGATGACGCGGGGCGGCCGTCGACGACACGGGGCGGCCGTCGACGCGGGTGTGGAGTCCTGGCAGGCCGACCGGAACCGGTCGGCGCGCCTAGGACAGGGTCAGGGGCTGCCGCACAGCCGTCAGGCGGCTCGGCGGCCCCGTGCGGACAAAGCCGGGTGCGCGCCGATCGCGACCAGGTCGGCGACGACCGACACCGAGTCGGCGCCGGCCAGCAGTGAGGCACCGACCACCACGGCGTCGGCACCGTTGCGGGCATGGGAGATCAGGCCGGAGCGGCCGCCCGGGCCGCACTCGGCCAGTTTCACCACGCCGTCGGGGACCATCAGCAGCAACTCGTCCACGCTCGCGCCGGCCGACACCACGTCTGCCGACACCACATCAGCGGACGCTGCATCAACAGACACCGCGTCGGCGGTCGACCGCAGCAGGACGCCCCGAGCCCGGGCCCGCAGTGCGCGCACCAGATCGGCGGCGCTGCCCACCTCGACGATCGCGTCCATCCCGATCGACTCGGCGCGCTCCAGCAACGAGTACAGCGCCGAGTCCGACAGCGTCGCGGCGGGCAGCACGACCATGTCCGCGCCGCAGGCTCGGGCGCGCCAGATCTCGTAGCTCGTGCCGGCCGGCTCAAGGGACACCATCGGAGCCTGAACCTGGGCACTGATTCGTGCCGTGGAATCGGGCTCCGCGGTGGACGAGTCGGCACGGACGGCGATCGCGGCCGCTCCCGCGTTGACATACCGGTTGCCGAGATCGGACGCGGCGGGGTGAGCAGGACCGAGCTCAGCGATCACGGCTATGTGCCCGCCGCGAAGCCGGTCAAGTCCGCCCCGCGCAGCGGGACGTGACAACGCGAGCTTCTTGATCTTCTCCAGCGCGGAGAAAACGTCCGCACCTGCGGGTTGGTGCGGAACCGTGGGCTGCAACGTTCATCCCCCTGAGGATTGTCCTGTGGGTCGGCGGGACCGCGGGTCCCACCGGAATCTGCCCGGCCGGCTCTAACGCTAACCGCCCCCGCACACTGATACGCAAATCGGTGGGCATCAGGCTCGCATCTACGATGCCTGGCTGCTGTTGCGCCTCGCATCTGCATCTCACCGCGGGCTTCCAGGTTGATTCTGCGGGCAGCGCAACCGATCATGAGTAAGCACCTCGCCGTAAGTAGGCCGCATCGTTCGCTGCCGCGCACCCTGGGAGTCCCGTTGCCCGAGCACCTGCTGTTCTCCTACGGAACCCTGCAAGCACCGCAGGTGCAGAAAGCGCGGTTCGGGCGCGAACTCGCCGGCCACCGTGACGCGCTACCGGGTTTCCGCCTGGAAACCGTGACTATTACCGACGCTTCGGTGATCGCCGACAGCGGCAGCGACCAGCATCCGATGGCCGTACCGTCGGGCGCCTCAGAGGACGTCATCGAGGGCGTCGTGTTCACCTTCACCCCTGACGATCTCGCCGCGGCCGACGCCTACGAGGTCGATTACCTGCGTATCCAAGTCGCCCTGCGCTCCGGGGCGAAGGCCTGGGTGTACGTCGACACCGCGACCGCCGAGGACTTCCGCGTCCGACGGCTGCTCGACGCGCAGGCCAACGCGATCGCCCTGTTCGACGAGGTCGTCGAACGGAAGCTGATCGTCGCCGGGGAGTCCGAGCGGGCGATCAGCGACCGGATCCGGGACCTGGCCGACGAGATGTTCGGCACCACCCGGCACTGGCACAAGCGGATCATCCGCTCCGGCCCGAACACGCTGCTCCCCTACAACGACAACCCGCCGGACCGGGTCCTTCAGGACGACGACATCGCCTTCGCCGACTTCGGCCCGATCTTCGCCGACTTCGAGGCCGACCTCGGCCGCACCCACGTGCTCGGCGACGATCCGGTCAAGCACCGGCTCGCCGCCGACCTGCCGACCGTCTTCGACGCCGGCCGCCGATTCTTCGCCGAGCACCCGGACATCACCGGCGCCCAGCTGCACGCCGAGATCCAGCGGCTCGCCCGCGCGGCCGGCTGGGAACTGGGCGGCACCGGCTTCGCCGGGCACCTGATCGGCGAGTTCCCCCACGAGATCATGGACGCCGAACGGATCCAGTCCTACATCGCGCCCGGCAACACGACGCCGATGCGCGGCAAGGACCGCGCCGGCCGGATCTGCCACTGGATCCTGGAGATCCATCTGGTGGAGCCGGAGGGCAGGTTCGGCGGCTTCTACGAGCAGCTCCTGGACCTCGGCTGACCGCGGACCGAGAACCGAGACTCGCAGACCGAGGCCCGAGGGCCAAAGCAAGCCCGCCGACCAAAGCCCGAGGACCGAAGCCGGAGGGCCAAAGCAAGCCCGCAGACCGAAGCCGGAGGACCGCAGTCCGCGGACCGAAGCCTGAGGACCGAGGCTCGCAGACCGAAGTCTGAGGACCACAGTCCGCGGACCGAAGTCTGAGGACCAAGGCAAGCCCGCAGACCGAAGCCTGAGGGCCAAGGCAAGCCTGCGGACCAAAGCCCGCAGACCGAAGTCTGAGGGCCACAAAGAGCCCGCGGACCAAAGCCCGAAGCCCGCAGACCAAAGCCTGAGTACCGAAGCTCAGCTCGGCGCGATGGAGGATCCGTGGATTCCCCATCGTCGAAGCTGCCCGTCGGACTGCACTCCGGCCAGCACCGAGCCGTCGGGGCTGATCGCGATCGCGCCCACCAGGCCGCCGACGCCGATGCTGTCTATTCGAAGCCCGGCGTTCGCCAGGTCCCACAGCCAGATCACATAGTTCGTGTCGACGCTGGCCAAGTACCGGCCGTCGGGGGTGAACGCCACGTCGTAGACGCTGCCGTCGTGCCCGAGGGGCTCGTTGGCGATGCCCGTCTCCCGGGTCCACAGCCGTACGGTCTTGTCCCAGCTTCCGCTGGCCACCGTCCGCCCGTCAGGGCTGAACGCCACACTGGTCACACTGGCTTGATGGCCGGTCAGGGTATGCCGAAGGGTCCCGGTGGCCGTGTCCCACAGGCGGACACTCTCGTCAGCACCCACACTCGCCAGGGTCTGGTCGTCGGGGCTGAATTCGACGGCCCGGACGTCACCGCGGGCGTGCTTCAGTCTGCGCACCTCTCCGGTTTTCAGATTCCACAACCGCGCGGCGGCGTCACGGCTGCCGCTGGCGAGCAGGACCTCCCCGTCGGGGTCGTGGGTGAAGGCCACGCTGTACACGACGCCCGTATGGTCGAACAAGATCTTGGTGATCTCGCCGTTGCGCCAGTCCCACAGGCGGATCTCACTGCCGGCGGCGACCGCCAGCGTCCGTCCGTCGGGGCTGAACGCCACGCTTCGCGTCCGCCCGAAGTGGCGTTTCAATCTCCTGACGACCTTGCCCGTCTTGACGTTCCAGACCCGGACCCAGAAATCGGCGGCGGCGGTGGCCAGGTAGCTCCCGTCCGGGCTGAACGCCACCCCGTAGCAGTGGGTCAGCCAGGCCATGGCGTTGATCGTGCGCTTGGACTGGTCCGGGCCCAGCGTCCGGACCGCCGAGGGCCCCCGGACGGTCCACGGGCCGCCGCCGGGGCCCGGCCTCGGTGGCGCTTCGCTCGACGACTTTTCCTCGTGCTCGCTCCGGTCACCAGGAACGTACGCGGCGTTGCGGGCGAACAGCCACGAGCCGCCGGAGTCGCGGTTCATATAGGTCGGAGCTGTTCTTCCATCCGCCTTGAGGCGATCGACGAGACGCTCCACGATGGTGTCCAGTCGCAGAGCCGCCGACTGGCCGGCTATTCCCTGCTCGACGATCTCGGCCAGGTACTTCGTGAAGTAGGTGTGCGGAACCCCGGCCGTCTGCTCGGTCTCGGACCAGGCCGAGTGCGACTTGTCGCTGGCGGCCACGGTGAAGACGCCGGCGCCGGTGGCGCGAACCACGACGCCGAGCCCGCCGTCGTTGTAAACGGAGAGTCCGGCGAAGCAGCAATCAAGGATCACGATCTTGACCGCGGCGTCGCTCTGCTGCAAGGACCGCCGCACCGAGTCGAAGGTCAGACTCGTCGTCGCACGACGGCCGAAGACGGACTGGGAATCCGTCAGGCCGAGGCAGAGCTGTTCATCGGGGTCCTCGGCCTGGCCGTGCCCGACGTAATAGAACAGGGCGACGTCCCGCGCTTCCTGAAGGCGGCGGCCCAGCCGTTCCGGAAGGTCGGAAGGGGTGCGTTCGTTGAAGAACACGTGCACCCGGCTCTCAGGCCATCCGCAGAGGGGGCTCGTCAGCAAACGGCGCATACGTTCCAGGCTGTGCGCCGCCGCCGGCAGGGGAACCAGAGTGGAGTACTCGGAAGTCCCGATCAGCACGGCGGTCGACCTGGAGAAGTCGAATGCCCTGTCAGCCATTGATGAGCCGTTCCAGGACGGCCATCGCATCCTGAACGTTCGTGACGTCGACAGTGATGGTTCGCTCATCGGGAAGGGCCACGGTGATGGTCACATCGCTGCGCCGGGCCCGAAGAAACTCCGGCAGCACCTTGATGGCGGCGATCAGACCGCCGGAGCCGGCGACCACTGTCAGAACGTCCATGGCGCCCTGCTCGCCCTCGGCAGTTCGCGCCGCGCCGCGTTCGACCTCTATCCCCGGAACACTCTCCAGATGGCGAGTCAGTGGGCTGAGCTGAACCTGATCGGAGACCGACAGGATGAGTCGCGACCGTGCGGAGGTGCCGTCGTCCATCGAAGCCCCCTCGATCCCGCATGAGCTGCGAAAGGGCAACCGCGGGCCGACGCAATGTAGTTTCCCGATAGTCTTCCAGACGCCGGCCCCGCCGTACACCAGCGCGGACGCGGACCGACGGCCGTATCAGGATCGACTGCGCGCGGCCCGCTCGGCCTCGCCGAGCTGTTCCTGGTCCTCGACCGCCTCCAGGGCCCGCGCGCTCACGGCCGACGCCCATGACGCACGTTCGTTGGCTGCGAAGCGTTCGAGGGTGCTGCGCCGGTCGCGGATGCGTTGCAGGTCTTGCTGGGACACCGCGAGCCTCTGGTAGGTCTCGCCTGTGTTCTCGCCGCCGGGCGTGCCGCCGGACGCGCGGTAGACGTCATAAGCGGTGTCCCGCATATGCGTGAAGATCTTCTGCTCGCCGGCGATCTCTTGTTCAGCCTGCGTCAGCTGCCGCATCCAGGCGGCACCCAGTACTTCCTCCGCCGCGCGGACGGCTTCCCGATCCGCGACCTGCGCCGTCAGGCGCGCGTACGCGGCCTTTCTTGCCCTGTCCTGCCACCAGCCCATGGCCCCTCCTGGATTCTGTCCGTATGCCGATCGCGGCTACCCCTCGGATCGCGAGTCAAACGACGGTTGGCCGTGCTCCGCGGAGCCGATTCCGGAATCGATGAGACCGTTTCGATATGTGCTGGTGGGTCAACCGGTCAGGGCGGTGCCAGCCCGGAGGAGGATCCTTCGCGGCCTTGTGGGCGCCGCGCGGAGGTGACACCCCATGGTGATCCATTCATCGATGACGCGCACCAGATCGACCGGAGTGACGTCCAGACTCCTGCTCACCGCGCTCGGCGCGGCGGGGCTGATCGGCGGAGCGTTCATGGACTGGACGCGGAACGTGCAGGGCACCCACATCTCCTGGCGCGCCCTTTATGACAGCGCGTTCGGCAGCACGACCGACCTCGTCCAGTCCGTCGGCGGCGTGTCCATCCTCGTCGGGCTGGTCGCCGTCCTGGGCCTGGCCGACGCCAGCGGGTGGCTGACGCGCCTGGCCGGAGCGGTCGGGGTCGTCGGCTTGGTGTTGTTCGTCATCGAGGTGCAGCGGTCGAGCGACCACGGCCTGCAGATCGGTATGTGGCTCGCGCTCGCCGGCTCGGTCCTGTGCATCGCCGCCGGCCTGGGCGGATCCCGCGACACCGTCGTCGTGGACGAGTAGGACCGACCGCCGCGTTCGGAGAACAACGCGGTTCTTATTGCGTACAGCGAGGTTTACTCAGTGCTTTCACGGCAAGAAGGCGCCGGTCCAAGCGAAGAACGAAGAACGAACAACTACCGAGGAGATCCGCATGTATATCAGCGTCGGCGCGATTGTTCTGGTGCTCATCATCGTCATCGTTCTGATGTTGATGCGACGGTAGGTGTAAAGGACGTGGAGCCGGCGACGGTCCTGCCGTCGCCGTCCTTACGTCCTTACTTCGGCACCGACTACGAACTACTGCGAACTACTACGAACTACTGGGAATCCGTCGAGAAGGCCTCAGCGAAGCCGGCCAGGTCCAGGACCCGCTGAACGGCCGGCGAGCACTCCCCGAGACGGAAAGTGGCGCCGACCTCGTTCGCCTTCTGCGAAGCCTTGACCAGGATCCGCAGTCCCATGGAGTCGAGGAACTCCACCCGGGAGCAGTCGAGGACCACAACGCGCCCGGTGTCGAGGTGCGTGTCCAGCGTCTCCCAGAAGACGTCGACCACGGCGAGGTCGACATCTCCGCTCACCGCGACCACGGTCTGTGAGTCGTCAACGCTGGCCTGGCACGAGAATCCGGTCATGGAAGCTCTCCGTTGGTTGTCGATGGCATCGTTCAAGGCGTGCTGTTCGAGGGCATTCCATGCTGGAAATGACGACCAGGCTGGACGGGGCCGCCGGACGTCAAGGTCGCGGCGTCTACCGCAGGTTGACCCGGCGCCGCCGTTTCAAACGGGGACACGCCCTGACTTCCGAAATCCCCTACGCGGGCGCCGAGGATCACGACGTCGTCGTCATGGTCTCGACCGAAGACCTCCAGCAGGTGGTCGCAGAGCGCCCCGGGACTCGCGGGCCCGGCGACCGCCGCCGCCCGCAGCTGCTGGAGGCTGTCGGCCAGGTCGACCCCGCGGACCTCGATGAGTCCGTCCGTCACCATCAGAATGCGGGTTTCCGCCGCGATGTCGACGTAGTGGGATCCCCAGCGGATCGGCACGCCGGTGCCCAGAAGCGGCCCGTGCTCGGTCACGAACCGCGAACCGCCGCCGGGGTCGAGCAGCAGCGGCGGCAGGTGGCCCGCGTTGGCGACCTCCAGCCGCCCCGTCCCCGGTTCCAGCCGCAGCAAGCACAGCGTCGCCGTCCAGCCCGGCCGCTCGCGGCACATCACGTTGTCGAGATGCTCCAAGAGGGCCTTGAGGCCGTGGCCCTCGATCGCGTAGACACGCAGTGCGTGCCGAAGTTCGCCCATGACGATCGCGGCCTGGAGCGAGTGCCCAGCCACGTCTCCCACAGCGAGGATCAGCCCGTCGGGTGTGTCGACCGCCTCATAGAAGTCGCCACCGATCTCGCTCCCGGTGGCCGCCGGGAGGTAGCGGACCGCCATATCGACGCCGGGCAGATCGGGGAGATCGGGAAGGAACGCCCGCTGGAGCGTCAGAACCAGTTCGTGCTCCTCGCTGAAGCTCCGCAAAGCCTCCAGCGCCAGAGCGCAGGCCTGTGCGAACTGCGTCAGCAACCGGGCGTCCTCGGCGGCACGCAGCGAATCCGCACCCACGGCGATGCAGAACGCCGGGCGGGTGCGCTGGGTCCTGGCCGTGAACAAGGCGAGTTTGCCGGCCCGCAGCCGCTCCAGGGCCGGGGCCGATCGCGTCTCCGCCGAGACCTCGCAGGTCCCCATGCCGACCTTGTCGGGCAGGCCCCGCGTCAGGCGGTCGAGCAGGCCGAGCGTCACCGTGTCCGAGGTCGTCGGACCGTCCGGCGAGGCGGTGTCCGCGTAGACGGACTCGCTGTCGGCCGAATGAGCGATCACCACAGCGGTGCCCTGGACCAGGGCCGCAGCCCCGGCGGCGGCCGCCATCCGGAAGGACAGACCGTCCTGGGCCGCGTACACATCAAGCGTCGCCTGGTTCAGCGTCGCCAGGTGGGACGCCAGGCGCTCGGCGCGCGAGCGCGCCCGGGCATAACGCATGACGGCGGCCACCGTGGAGACCAGCTCGCTGGGAGCGATCGGCTCGGTCAGGTAGGCGTCGGCGCCGCGGTCCAGGCCCTGGGTGCGGTCGGCGGTGGCGACGGCCGTCGCCGAGATGTGGATCACCGGCAGGCCGGCGGTCCGGGGATCGGCCTTGATCCTCTCGCAGACCTCGAAGCCGCTCATGTCGGGCAGCCGCACGTCCACCACCGCCAGCTCCGGCAGGTCGGCCTGGTCGGTCCGGTCGGCCGCGAGCAGCGCCAGCGCCTCGGTTCCGTCGGCCGCCTCGATCACGGTGTGGCCGGCCCGCGTGAGCCACGTGCCGATCAGATAGCGGCTCGCGGGATTGTCGTCGACGACCAGGACCAGGGCGGGTGCTTCGTCGGCCGAGGCCGGGCGGGTCATGCCCGCTCTCCGCCGGGGCCGGTGCCCGTCTCGGGGGCCGCGCCGGACTCGGGGAACAGCGCGGCCGCCACTGCCCGGGCCGTCAGCCGGGACTTCGACAGCACGCCGGTCGCGTGCAGAAGCCGCTCGGTGTCGACGAGCGCGGGATCGGCCGAGGTGACCAGGACGACCGGCACGGCCCGCAGCGCGGGATCGCTGTCGAGCGCGGCCAGGACCGCGTATCCGTCCATCTCCGGCATGTGCAGATCGACCAGGACGGCTCCCGGCCGCTCCCGGGCCACCGTCTCGACCGCCAGCCGGGGATCGCAGACCTCGACGACCCGGTCGGCCAGCACGGCCAGCTCCTGGCGGCACAGGTCGTGGAAGCCGGGATCGTCGTCGATCGTGACCAGGACGTCGAGCCGGCGCGGCGCCGACTGCGCCGACTGCGCCGTCGGGGCCGTCGGCAGCCGGAGGGTGACGCAGGTCCCCTCGCCCGGAGTGCTCTCCAGCGTCAGCGATCCGCCGAGCAGCTCGGCCAGGCGGCGCGCGTAGGGCAGGCCCAGACCGGTGCCGGTGTGGCCGCGCTGGTGCGGACCAGGCACCTGGTAGAACTCCTCGAACACCGCCGCCTGCTGGTCCTCCGGCACGCCCACTCCGGTGTCGCGGACCTCGAAGACCAGGCGGTCCTCCGCCGGATCCCGGCCAACGCCCAGCCGCACCTCGCCGTGCTGCGTGAACTTCAGCCCGTTGGACAGCAGGTTCCGCAGAATCCTGATCAGCATGGCCTCGTCGGTCACCAGGCCCGGGAGATCCTCGTCGTCCGGGATCCGCAGGGCGACGCCGTCGCCGGGCGCCGTGGCCGCCAGGACGCCGCGCAGCTGGGCGAACACGGCCCGCAGGTCGACGGGAGCGAGGTTGGGCTGCATGCGGCCGGCCTCGGCCTTGGCCACGTCCAGGAGTTCGTCGACCAGGGCCAGCAGCGTGCTGCCCGCGCTGGCGACCAGCGCCACCTGGCGCTGCTGCGCGGCGGTGAGCGGCTCGGAGTCCGGATCCAGGAGCAGGCGGCTGAGCCCGATGACGGAGTTCAGCGGCGTGCGCAGCTCGTGGCTGACGTTCGACCACAGCCGCGTCTTGGACTCGCTCGCTTCCCGGAGCAGGCGGCCTTTCTCCTCCAGCTCCGCGTAGAGCGCGACCACGCCCCTGTTGGTCTGTTCGAGCTCCTCCGACAGCTCGGTGTAGACCGCGAGGACTCCGGTGTTGGTCTCCATCAGTTCGACGTTGAGCCGCTCCAGTTCCTCGCTGCGGGCCTTGGAGTCTTCGAGGGCTGCTATCAGGTCCTGGGTCTGGGCTCCGCGCTCGTCCTCCCGGCTGGCCGCCGCCGCCGTCACGGCCGACCGGATCCGCTCGGCCAGCGGACCGGCCGTCGGCTGGGGGGCGACCGGCCCCGACCCCGATGCGTCCCGGGGCAGCACGTGTTCGATGACCACACTCCCTTGCCCCTCGACCTCGCCCACGATGTGCTCCACGCGCGCGATCAACCGGGCCGCCGCGCTGAGCGCCGCCGGGCTCGGAACCCGGCCGTCGGTCCACAGGAGCCTGACCCGCAGGATCGGGACGGCCAGCTTCACGAGGCTGAAATCCACGGACAGGGGCGCTCTGCGCAGCAGGTCCCGACCGAGCTCGCTGAGCGCGGTGGCGAGCCGGACCTGGTCGAGGTTCTCCAGACCCGCCCCGTCGGCGGCGGCCCGGCCGTAGCGGCGCAGCGCGAAGATGTCCTGTTCGGAGGCGACGGTGACCGTCAGGATGCTCTCGGACGCCTCACCGCCCGGGCTCCCCGGACCCGCCGGGTTCCCCGGGTTCGCCGGGTTCGCCGGGTTCGCCGCGCTCACCACAGCCCCTTGGCCACGACGATGCCCGCGTCGTCCCGGCGCGTGCCGACCTCGCGGAGCAGCTGGCCCGCGATGACGATGGGCGCGTGGTGCAGCAGCCCGGGCAGGGCCTGGACGCTCCAGCGGTCCGACAGCCCGTCGGAGTGCATGGCCAGGGCCCCGTGCGGCGGCAGCTGGTACTCGAAGGTGCGCAGCCGATGCATCTGGAGGCCGACGATCCCGGGCTGGCTGAGCAGCCCCCATCGGCCTTCGGTGTCCACGAGCGCTCCCACGATGTTGCCGACCCCGCAGTACAGCAGCCGACCCGCCGAGGGTTCGATCCGCGCCACGGCCACCGCCGCGCCGCGGGTTCCTCGCAGAGCTTGGTGGATCTCCTGGAGGATGTCCTCCGGATGCCGTCCCACGCCGTTGCGGAACGCCCGGACCGCGGTGTCCGCCGCGACGGCGGCGAGGGGACCGTGCCCGAGACCGTCGCACAGCATGATCAGCACCGCCGGGTCGTCGCCGACGCGCTGCGACCGGCCCGCCGTCGCGGCCCATTGCGGCGACCTTCTCCGAAGCCCGGCCGGGGTGCCGGGGCCGGAGGCAGTGAGACCCGGGGCAGCCAAGCCCCCGGCACCCGGTATCGCGGCACCCGAACCCGAGCTGCCTGAACCCGAGCTGCCCGAACCCGACGCAGCCGAAGCCGCGCCGACGCCGACGGCACTCGACTGCCGGGCCGCGACCGCGCCGACCGGCGCACCGGAGTCGAGCCGCGTCGCCCACGAGTCGCCACAGACCTCCTCGCCGGTGATCGGCCTGGTGACCCCGGCCACGGTCGGTTCGCTGAGAACGACGGCGGGACCGACGCCGTTGTGCGTCCGCGGCCAGAACCGGGCCCAGAGCACCGTCCCCCGGGTCGGCAGCGTGTGGATGTCGAAGGCGTCGGCGAGCCGGATCACCGCGCCCAGCCCGATCCCCAGGCTGCCGGCCGAGGAGACCCCGTCGCGCAGGGACTCCGCGACGTCCTGCATCCCGGGACCGTGGTCGATGGCCAGGAACTCGATGCCGGCGTGCTCCTCGGTCCGGATCACCCGCAGCAGGATCGCGCCGTCCACCGCGTGCTTGCCGAGGTTGGTGGCCACCTCGGACGCGGCGAGCGCGACCTCGGAGGACCGCTGCTCGTCCAGCCCGATGCGGCGGCCGAGCGCGGCCGCCGCGCCCCGGGCCGAGGCCGGCTCGTCACGGAACCAGGCGACGTCCTCCGATTCCAGGAGCGGAGGGGTCATCGCGCCCACTTCGTGATCGTGACCGTCGTGCCCTCGCCCGGGGCGGTGACGATGTCGAAGTGGTCGACCAGCCGGCGCGAGCCGCTCAACCCCAGGCCCAGGCCGTCGCCGGAGGTCCAGCCGTCGGTCAGGGCCTGCTGCAGGTCCGGGATCCCGGGCCCGGAGTCCTCGAACCGGACCCGCAGGCCCCGGCGGGCGCCCTCCTGCGTGAAGTCCGCCGCCATGGTCCCGCCGCCCCCGTGGATCAGGGTGTTGCGAGCCAGCTCGCTCACCGCGGTCACCAGCTTGGTCTGGTCGACCAGCGACAGCCGGCACTCCTGGGCGAGGTTGCGGACCAGTTGGCGGGCCCGGACCACGTCGTCGTTCGAGGTGATCGTCTGGGTCCGGGACGCCGTGTCGGAGCTCACCCTCGCTCCTGCTCCGCACCCGCGTCCCGGCCGGCCCGCAGGCGCTCCAGGGCCCGCAGGCCCATCTCCAGGTTCAGGGCGGTGCGCACGCCGCCGAGCGACAGCCCGAGTTCGACGAGGGTGATGGCGACCGCCGGGCGCATGCCGACCACGACGGTCTCGGCGTCGAGCATCCGCGCGACCGTGGCGATGGTCGCGATCATCCGGCCCACGAAGGAGTCGACGATCTCCACGGCCGTGATGTCGATCACCACGCCGTGCGCCCCGGACTCGACGATGCGGTTGCCGAGCTCGTCCTGCAGCGCCATGACGGCCTCGTCGTCGAGGTCCGTCTGGATCGAGGCGAGCAGCACGTCGCCGATCCGCAGGATCGGTATCCGATCGCTCATCGGGTCCGGCCGCCCTGGCCGCCCTGGCCGCCGAGGTCGGTGCCGGCCTGCTTGAGGGCGTGCCGCAGCGCGTCGGCCAGGGTCGCCTTCGTCACGATGTCGCCGAAGTCGATGCCCAGCGCGACGATCGTCTGCGCGATCTGCGGCCGGATGCCCGACACGGTGCACTCCGCGCCCATCAGGCGCGCCGCGACGACCGTCTTGAGCAGGTGCTGCGCGACCTGCGTGTCGACCGCCGGGACCCCGGTGATGTCGATGATGGCCTGCTCGGAGCCGGTGTCGATGAGGGCCTGGAGCATCTTCTCCATCACCACCTGGGTCCGGGCCGAGTCCAGGGTGCCGACCAGCGGCACCGCGATCACCCCGTCCCACAGCTTGACCACCGGGGTGGCCAGCTCCATGAGCTGCTCGGCCTGGCTGCTGATCACCTCCTCGCGCACCCTGGTGTAGCTCTCGAAGGTGAACAGGCCGAGGTCGTCCAGCGTCCTGGAGAGCTGCAGGTAGGCCCGCAGATCCTCGGCGTCCAGGTCGGCGAGCAGCAACGATTCGAGGGCGGACTTGAGCGCGAAGACGCTCAGCGCCGTCTCCGTCGGGCTGAAGCCCTGCCGGGCCCGGGCCCGGGACAGCTCGGCCAGCAGCGCCCGCACCTCGGCGAATTCCTCGCCGCTCGTGGTCGAACCGCCCTGGGCGAGCGCCGTCACGAACGCGCCGTACAGCTCCCGCAGCTCACGGTCCAGCTCCGCCCGGCTCACCCGGCCCTGCAACGAAGTGGCCACGTTCGTCGTCCAAGCGGCGATCACCTCGTCGTTCTTGGCCGAGAGCAGCTCCAGAAGCCGCTTCGATATGTTGTCTGCCACCGTTGTCTCCTAAGGTGCTGGTTCGTTTATGAAGTTGCGAACGAGGTATCGGGGTATGACCGTGCCGGATCCGACAGCGAAGCCGGGGTGGCGGTGGTATTTGCATTCCGTGATGAATCCGGACGGAAAGGTGTCTGGTGTATGGCTGAGGACGAGCGCCTCGAAAGCCACGATAGCGGCATGGTCCTGGTCGCGATTCCCGGGCGCCTGACGGCCACCCTTGAGCGCACGCCCGCGGACCAGGCCTGGTGCCGGCTGCGGGGCGACGTCGACTGGGCCGCCGTGGAGGCCCTGCGGCCGGCGTTGGAGGAGGTCATCGACTCCGGCGTCTCGCCGCTGGTCGTCGATCTCCGGGCGGTGGAGTTCTTCGACTCCTCCGGCCTCAACCTGCTCCTGACGCTCCGGACCCGGGCCGAGTCGGCGGGCCTCGCCCTGGAACTGGCGTCGCTGTCGCCGGCCGTGACGCGGGTGTTCGAGATCACCGGCGCCGGCGCGATCTTCGTCATCCGGGAGCCAGCTCGGCCGAACGACTCCCAGGGCAGGACGTGAGGGCCGCGGGCGGCTGGTGCGCCGAACCGAGCAGTGGTACGCCGATATGGACGGCACCGGGTTGCCCGAGGTCGCCGTCATGACGGGCAACGACCGGCGCACCGAGCTCCGGCTGCCGCTGACCGGGGTCCAGGAACCCATCGGCCGCGGCCGCGACTTCGTCCGCGAGGCCCTGGCCGCCTGGCAGCGGCCGGCGGTACCCGCCGCCGCGGCGCCTTCCGCGGCTTCCGACGCCGTGCTGGTCGTCTCGGAGCTGCTGACCAACGCCTGCCTGCACGGCAAGGGTCCGCGGGAGCTCGTCGTCCTGCTGTCCGACGCGGTCCTGCGGGTGGAGGTGAGCGACTTCGAGGCGTCCGCCCCGGAGCTGCGCTCGCCGCACCGGCCGGGGGTGATCGGCGGGCACGGGCTGTACATCGTCGCGAAGCTGACCGACCGGTGGGGCGTGGAGCAGCTCGCCGAAGGCAAGAAGGTGTGGGTGGAGTTCGACGCGGCCCGGTTCGCCGCCGGGTAGTCGTCGGCGGGGCGGGACATCCGGGGTATTCGGTGCATTCGGCGCATTAGGGATTTTCGGGATATTCGGGATGTACCGGGCCTGTGAGGCCTCCGGGACGCCGTCATGGCCGCCCTCCGCTCCGGACCCGGTGCTCGATCGAGGCGCCGGCGGTCCGGCGATGGGACGCGCCGGCCGCGCGCACCGGCCCGTTTCCGGCGCCGCCCCGCTGCACAGCGTGATCCCACGCGATGTGCAGCATGGCGATGTCGTCGGCGTGCCGGCCGGCATCCAGGGTCCGCACCACCGTGATCAGGTGGTCCAGAAAGGGACTCGCCGCCAGCGCGGGGGCGGTGGCGATGATGTCGACGAGCCCGGCCTCGCCGAGCCGGCGGCGGCCGGGGCCGTCGTGGCCCTCGATCAGGCCGTCGGTGTAGAGCAGCAGCGCGTTGGCGTCGGCGAGGTCGATCACGCTGGGGTGCCAGATCCGCTGGCCCGGGGCCAGGCCCAGGGCGGCGCCGTGCCGGGCCGACACCGGTTCGGCCTTCTCGGCCGTCATCAGCAGGGGTTCGTGATGGCCGGCGAGGAACAGCGTCGCCGAGGCGGCGGCCAGGTCGATCGAGATCGTCGCGCAGGTCGCGAAGACCTCCGGGCGCGAGCGTTCGGCGACCAGGACCTGCTCCAGGAGATCGAGCAGCTCGACGTCGCGGTGGCCGGCGAGCACCAGGGTCCGCCAGGCGATCCGCAGGCACACGCCCAGCGCGGCCTCGTCGGGACCGTGGCCGCAGACGTCGCCGATGATCGCGTGCACGATGCCGTCGGCGGTCTCGACGATGTCCAGGAAGTCGCCGCCGAGCAGCGCCTGTTCCCGGCTGGGCAGATAGCGCGTGGTGGCGGTGACCGCCGAGCTGGTGAGCAGCGGAGCGGGCAGCAGGCCGCGTTCCAGGCGGACGTTCTCCTCGGCGCGGACGCGTTTCTCGATGAGTTCGGCGTTGGCGCGCTCGGCGTGCTTCCGGTTGACGGCATAGCGCAGTGCGCGCTGCAGCATGTCGGCGTCGACTTGACCTTTGACCAGGTAGTCCTGGGCACCGTTGGCCATGGCCGGGACGCCGCTGCCGAATTCGGCCATGCCGGTCAGCACGATGATGGCGGCGTCCGGGTCCGCGGCCTGGACCGCGCGCATGAAGGGCAGGCCGGACGCGTCGGGGAGGTTGAGATCCAGCAGGACGCAGTCCGTGCGCCCGCCGCGCAGCAGCTTCAGGGCGTCGGCGAGCGTCGTCGCCCACAGCAGGGTGTGGCGCAGCCCGGTGTCGGCCAGCATCTCCCGGACCAGGAGGGCGTCGCCGCCGTCGTCCTCGACCAGGAGGATCCGGTAGTCGTCGTCGGAGGCGTCGTGCAGAAGGCGGTCGTCATCGAGTGGGACGCTCATACTTCCCTGCTCTCTTCCCTGCTTTCGACCAAGGTGCCGGCGAGGAGATCCGACGTTTCGCCGTCGAGGGCCGCCCCGGAGGGCAGCGTGAAGACGATCCGTGTTCCGGGCGCGTACTCGGGGTCGACCGCGATCCGGCCGCCGTGGAACTCCACGATCTTGCGGCAGACGGCCAGTCCGATGCCGTTGCCCGGGTAGGCGTCCCGGGGGTGCAGGCGCTGGAAGATGGTGAAGACCCGGTCGGTGTATTCGCTGCCGATCCCGATGCCGTTGTCCGACACCGCCACGGTCCACATGCCTTCGGCACCGTCCCCGTCTTCGGCCCCGACTCCGCCTTCGTCCCCGTCGCGGGTCCGGGTCGCCGAGACGTGCACGCGCGACGGACGAGCAGGGTCGCGGAACTTGATGGCGTTGCCCACCAGGTTCTGGAAAAGCATGCCCAGCTGGGTCGCGTTACCGCTGACCACGGGCAGCGCGTCGTGCGTGACCTCGGCTCCGGACTCGCTCACCGCGATGCTCAGGGAGTCCAGCGCACGGTTGAAGACGGCTTCGAGGTCGACGTCGTCATAGGGCTCCTGCGTCCGGCCGACGCGGGAGAATGCCAAGAGATCCTGGATCAGGGTCTGCATCCGGTTCGCGCCGTCGACGGCGTACTCGATGTACTGGTCGGCGCGTTCATCCAGCTGGCCGCCGTAGCGGCGCTGAAGAAGCTGGCAGAAGCTGGCGACTTTTCGCAGCGGCTCCTGGAGGTCGTGCGAGGCCACGTAGGCGAACTGCTCCAGCTCCGCGTTGGAACGTTGCAGTTCGACGGTCTGCGCGTCGAGCTGGCGGCGGCCCTCGTCCACGGTCATGAGCTCGTCGCGCAGACGCCGCCGCATGCCTTCGACGTCGTCCGCGAGCTGGCGCAGGTCCGCCGGGCCGGTTCCGGCGATCGGGTGGTCGAGGTCGCCGTCGGCGACCTGCCGGGCGTCCGCAGCCAGCTGGGCCAGCGGGCTCGTGACGCCGCGCCGCAGGCCCTCGAAGATCAGGACCGCGACCACGAAGATCACGACGGCGATCGCCGCGAAGACCCAGTCACGCAACGCGTTCACGTTCGTCAGGGCTTGGCGGGCCGCGACTCGCGCGGACTGGAGATGCGCCTGCTGTGCGGCGGTGTCGGCCCGCACGGTGTCGAAAAGCGCCTTGCTCTTGGTGACGCGCTGCGCGGTGAGCGCCTGCACGACATCCGGAGCGGCGGCGGCTGTCGGCCGGGCGAAGTAGGACTGCCAGGCGTCCGCGTCGGCCAGGAGCTTGTCGAGCTCCGCGAGGTTCCTCGGATCGCCGGCGAACAGCTTGCGGAGCTGCGCGGCCGCTGCTTCCTGCTGGGCGAGACCGTCGGTGTACGGCTGAAGGAAATCCGTCCTCCCGGACAGGCCGTAGCCGCGGACGCCGGTCTCCTGGTTGATGAACGCCGTCTCCAGGCGCACCGCCTGGACGAGCGCCGGGGTGTGGCGGTCCACGACGGCGGAGGTGTCGGCGGAGCTGAGGTTGAAGACCCACACGCCTAATGCCCCGAGGATCGACAACACGGCGAGTGTCGAGGCGACCGCGGTCCAGAGCCACTGCCGGGTCGTCAGGTTAAACCGCCCAGGCGCCGGTGCCACGACGACCCGGCCCGCCGGGACCGCGGACTCAGACGAGTTCGGCACCGCGTCCACCCTCCCCTGCGCCCACGCTTAACAAAGACCCTTCCCGGTCCGCCCGCCGTTGCTGGAGATCCCGCACCAGCACACGGCGACCGGCGCCGCAGCCTCGCGGGAGCGGCAGGCACACCATACATCCAACTCGACAACAAGTGTTGTCGAGCCTCAGTCCGGGGGGTTAGGCTGGCAGCATGCCAGGCCCTCCCTTCGTCGTCGTCCTCTCCGAGGAGGAGATCGCGGCACTCGCCGACGCCGCCGTGCAGGATCTGGCGCAGCGTCTGGCGCATCGAGCGTTCCGTCCGTTGTCGGCGGAGTCGAGCCACCCGGACGAGCTGGCCGAGAGCGACGCCCTCGCCCATCTCCATGCCCTGACTCATGTCCGCCGCGCGGTGATCCGCCAAGAGAACGCCGCGGCCGAGCGCGCGGTGCTCGCCGGTGCCGACTACCCCAAGCTCGGGCAGGCCACCAACATCAGCCGGCAGGGCGCCCGGCGCCGCTGGCCCGGACTGGTCACCGCCGCCAAGACCTCGCGCCAACCGTCCGACGAGACCGACTCATGACGACCGGATCCCTGGTGCGCCCGCGCGCCTACGACATCCTGCTCGTCGAGGACGACGCCGCGGACGCGCTTCTCATCAAGGACGCGCTGCTGGAGCGCGGACAGCACGTCATCACCCGGGTCGAGGACGGGGTGGAGGCGCTGCAACGGCTCCAGGACCCGAGGTTCGCACACCCGGACCTCATCGTCATGGATCTGAACATGCCGCGGATGAACGGCCACGAGCTGCTCGCGGTGCTGAAGGCCGACGCCGCGCTCAAGGTTATCCCGGTGGTCGTGCTCAGCACGTCCGACGCGCCGGACGACGTGACGGGCGCGTACGCCCGGCATGCGAACGCGTACGTCGCGAAGCCGTTCAACCTGGACGACTTCACCGCCGCGGTCCACAACATCCATACGTTCTTCTTCGACACCGCCAGCACGGTCCCGCGCACCGAGGGGTGACGAGGAGCGACAGAGCACTGCCGCCGGTCGGCTTTCGCAGTCGACCAGCGGCAAATAGTGGGAGCCCGATCGCGGGCATGGTGGGCTCGGGAGTCAGGCCCGGCCCCCGCGGTTCAGGGGCGGTCGCCCGGCCGATCCGGTCGTGCGGTGTCGGAATCCTGATTGCCCGCGTCGCCCGCCACGATCACCGACTGGCGGTCGCCGGACGGGGTCGCGGAGGTTCCGGACGGGGTCGCTGACGTTCCGGACGGGATCGCGGAGCTTCCGGGTACTCCCGAGTTTCCGGAGCTTCCGGGTGTCCCGGACACTCCGGGCGGTGTCGCCGGCGTTCCGGAGGCGGCGTACGGGGCGGCGGACGGGGTCGCGGGCGTTCCGGACCGACCGCTGATCGTGACCGTCCTGCGCTGTCCGGGGCCGACTCGCGGCACGGTCAAGGTCAGGATCCCGTCAGCGAGATCGGCGTGCACGTTGTCGCGGTCGGCGTCGGCCGGCAGCGAGGTCCGGTACAGGAAGCTTCCCGCGCGATGCGCCAAGTGGCCCGTCCGACCCGCGCCGGCGTCTTCCAGATCGCCGCGGACGCACAGCTGGTGGCCCTCGATCTCGACCTGGATCCGGTCCCGCGGAATGCCGGGCAGCTCCAGGCGGACCCACCAGGCGTCCGCGTTCTCGTCCTCCTCCACGACCGGCGTCCACCTGGGGCCGCGCGAGCCTCCGCCGGGCGACCGGCCGGCCCAGCGGGCGAGGCGGTCGAACAGCTCGTCCAGCTCCGCCGGCGGCGCCCAGGGCAGGCCCCAGCTCGGACCGGATCGTTCTCCGCCGCCGGCGCGGCGGGAAGAGGAATCGTTCATGATGGTGCTCCTTCGCTCGGACGTTCCAGCTTCGGAGGTCTTCGTTTGACCGGGACACCGGCGGTCAAACAAACAGCACCAAGTCAGAACTCGGACTCAGCCGCCGTCGCGGTTCCGGTCCGACCGCACCATCAGGGCCGCGGGCTCCACGACGACGTCGAGCCCGAAACCGTCCGCGAGCGCTTCGCCGTCGGACTCCCGGCGCAGCTCCCGGGAGCCGTTGATGAATATGCGCTGCCCGTGCAGCCGCTGGACGGAACCGCCGTTTCGGCCGCGCTTGCGCAGCAGCCGCGTGGCGACGACCAGCCAGCCGAACAGCGAGCGCGGAGCCAGGATGGCCACCCGCAGCACACCGTCGTCGGCCTGCGCGTCGGGGAACAACGTCAGACTGCCGTGCAGGGCCCCCAAGTTGCCGATGACCACGGCGCGCACATGCCGGTACTGAGTGCTGTGGCCGTCCACCTCGACAGCGATGGTGAATCCCCGGTCGGCCAGGTGCCGGGTCAGCGAGACCAGATAGGCGGGCCAGCCCAGACGCCGCTTGAGCGAGCGCGGGGCGTCCTGCACCATCGCGGCGTCCAGTCCCAGGCCGGCCATGCCGACGACCACGCCTTCGGTCATCCGCCCCACGTCGATCGGGCGGTCGACGCCGTTGAGCGCGATCTCGACCGCCGCCGCCGGGTCCTTCGGGATCCCGAGGTTCCCGGCCACCAGATTCCCCGTCCCGGCCGGGATCACCGCCATCGGCACCCCGGTCCCGGCCAGCACCGCGGCGCAGGCGCTCACCGTCCCGTCACCCCCGCAGACGACCACCAGCCGCGCACCGGCGGCCAGCGCGGCCCGCGTCGCCTCACCGCCGGAGTCGCGCGCGGTGGTCGCGTAGCACCTCGGCGGTGGCTCACCCCGCGCCGCGAGCGCCGCGCGCAGCAGCTCCCGGGGGTCGGTTCCGGGCAGAGTGGCGAGTTTGTCCTCATGGGCGACGACCGCGACGGATTCCATGGTGGCCCGATTGCCCAGGCCGGGAAGCCGAAACCGGCGCATGATCCGTGCCGATCGGGACAGAAGCGAGCCATGTCGACCACGACGAGGGTGCCGCAGACCCGGACCATGTCCGGCGAGGAGTTGTCGGCGGACGACGCCTGGCGGACGTTGCGCCACACCGGAAGCGCCGGACTGGCCAAGGACGCGTTCGTGCGCCTTCGGTACGGCGACGGTTTCAGCCACGCCAGGGCTCTGGCTCTCCAGATGGCGTTGACCGCCATGCCGGGCCTGATCGCCTTGGTGGGTCTGGCGCAGACCGCGCATGACGCCCGGTGGGGCCAGGCTTTGCAGAGGACGATCGAGCGAGTCACACCCGCGGCCAGCCGTGACTCCGTGGAGAAGGCGCTTCAGGGAGCCGGCGACGGCGGAAGCGCGGCCGTGTGGCTGGGCCTGGCCGCCGCGCTGTTGTCGCTGACGGTGGCGATGGGACAGATCGAGCGCGGCGCCAACCGCATCTACGGCGTGCAACGCGATCGGCCGTTCCCCGCCAAGTACGGCGGCGCGCTGTTGCGGGCCGTCCTGGCCGGCGTGCCGATCGCCTGCGGCCTGGCGCTAATGGTGTTCGGCCAGTCCTTTGGCAGTTCCCTGACCGAGGTGTACCGGTGGTCGCCGGGATGGTCGAACGCGTGGAACGTCGCCCGCTGGCCGGTCGGCGTCCTGCTGGCCCTGATCTCGGCCGGCATCCTGTTCCGCAGCGCCCCACGCCGCCGCCAGCCCTCGGCGACCTGGCTGATGTTCGGCGCCGGCGTCTCCCTGGTGCTGTGGCTGGCGCTGACCGCCGCACTGGCGTGGTACATCAACGGCAGCTCGACTTTCAGCACCACCTACGGTCCGCTCACCGCGGTGCTGGCGTTTCTTTTGTGGGCCAATCTGAGTGCGATAGCGCTCTTTTACGGTGTCGCTTTCGCCGCCCAGTTGGAGAGTCGGCGGGCCGGCGTGAAATCGCCGATCACCGCTGATCCCGGGGCGTGAGGCGGCCCCCACATGGGCTAAAACAGGTTTCGGCGCCGCGGTGGGCCGGTCTTCCGGCCCTCACCTGCGAGGGAGCGATCTCGGAACGCCGGAGCCGGACTCGTTCCGAGATGCGCGGACCGGTCGACGGCAGGACGGTTGGGGGTGGTGGAGAATTCTGATCCACCACAATTCGTGCAAATGCGCGGAGATCTGAATCTGCCCTGGAGCGATGATGTCCGCTTGCTATCCAGAAAGCGTGAAGGACCAGATTCGGCAGGGAGCGACGTATTACCCGTCAGATCCGCCTGATGCCTGGGAAGCGTTGCGCAGCGAGGTCGTCTCCCTTCGGCAGAGTGTGATCGCCGATCTGATGTTGCGGTGGTCGGCTTCGGCGCCGCGCGAGACGAGCGTGGTCACGTATCGCGACGACGTCCGCGACCTGCTCGCCATGAACCCGGAGGACCGGCACCGGCTGATGACGCATCCGGCCATGCTGATCTGGCTGCGCCAGGCGGTGGCCAAGTCCTCGTCCGGGATGCGGGCCGGCGGCCCGGGAGTGGACGCGGTCGGTGGTTGGCTCACTGACTTCGCCTCGGTGCGCGACCGGTGCGTGGCCGACGGCGGGCCCGACGGGCTGACGGTGGCCGGCTCGGTGCGGTTGAAGCGCCATGACGTGGATCCGCTGGTCAGCATGGTCTCGTCGCCGACGTACACCTTCCCGACCGGTTCCGGCTCCTCCGCGGAGGAGGAGCGCATGAAGGCGTGCGAGGCGTATCCGCTCGAATTCTTCTCAGGGGTCGCCGATGCCGCGCTCGGGCGGGCGCGAGCGGCGTGGCCCGCGCTGGGGGACATGTTTCCGCGCTTCGTGCACACCGTGGTCCACGTGCCCGACAGCGAGTTCCGCAGCGCTTCGGCCTCGCGGTACACCGGCCTGATCTTCATCGCCGGCGACGACCGGACTCTCCTGGAGGTCGAGGAGTCGCTGATCCACGAGTTCGGCCACCAGGTCCTGTACTGGGTGATGGAGACGGATCCGCTGTTCGAGAACACCGAGAACGGGCCGGACTTCACGTTGCCGTGGTCCGGGTCCGAGCGCGACTACTACGGCTTCTACCACGCGTTCTACATCTACACGCTGCTCGCGCAGTACTACGCACGCGTGGTGCGGTCCCGCCCGGAGACCCGAGCCCCGGCGGCGAAGCGTCTCCACGAGATCGGCTCAGGGCTCGAACTCGCGATCCCGATGATTCTTTCGAGCGGCCGGTTCACACCCGTCGGCGAGGTGTTCACGCAGAACGTCTGCGACAGCGCACGCGCCGTCGTCCAGAGCCTCGACTGAGGCGGAAAGCAGAAGAAACCCATATCCCTGTTGAGGAGAACGCGGTGTCCGCAAGCCAAGAAGAATCGACGTTCACCATCGACGAGAATTCCCGTCTCGACATCCCCAAGGGGGCGATGGTCCAGCACGGACTCGGCATCGAGAGCCTCGACGTCGACGACGAGATGGTCCTCTACGACACCCTGCGCAACCAGAGCTACCGGCTCAACGCGCCGGCGACGGAGATCTGGAAACGCCTCGACCGGGGTCTCGCCTACGAAGCGCTGGTCGCGGACTTCGCCGCCAAGGACGACTCGCCACAAGCCCCGGACGGCGTCGAACAGACCCTGCCGGACTTTCTCACCAAACTTGCCGACCGCGGACTGATCGGCATCAACCAGCCCTCCTGAATCCACTGAAGAACCAGCAAGAGGAGGAGTCCATCATGGCCGCCCAACGCCCCGAGATCACAGATCTGGGTGCTCTCAACAACCTGGGCATCCGAGCAGACGCCGAGCAGCAACAACAGCAGCAGCAACAGCAGCAAGGAACCAAGACCGTGCGTCGGTTCATCAACGCCGACACCTCTCTGCCGCAGGAGGAGGTCGTGGAGAAGCTGACGACAGAGCTTCGACAGACCAACGCGATCAGTCCTCGATCCTCGTAAGCAAGAAGCCGCTGCAAGTCAGGCGCGCGAACAGTTCGCTGCGGCCTGGCTTGCAGCGGCATCATGAGCCCGTGAACCTTCTCCGAAGGGTTGTCCACCCCGCCGGGACGGGCGTACGGCATGAAACTTCCGCCAAGCATCCCCGCGAAGCACTGCCAGGATGGCGGCGATATGTGGAAACCGTCAGGAACCTGGACGTCGCCGGCGTATGGGACGACGTGCCGATCGCGGAGAAGAACACCGTCATAGCCGTGTTGACCTCGCCCGAGTCCACCTATGAGGAGTCGCAGCAGAGATGGGCGGCTGGTGGATTCTGGCATACGAACGGTGAGGACCTCAGCAAAGGGGACGTCGAAAAGTGGCTTCACGGGCTGGCGCCGGCGCTCGCGGAGTGCGGCGTCGAATTGCGAGTCGCGACGGTTGATCCCTGCGAGCTGGGCTCGCCAGGCTACGCAGTGGCCGTGAACGGCAAGACGCTTGAGCTCTACCGCTTCGATCTGGCCGACCCGCGCAGTCCGGCTACGGAAGACCCGTGGCTGGACTGCTCGCTCGTTCCAGCCGCTGAGGTCAACCGCCTGTTGGCAGCGGCCGGCAGCGATCGCCGCCTCGCCCTGATCTGGCCGGGCAGCCAGGACGGGATAGCCGTACTCGGTCCCGAAGGCGCCCTCCGCGCGGCAGCGCCATCAGTCGAGGTCGACGAAGACGGACTGGGCTTCGTGATTCCATAGCGCACAAGGGCAACGCTGCTACTCGCTTTCGAGCGAGGCAACCAGGGCCTGGACGCGCTCGATGTCGAGGCGCATGCCGAGTCGTCGGTAGATCTCCAAGGCCCGACACAAGTGCGCTCGCGCCTGCTCCGGGTCACCAGCGGCGAGGAAGTGCTCGCCGATGCCTTCCAGCGAGATCGCCTCGTCGTCGGGTTTGCTCAGCTCGCGGTTCATCGCGAGGGCCTGCTGGTAGAGGGTGAGGGCGCGCGGGCGGTCGCCAAGGGCGGCGATGGTGGCTGCGTAACGGTTCAGCGCATATGCCTCGTTGCCGCGGTTGCCGAAGCGTCGGTAGATGTGCAGGGCCTGTTCCTGGGCGTCCGCCGCTCCGGGGTAGTCGCCGGTGGAGTACCGCACATGCCCCAGGTCGGTCAGGGCGTAGGCCTGGCCGAGGCGGTGGCCGATCCGGCGGAAGATCTCCAGGGTCCGTTGCTGGGCGTCCGCCGCTCCCGGATAGTCCCCGGTCGCGTGGCGTACTCGGCCCAGGTTGTTCAAGGCGGACGCCTCGCCAAGGCGGTGGCCGATCTGCTGGAAGATCCGCAGGGCCTGTTCCAAGAGCTCTGCCGCCCTCGGGTAGTCCCCGGTCACGCAGCATATGTGCCCCAGGCTGGTCAGGGCATTGGCTTCGCCGAGGCGGTTGCCGAGCTGCTCGTAGATGTCCAGAGCCCGCGCCTGGGCCTCGGCTGCCCCCGGCCACTCCCCCATCAGATCCCGTACATGGCCGAGGTTGGTCAGGACGGTGGCCTCGCCGAGGCGGTTGCCGAGCTGCTCATAGCGGTCCAGGGCCCGCAGCAAGGCCTCCACCGCGCCTGGCAGGTCGCCCATCAGGTCCCGCACATGCCCCAAGTTGGTCAGCGCGTTCGCCTCACCAAGGCGGTTGCCGAGCCGCCCACAGATGTCCAAGGCCCGTTGGAGAACCTCCACCGCGCCAGGCAGGTCCCCGGTCTGATAGCGCACCTGCCCCAGGTCGGTCAGAACGGTGGCTTCCCCGAGCTGATTGCCGAGCTGATTGCCGAGTTGCGGGAGGCGAAGGAGGTCCAGGGCCCGCGCGTAGGTGTCCGAGGCCCCCGCGTAGTCGCCGATCAGACAGCGAATTCGCCCCAGGTTGGTCAAGGCGGTGGCGCGGGCCGCGGGCCGGTCGGGGCCGGCGGCCGTCTCGGCGGCCTGGTGGATTTCCAGGGCGCGGGTCCACGGACCATCGGTGATCAGAATCTCGGCCAGGCCGGCGGCCAGGGCGACGGTGTGGTGGTCCAGGTGGTGTTCGTGAGCATGGGCGCAGGCGGCGTCGAGGTTGCGGTGCTCGCTGCGCAGCCACGTCCGCGCCGCCTCGGGATCGGTCAGGTCGGGGACGTGAGCCGGGGCCGGGCCACCGGGAGCGGAGCGTGGCAGGCGCGCGATCGGGACGGAGGCGCTTTGTGCGACGTGGGCATAGAAGTGCAGAAGCCGGTCGAGGGCATCCTGACGTTGCTCGGAGGTGTCCTCGCTGTCCGCGAGGGCTCGGGCGTGTTCACGCAACAGGTCGTGCATCCGCCAGCGGCCGACCGTCTGCTCAGTGAGCATGCTGTGGTCGGCCAAGAGACTCAGCAGTCTGCCGGCCGTCTTGGGGTCGCAGTCCAGCAGAGCGGCCGCGGCGTGGACGTCGCCGTCAGGACCGGGAATCTGCCCCAGCCGCCGGAACAGGACCCGCGCCCGCTCCGGAAGGTGCCGGTAGGACATGTCGAGCACGGCCGGCAGGCGGCGCCGACCGTCGTCGAAGGCCTCCAACCCGGCCAGGGCCAGGTTCTCGGTCAGGTCGTTCAGCAGATGGTGCGGCGTCCAGGCGGGACGGGCCCGCAGCAGCGCCCCGGAGATCCGCACCGCGAGCGGCAGCCCACCGCTCAGCCGGACGATCCGCGGCACCGCCGGATCGTCCGGGCTCGCGCGGCCGATGCCGGCGGTTCTGCAAAAGAGCTCCACGGCCTCGCCATGCGCCAACACGTCCAACGGCACGGCTTCGGCGTCGTCCAGGGCCTTGAGCCGATTGCGGCTCGTCGCCAGCACCAGACAGCCCGCGGTGCCCGGCAGCAGGGCCCGGACCTGGGCCTCGTCGCGGGCGTCGTCGACCAGCACCAGCGTGCGAGTGCCGGCCAAGCGGTCCCGGTAGGCCGCCGCCCGCGCGTCGGGGTCGGCCGGGATGGCCTCCGGCGCCACTCCCAAGGCCACAAGGGCGGTGCCCTGGACGTCGAAGGCGGTGCGCGCCGGGGTGCCGACGGTGTGGGTGTGCAGCTCCAGAAACAGCGCCCCGTCCGGGAACCGGTCGGCCAGCAAATGCCCGGCATGCACAGCCAGAGCGGTCTTGCCGACTCCGCCCATTCCGTCGATCGCCGAGATCACCACGGCCCCCGGGCCGGGGGCGACGGCGTGCTCGGCCAGGTCCAGGATGGTCCGGACTTCGCCGGCCCGGCCGGTGAACAGGCCGGTGTCGGCGGGAAGCTGCCACGGTCCCCGCGTCGGCCGCGATGCGCCCGCGCGGCTGTCGTTGCGGTTGGCGCGACCGATGCTGTCGGTTTGTGCCGCGGCATGCTGCTCGCGCCGCCGGTTCTCCTCCACCCGGTCGCGGGCACTCGCCAATGCGCGCCGCTCAGCCGGCGCGACACCCAGCACCTCAAGCAGCGCGTCGAACCGGTCGATGGGAGGCAGAGTACGAGCAGTGAAATACTCCGCGATCGCGCTGCGCGACCATCCGGTCTTCTCAGCCAGTTCCTGATACGTCAGGCTGCTGTCCCGCCGCTCGCGCGCATGCCGGCGCCGCAGCGTCCGCAGCAGCTCCGCCAGATCCTCCAGCGACTCCGCCCCGGCCACCGCCTCGGCGAACCGTTCGACCGACAGCAGCGGCCGCTGGTACGGATCAGCGTCCATCACCGCACCCCGTCCATCACCGCACCCCCGCGGTCAGGCATAGACCGACATGTCATGAACCATCGCAGCCTACAGTCTCCCCACCTCGGCCGCGCCCGCGTGCCGGAATCCAGCCATGGCGGTGAGCCGCCGCGGATGTCCGCCGAATTCTGCTCGTTTCCGCCGGGCGCCGACATTGCCCGCGCCCTGTGCGAGTGGTTGTGACGATGAGCGGGGTGGCCTCGGGCCAGCACACGCTTCACGGAACCATGAGCGCAAAGAGGGTGGGCACTGTGGCGATGACGGAGTTCCGGGTTCTCGGCGCCATCGAGACGATGGTCGCCGGTCGGGCGGTGCAGGTCGGGTCGGCCCGGCAACGGGCGGTCCTGGCCGTGCTCCTGGCCGAGGCGAACCGGGTCGTCACCGTCGACCAGGTGATCGACCGGGTGTGGGGCCAGGGCCCGGTGCCGGAGAATCCGCGCCCGACCGTGAGCACCTACATCTCGTTGCTGCGCCGGGCGTTGAACACCACGTCGGGTGTGCACATCGTGCGCCATCCCTCGGGCTACAAGATGGTCCTGGACGAGCGGTGCGTGGACGTGCACCGCTTCCGCGAGCTGCTCACCGCGGCCCGCGCCCAGTCCTCGGACAGCCAGGCAGCTGATTTGCTCCAGGCGGGCCTCGATCTGTGGCGGGGCGAGCCGTACACCGGGATGGAGACCCCGTGGAGCAACGCCGCGCGTCAGAATCTGCTGCTCCAGCGGTACTCGGCCCGCCTGGATCTGACCGACCTGTATCTGCGGCTGGGACGGCACACCGCGCTGGTCGGGGAGCTGACCGACCAGGCAGAGAAGAACGCCCTGGACGAGCGCATCGCCGGCCAGCTCATGCTCGCGCTCTACCGCTGCGGCCGAAAAGCCGACGCCCTGGCCCGCTACCAGCAGACCCGCAGCCGCCTGGCCGCCGAATTGGGCAGCGACCCGGGACCGTCGCTGCGCGATCTCCAGGCTCGGATCCTCAGCGACGACGGGGATCTCGCCGTGGCGATACCGGAGCCGGCGGCGGCCGGACCGGGCCACCGGGCCAGGAAGCAGTGCGTCAACAGCCGCTTCCACCCCGGATGTTCCTGGGTCGCCAGGCTGAATCAACCCGGCTCGCACCTGTCCTGAGCGGCCGCTCGCCGCCCGGGCCCGCTCCCCCGCCGGCCGCTCACGGACAGGTCGTCGGACGTTTGGCTCCGCCCACCGGGTACGATGGCCGAACGCCGGAAGAACCGGGAAGAACTAGGAGCACCGTGACCCGTCGCCCGACCATGAGGGACGTCGCCAACGCCGCCGGGGTGAGCCTGATGACGGTCTCCCGGGTCGTGTCCGGCGAGCCGCGGGTCGCGCCGGAGACGATCGCCAAGGTCGAGAAGGCGGTCCGGGAGCTGGGCTACCAGCGCGACGACATCGCCCGGAACCTGCGGACCAAGGACCGGACCAGCGCCACCATCGGCCTGGTCCTGGACGATCTGGCGAACCCCTTCTTCGCCACGATGGCCCGCGCGGTCGAGGACGAGGCGCGGCGCCGGGGCTACCTGGTGCTGGTCGGCAGCACCAACGACGAGCTGGAGCGCGAGCGCGACATGGTGTCGGCGTTCTGCGCGCACCACGTCGACGGGCTCATCGTGGTGCCCACCGCCGGCAGCCACACGTTCCTGCGCGCCCGGATGAAAAGCGGCACGAAGGTCGTGTGCGTGGACCGCCCCGCCAAGGGGCTGGACGTCGACACGGTCACGGTCGACAACCAGGAGGCCGCCTTCCGGGCCGTGACCCAGCTGCTGGACCACGGGCACACGCGGATCGCGTTCCTGGGCGACCAGCACGACATCTGGACCCAGCAGGAACGCTTCGCCGGCTACCTCCGCGCGCTGGCCTCCCGGGGCATTGCCAAGGAGCCGGACCTGATCCGGCACGGCCTGCGGGCCAAGACCGACGCGCACACCGCGGTGCTGTCCGTGATGGGCCTGCCGGCCCCGCCGACCGCGTTGTTCACCAGCAACGACCTCATCACCACCGGGGTGGTGGAGGGGCTCGGGCAGCTGCGCCAGGCCGGGCAGCCCGGCACCGGGTCGGTGGCGCTGATCGGGTTCGACGACGTGGCCCTGGCCGACCAGCTCCAGCCCCCGCTGACCGTGGTGAGCCAGGACCCGGCCGCCATCGGCACGACGGCGGCGAACCTGCTGTTCGCCCGGATCGCGGGCGACGAGTCGCCGCCGCGCTCCGTCGTCCTGCTGACCCGCGTGGTCACCCGGGGATCCGGCGAACTGCGGCCGGTCGCCGAGGACGCCGCGCCGCGGCCCTGAGCGGCGGACCCCCGACCCCGGGCCGCCGCCGCATCAGCTCTTGAGCCGCATCAGCTCTTGAGCCGCCTCAGTTCTTGACCGACCCCGCCATGAGGCCGCCGATGAACCAGCGCCCCAGCAGGATGTAGACGACCAGCGTCGGCAGGGACGTGATGAGCGCCCCGGCCATGCTGGCCGCGTAGTCCGGGGACTGCGCCCCGGCCAGCGCGTTCAAGGCGATGGTGATCGGCCCGTTCCGGGTGTTGGACAGGAAGATCGCGAACAGGTAGTCGTTCCACGCCGAGGTGAACTGCCAGATGATCGTCACCACGAAGCCGGGTGCCGAGAGCCGCAGGATGATCGACCAGAAGGTGCGCAGCATCCCCGCGCCGTCCACCCGCGCGGCCTCGATGACTTCCTCGGGGACCGTGGTCGCGTAGTAGTTGCGCAGGATCAGCGTGCAGATGGGAATCCCGTACACGCAGTGCACGAATATCAGGGTGGGAATGCCCGGGGTGATCCCGATGTTCTGCACGATCTGGCGCAGCGGGATCATCACCGCCTGGTAGGGCACGAACATGCCGAACAGGATCAGCGTGAAGACCAGGTCGGCGCCGGGGAACCGCCAGCGGGACAGCACGAATCCGTTGGCCGAGCCGATCAGCGACGAGATCAGGGCCACCGGGATCGCCATCTGGAACGTCCGCCCGAAGGACGGCCCCAGCGCCCGCCAGGCCTTGTCCCAGCTCGCGGTCGTCCAGTGCTTCGGCAGGTTCCACTGCCCGGTGACGCCGATCTCCGACCCCGACTTGAAGCTGGTGACCACCAGGACGTAGACCGGCATGAGCACGACGAGCACGGACAGGATCAGCAGCGTGTACTTGGCGGTGTGCGCCGAGACGGCGCGGGCGCCGGTACGCCGGCCGGGCGGCCTGGCGTGGTTCGCGGCCCGGGCACTCCGAGTCAGGTCGGTGGCGGTCATCGGGCCTTCTCCACTCGGTACACATGGATCAAGTACGGGACGATCAGGACGGCGACGAACAGCAGCAGGATCACCGAGATGGCGGCGGCCTTGGCGTAGTCGCTGGTCAGCAGGGTCTGCCAGATGTAGACCGAGGGGACCTCGGTGAGCCACTGGGCCCCGGACACCGACATGATCAGGTCGAACATCTTCATCGACACGTGGCCGGTGATGATCAGCGCGGACAGCGCGACCGGCGTCAGCTGCGGGAACAGCACGTGCCGGTAGAGCTGGTAGGTGCTGGCGCCGTCGACGGTCGCGGCCTCCTTGAGCTCGGCGGGGATGCCGCGGAAGCCGGCCAGGAACAGCGCCATGATGTAGCCGGAGAGCTGCCAGATGGCCGGCAGCGCCATGGCCGCCATGCCCCAGTCGGGGTTCGTCCACCAGTCGTTCTGGAGGAACGACAGGTGCAGGTCCCCGAAGATGGCGTTGATGCCGCCGGCCGCCGATCCCTTCCCCGGGTTCATGAGCCAGCGCCACACCACCCCGGAGGCCGCGAACGAGACCGCCATCGGGAACAGGTAGACGGCCCGGAAGAACCCCTCGCCCCGGGCCCGGCGCTCCAGCAGGAAGGCCCAGAGGAAGCCGAGCAGCAGGGTGCCGCCGATGAAGGCGACGGTGAAGACGGCGAGGTTCCACAGCGAGTGGGTGAAGCGTCCGCCGATGTCCTGGGTGAACAGGTCGGTGTAGTTGGACAGGCCCGCGAAGCCCTTGGACGGCAACGCATTATGACGGTTCTGGAAGGACAGGTTCACAGTCCAACCGATGAGGCCGTACACGAGTACGGCCAACAGTATCAACGAAGGCGAGATGAGCAGCAGGCCCGGAAGCCATCGCCTTGTTCGGTAACGCACTGCCAACCTCCGGTTCGCGGAAATCCCACCCGTGGCGTTCCGGGGCGGGGTGGTGGTTCGGCCGCCCGTCCGCGAGCCACGCACCGCGCGGGCTCGGCAGGGGGTACGGCAGCGCCGAGCCGGCGGATGCCACGGCGGCGCCGGGCCGGCGGATGCGGCGGGTGGCGGGTGCGCCGGACCGGAGCCCGTCGCACCCGCCGTGGATCACTCGTGGATCACTCAGGATCCTGACTCGGACTGCTCCGGCCCGCTACTTCTTGGGCGCGAACTGGGCCGCGGCCGCGGCCAGCGAGCTCTGCAGGGCCGAGACGTTCTGGTCGGTCGAGAACTTGCCCTGGGCCGAGGCGACAGCCCCCTGCCAGCCCTGGGAGCAGGCCGAACCGTGCGGGCAGGACGGCACCGCCGTGTCCACCTTCCAGTCGGCCATGGCAGCCTGCTGGTACGCCGGGTAGTCCGCCGGGCTGGCGTCGGTGCGGGCCGGGATCGAGCCCTTCTTGGTGTTGAAGGCCTTCTGCCCGTCGGCGCTGCCCACGGTCTTCAGCCAGCACTTCGTGCCGTCGGCGTTCTTGGCGCCCTTCGGCAGGACGAAGGAGTCCGCGAGCCACTGGTAGGTGTTCCCGTTGCCCGGGAAGACCTGGTAGCCGTAGTCCTTGAAGCCCTTGGTGTCCAGGTCGGCGGCTTCCCAGTCACCCATCAGCTGGTAGCCGGCCTTGCCCTCCATGATGAGCTTCTCGGCGTCGGTCCAGTCGTAGGTGTCGCGGTCGCTGTTGGTGTAGGACAGCAGCTTCTTGTAGTCGTTGATGCCCTGGGTGACCGCGGCGCCCTTCCAGTCGGTCGTGCCGTTCCACAGGCCGGTGAACTGGGCCGGGCCGAGGTCGCTGATCAGGACCGCCTCGAACAGCATCTCCTGGGTCCAGTCCTTGCCCAGGGCCAGCGGCGTCTGGACGCCCTTGGCCTTCAGCTTGTCCAGGTCGGCGAGGAAGTCGGCCATCGTCGTCGGGGCCGTGGTGATGCCGGCGCCGCTGACGACGGTCTTGTTCGACCACAGGACGTTGGCCCGGTGGATGTTGGCCGGCACCGAGTAGATCTTGCCGCCCACCGAGATGTTGTCCAGCAGGCCCTTCGGGAAGGCGGTGTCCAGGCCCCACTCCTTGTACTCCGCGCTCAGGTCCTCGATCTGACCGGCGTTGATGTAGTCCGAGAGCTCCGCGCCGGCGTGGGCCTGGAACGTGTCCGGCGGGTCGCCCTGCTGGAGGCGGGAGGCCAGGACCTGCTTGGCGTTGGCGCCGGCGCCGCCGGCCACCGCGCCGTTGACGAACTTGTCGCCGGTGCACGCGGTGTTGAAGACGCCCACCAGGCCGTCCAGCCCGGCCTTCTCACCGCCGTCGGCCCACCAGGTGAAGACCTCCACGCTCTTGGAGCCGCCCCCGGCGCTGCCACCACTGCTGCCGCTGCCACTGCTGCTGCTGCCGCACGCCGCGGCCAGGAAGGCCACGGCGCCGCAAACGGCCACCGCGGCTTGTCGCGAAAAGCGCATTACCTCTCCGTTCATTGCCATCGTTGTCTGTCGTGGAAGCGCGCCGGCCGACAACAGCAGAGTGCTGACATGCCGGGGATGGAGCGGGTTCTGCGACGGCGCCGTTGCGGGCGCTACCGGACCAGGTGTGGAATCGACGACCCGCGCTCGCGCAGGCTGTCGGAGGTGGACCGCCACCAGCCCCGCCGGTACTCGGCGAAAATGATAACGTTCACACAGATGCATTGTGTCGGCCGGTTCTCGTTCTCCGCAAGAGGTGTTTCGAGCTGCCGGGGCACCGTGGCCGGATCGTGATAACGTTCGCAAGACAGGACGGGATTTAGCGTCTCGCAAGAGGTCAATGCGGACAACCTGCCGCAACCCCGTGCCGACCCCTCAGTAAACCCTGCGCGAACCCCGCCGCAAACCCCCGCCGACCCGGTCGGGCCGACGGCCACCGCACCAGCCGGCGCAGCCTGCGACCCGATCCCCGACCACGGCTTCTGCCGCCACTGGCACCAGTGGCCCGGCGCCCCGGCCGCCCGGCCGCCCGGCCGCCCGGCTACGAGCTCACCAGCGAGGCGGTGACTTCGCTGATGGCGTACCGGTCCGGCTCGTGCACGGCCGCCGCGGCGCCGATCAGGCTGGCCCGCGCGCCCAGTCCGGCCGGCACCACTTCGAGGCCGGCCAGGAACGTCAGTGACAGGTATCTGCCCAGCGACCGTCGCAGCGGGTCCATCAGCACCGGCCCGGCGGCGGCCACCCCGCCCCCGATGATCACCCGGCGCAGGTCGCAGGTCGCCGCCGCGGCCGCGATCATCGCGGCCAGGGCGCCGGCCCCGCGTTCGAAAGCCAGCACCGCGGCCGGCTCTCCGCGGCGGGCCGCCTCGGCCAGCGCCTCGCCGTCGGGCCGCGCGTCCGTCCGCCAACCGCTACGGACCGCGAACGCCACCATCGACGGCCCGCTCGCGTACGCCTCCGGGCATCCGATGCCCCCGCAGGGGCACGGATCGCCGTCCATCACCACCGGCGCGTGGCCGACGTGACCCGCGTTGCCCGACGCCCCGCCGTGCAGCCGGCCGCGCAGCACCAGGCCGCCGCCGACCCCGGTGGACACCACGATGGCCAGCAGGTCCTCGAAACCCTGCCCGGCCCCGACCCAGTGTTCTCCGGCGGCGGCCGCCAAGCCGTCGCCGAGCAGCCGCGCGGGACGGCCGGGGACCAGCGCGGCCATGCGCTTGAGCAGCGGCAGGCCCCGCAACTCGGGGATGTTCACGGGCGCGACCGTTCCGGACGCCAGATCGATCGGCCCCGCCGAGCTGATTCCCAGCCCGGACACCTCCGCCAGGCCCACCGGGCCGACGGCCTCGATCACCAGCCGCTCCATCCCGGCCAGCAGGTCGGCGTGCCCACCGCGGGTGGCCATCGTGGCCGAGCCCAGGATCTCGCCGCGGTCGGAGACCAGGGCCGCGGCGGTCTTGGTCCCCCCGATGTCGAGCGCGACCGCCGGCGATCCCCGGCCGCCGCGCGGCCCGGCGACCTCCGGACCCCGCTCCCGTCCAGCCCTGTGCCCCATGTACACCAGCCTTCCTGCGTGAACCCCACCGAGCTGCCGAGCGCAGCACACGACGACCCGGCCGGGGCGCCGGATCAGCCCCCCGCCCTGATGATAACGTTCACAAATCTATGAGGGAAGATCGCAGTCTGAGCAGGGAATTCAGCATCCTGAAGGAACTGTTTCCGGCCTGTTTCCACTGATAACGTTCCCACGTCTGATCGACGCCCTGGCGAGGTCGGAGCTCGGGCTCCGGACCCGCCGCCGGCAGGGGCGCCCATGGTCACCGGGCGTTGCGCCGGGCCTGGCGCCGGGCCCGTCGCAGGACACTGTCGACCGGTGCGGCGCGCTGGGTAGCGGGCCGGTGTGGCAGGCCGGTGTGGCGGATCGGGTGTGGCGGGCCGGGTCGCGGGCAGGTGCTGGAGCGCGGCGACGAAGGCCGGCCCGACGCCTTCGCGCCGGAGGTAGGACTCGGCCGGATCCGGCCAGGGTTCCGGCCGGACCGGTCCGGTGATCGATTCGCCCTACGCGACAGTGCTCCGACCCGCACAGGCGGGTCGGAGCACCGGATCACCAGCGGTCCGCTATGACAGCGTCCACTGTTGGTTCACTCCGCCGTTGCAGTCCCAGATCTCGACCTGGGTGCCGTTGGTGGCGCTGAACCCGGGGTCGTCCAGGCAGCGTCCGGAGGCCGGGTTGACCAGCGTGTTGCCGTTCTGCTGCCACTGCTGGTTGCCACCGCCGTTGCAGTCCCAGATCTCCACCAGCGTCCCGTTGGCGGTTCCGGCCCCGGTGACGTCCAGGCACTTGCCGTTGACCTGGAGCGTCCCTCCGGTGGAGGTCCACTGCTGGGCGCCGGTGCCGTTGCAGTCCCAGATCTGGGCCTTGGTGCCGTTGACGGTCGAGCCGCCGTTGTCGTCCAGGCACTTGCCCGCGATCCCGGAGGTGACGGGGCCGGTGTGCGAGGTCGGGTTGGTGCCGGAATCATAGGCCGGCGGTGCGTCGGCGGCCCCGGAGCCCCAGGAGGACGCCGCCGAGCCGAGGGTGAAGTCCAGGGTGACCCCGTTCTTCCACGTGGCCTGCGACATCCAGTTCTTCGTGCTGGCCGCGCCGTTGACGTTGAGCGACTGGACGTAGTAGTTGCTCGCTGAGGCGGCGGGGGCGTTGATGGTCATGGTGTTGCCGCTGGGCAGGTGTACGACGGCCTGGGTGAAGATGGGGCTGTTGAACATCAGGTCGCCGCTGCCCGGGGTGACCGGGTACATGCCCAGGGCGCCCCAGACGTATTGGGCGGACATGGTGCCGAGGTCGTCGTTGTTGGGGAAGGCCGCGGAGGTGGGGGTGTCTTTGTAGAACTGGTTGAGCATGCGGTTGACGACGGATTGGGTGTGGGAGGGTGCGCCGGTCCAGTTGTAGAACCAGGGGGTGCCCAGGTCGAATTCGTTGGAGAGGAAGGACTGGTTGCCGTTGGAGCCGTCCATGGTGGTAAAGAAGCTGTCCAGCAGCGAGTTGGTGGCCGAGTTGCCGCCGAGCAGAGCCGCCTCGGCGGGCTGGTCGAAGGGCACGACGAAGCGGTACTGCGCGGCGCTGCCCTCGATGAAGCCGTTGGAGCTGGTCGGGCTGATGCTCACCCAGGAGCCGTTGCTGTTCTTGGGGTTGATCAGGCCGTTGGCGGTGTTGAAGATGTGCTTCCAGTTGTTGGCCCGGCTGGCGAACGTCGTGGCGTTGCCGGAGTCGCCGAGCGAGGACGCGAAACGGGACAGGGCGAAGTCGGCCTGGTCGTACTCCAGCAGGCTCGCGGCCGAGCCGTGTACGTTGCAGCAGCCGAGGTTGCCGTTGTAGAGATCGTCCGGCAGGTAGCCGTACTGGTTCTCCAGAGTCGTCCCGCGACGCACGTTGTTGTTGGTCGTGGCCTCCTGCAGCATGTCCGACAGTGCGGTGGCGGTGTCGAAGTTGGTGGCGCCGAAGGCGTAGTAGTTCGCCAGTGCGGCGGTCGCCGGGTCGCCGGCCATCACCCAGTTGTAGAAGTTCATGAAGCCCCACTGCGGGAACGTGCCGCCCTGGGCGTAGTCGTTCACCAGCGACTGGGCTATATCAGAGGTCTGCACTGGTGCGACCAGCGCGGACAGCTGGGTCTGCGCGTGGTAGACGTCCCAGCCGGAGAACTGGTCGTACTGCGCGTGTCCCGACGAGGCCGTGTGCACGGCGTTGTCGAAGCCCATGTACTGGCCGTTGGTGTCACTGACCACGTTGGGGTGCAGCAGCACGTGGTACAGCGAGGTGTAGAACAGCTGCTGCTGCGCCGCCGTGCCGCCGCCGACCTGCACCTTGTTCAGCAGGGTGTTCCAGCTGTTGTGCGCCGCGGTCTGGGTGGCGTTGAAGTCGAAGCCGCTGTTCTCGGCCTGCCAGTTCGCCTTGGCGTTGGCCGTGCTGACGAACGAGACGCCGACCTTGGCCTGCACGACGTGGTTGGAGCTGGTGTTGAAGGTCAGGAACACCGAGTTCGGACCCGCGCTCTGGCCCTCGTTGACGATCTGGCTGGCGGTGAACGGCTGGTCGAAGACCATGTCGAAGTGCACCGTGTAGCTGCCGGCCTCACCGCAGAAGCCACCGCTGGTGGCGGTGCCGGAGATCTCGGTGTTGCTGACGATCTGCGCGCTGGACGCCGAGGTGTTGTTCTGGCTGTCCAGGAGCTTGACGAGCAGGTCGGCCTGGGTCGTGGCCGGGAACGTGAAGCGCGCCATACCGGAGCGCTGAGTCGCGGTCAGCTCGGTCTTGATCGCGGAGGATCCGCTGTTCACCGAGTAGTAGCCGGCAGTGGCGACTTCTCCGGTGTGGGTGAACGACTCCATGTGCGCACCGGGGTCGCCGGAGGGCAGCGCGCCGGTCAGCGGCAGGATCGGCAGGTCGCCCATCGCGCCGCAGCCGGGGCCGGCCATGTGCGTCAGGCCGAAGCCCCGGATCTGGCTGGCGCCGTAGTCGTAGCCGCCGCCGTCGTTGCGGCCGGTGGCGGTGTCCGGGCTCCACTGGACCATGCCGAAAGGCACGTCCGCGCCCGGGAAGTCGTTGCCGCCGCCGCTGGTCATGATCCGGGCGTCGACCAGCGAGGCCGGATCGGACACCAGGGTCGCGGCGTGGGCCACGGACGTCAGGCTGGGGAAGGCCGCGGCGGCGACCAGGGTCGCCCCGGCGACGAACGACCGGATCAGGGTTCTGGATCTGCGGGGACTGGGGAGGGCCATGAGTTCTCTTTTCCAGGTGATGGGCAGGGTGATGGGCAGAAGTGGTGGACAGGATGGTGGACAGGTCGATGGCCGGCTCGGCGGACGCGTTGACCGCCGAGCCGCTGGAGGAGGTCCGTGGACCGTTCGTGGCCGGGCAGAAGACCGGCGGGTGGTGCCGGCGACGGCTTACGGCAGCGTCCACCTCTGGTTGGCGCCGCCGTTGCAGTCCCAGATCTCCAGCCGGGTGCCGTCGGTGGTGCTGCTGGCGGGATCGTCGAGGCAGCGGCCGGACTGCGGGTTCAGCAGCGAGCCGTCGGACCGGGCGCTCCACACCTGGGCGCCGGTGCCGTTGCAGTCGTAGAGCTGCACCTTGACGCCGTTCGCGGTGCCGCCGCTGATCACGTCGAGACACTTGCCCAGGACGCTGAGACTGCCGTTGGAATTCACGGTGAACTGCTGCGCCACGGACCCGTTGCAGCTCCACAGCTGGATCGCGGTGCCGTTGGCCGTGCTCTGGTGGTCGTCGTCCACGCACTTGCCCGCCAGCGCGGAGGTGATCGGGCCGGTCGGCGGGGCCGATCCGCCGAGCGCGGCGACCAGGGCGGCCTCGGCGCTGGCCTGCGCCCCCGAGGTCAGGCCCTGGATCGGGCCGGCCCAGCTCAGGCCGAGCTGGCCGGCGCTGTTCGTGTCGTGGGCGATGATGGAGTTCGCCTGGGCCTGGAGGTAGCCGTCGTAGGCGGTGGTGCCGGCGACGGTGGCCAGGGTGCGCAGGCCGCGGACGTAGACGCCCTTGAACGAGGGCCCGTCGGCGCCGCAGTTGGGTTCACAGGGCTCGACGACGATCCCGTTCTGGTTGAAGTGCGCCGTCGAGGCGCCGGCCAGCGTGGCGGCGGTGGACAGCAGGCCGGTGTTGCCGGTGGCCCGGGACAGTTCGGCCAACCCGGCCAGGACCACGCCCTGGTTGTAGGTCCAGACCGTCTGGCCGTTGTTCTGGCAACCGCTGTTCAGACCGTCGTTGATCAGGTGCGAGCCGTTGATCAGGCCGCTGCCGTTGAACCAGCTCCACTCCGCGTTCGCCCATCCGAGATAGGTGCTGTCGCCGGGGATCCGGTTGTGGAGCGCCGCCGTCAGGTCCAGGAAGAGTTCGTTGGGGATCGCGTTCTTGTAGGACTTGGCGGTGCTCCAGTAGACTCCGCCGCCGCAGCTGGAATCCCAGTAGTTGTGGATGTAGGCGGCGTCGGTCTGGGCCATCTGGAGGTACGCGGTGTTGCCGGTGAGGTCGTAGGCCTGCACCCAGGCCAGGCCCCACCAGCCGGTGTCGTCCATGTACGCGTTCTCGAAGTTCGAGCCCTTGTTCGCGTTGAAGGCTCCCGCGATGGCGTAGCTGTAGGACGTGTCCCCGGTGGTCTGCTGGTAGGTCATGATCGTGCTCAGCGCGACCGCGGAGGTCCACCAGCCGTCGGTGCCGATGAGCCCGGTGCCGGAGTTGTAGCCGGCCATCAGCACCTTGGCGCCGGAAGCCGCGGCCGGGCTGGAGGCGGCGGGCGCCGGCGACTGGGCGGCCGCCGCCGAACCACCTCCGACGACGCCGATGGCGAACGCCAGGCCCGAGACCAGCGCGACCAGGACTGCTGTCAGTCTCCTCGTTCTCGTTCTGAACATGTGCGGCTCCTGAGTGCTTCGGTGGGGGCGGGAAGGCCGGATCACAGGTCCACAAAGTCACGGCCCACCTGGGCGCCGCCCGGCTCGCGTGCGTCCAAAGCTGATAACGTTCCCAGATTCTGGACACACCGGCAGCGCGACCCTTGGAGCCTGTCCGGTTGTTGGCCTTGCTTTCTGATCAAAAGAGCAGGAGATCGAGTCGAGCGCACCGCCCACGCTCATGGGAACGTTCACACACCGGGGTGAGTATCGGGCGCACTCAAAGCCCTGTCAAGACGGCGGAGCGGGCCGAACCCGGACGTCCGGCGCGCCGGACGGCTTCCCCGCCGGTCAGCGCCCGGTGACCCGGGCCGGCCCGCTTCGAAGTCCTGTTGTTCGACTCTGGGCCATCTCGTTGAAATCGCCGAGTTATTTCCAGGCTATTGACAGAACCGCTCAATACTCACCACGATGCACCACGGTGACCCACCGGCTGCCGGGCGACCGCCCTCATCCGACACAGCAGGGGTCGCCAGTCACCCGGCGACGCCTCGTTCCCGTCGGGCGCCCCACAGCACGCTGATCCACGTCGCGCCGGCGGCCGTCCACCGACATCATGCTCCACGGCCGACGCGGCGCGGCGACGGGCGCCCGCGCGGCGAGTCCTGCCCACCGGCTGTCGCCAGGGGCGAGCGTCACCATCGTCGCCGATCGGCGCGCGTGGACCGGTCGACCGTCCCGAGAGGAAGTCCGATGAGCCCCACCCCCACGACCCGACCACCGAGACCCTTGCTCTACCTGGCCCTGACCGCGCTGTTGGCGTCGGTGTTCTTCACCGTTTCCGGCACTCCGGCGCGGGCGGCGACGTCCACCACGATCTCGGCGAACGGGAACAGCGGTGGTCGGACGTTCGACGGCATCGGCGCGATCAGCGGCGGTGGCGGCAACTCCCGGCTGCTGCGGGACTACCCGGCCGCCCAGCAGTCGCAGATCCTGGACTACCTGTTCAAGCCCGGCTACGGCGCGGATCTGCAGATGCTGAAGCTGGAGATCGGCGGGGACGCCAACTCCACCGACGGCTCCGAGCCCTCGATCGAGCACACCCGCGGGGTCGTGAACTGCAACGCCGGATACGAGTTCTGGCTGGCGCAGCAGGCCAAGGCCCGCAACCCCAACATCGCCTTCTACGGCCTGGCCTGGGCCGCGCCCGGCTGGATCAACGGCGGATTCTGGTCCACCGACACCATCAACTACCTGATCAGCTGGCTGGGCTGCGCCAAGGCCGACGGCGTGCCGGTGACCTACCTCGGCGGCTGGAACGAACGCGGATACGACGCCAACTGGTACATCAACCTGCGCACCGCCCTGAACAACGCCGGCTACTCCGGCGTGAAGATCGTCGCCGACGACTCCGGCTGGGACGCCGCCGACGCGGCCGCCTCCAACTCGGCGTTCAACAACGCCGTGTCGATCTGGGGCGCCCACTACTCCTGCCAGGGCGGCGACGGCGGCAACGCCAACACCTGCTCCAGCGACTCCGCCGCGCAGGCCAACGGCAAGCCGCTGTGGGACAGCGAGCAGGGATCGCAGGACATGAACACCGGCGCCCCGGCGCTGATCCGCGCCATCACCCGCGGCTATCTCGACGCCAAAATGGTCAGCTACTTCAACTGGCCGCTGATCGCCGCGATCTACCCCAACCTCCCCTACGCCACCGTCGGCCTGGCCACCGCCGGCTCGCCGTGGTCCGGCGCCTACACCATCGGCGCCAACACCTGGGCCACCGCACAGGTCACCCAGTTCACCCAGCCGGGCTGGAAGTTCCTGGACGCCGGGTCGGGCTACCTGGGCGGCTCGGAGTCCAACGGCACCTACGTCACCCTGAAATCGACGAACAACAGCGACTACACCACGATCGTCGAGACCACGACGGCGAGCGCCGCGCAGAGCGTGACGATCAACGTCAGCGGCGGTCTGTCCACCGGCCAGGTGCATGTCTGGTCCACCAACGTCAACAACCCGAGCAGCGGTTCCTCGCTGGTCCACGCCCAGGACATCACCCCGTCCAACGGCTCGTACACGCTGACCGTGCAGCCCGGCTACGTCTACTCGATCACCACCACGACCGGCCAGGGCAAGGGCACCGCCACCTCCCCGGCCAACGCCGCGCTGGCGCTGCCCTACAGCGACAACTTCGAGTCCACGGCCACCAACACCGAGGCGAAGTACCTGTCGGACATGCAGGGCTCCTTCGAGGCCCAGCCGTGTGCCGACGGCCGCTCGGGCCAGTGCGTGCAGCAGGTCACGCCGGTGATCCCGATCGAGTGGCAGAACGACTCCGACGCGTTCTCCCTGATCGGTGATCCGACGTGGTCCAACTACACGGTGAAGGTCGACGTCGATCTGCGGCAGGCCGGCACCGCGGAGCTGCTGGGCCGGGCCGGCACCCAGTCCCGGCCGCAGGGGAACCAGAACCTGTACAAGTTCCGGGTCTCCAACACCGGGGCCTGGTCCATCGTCAAGAACTACTCCAGCGGCAGCTCCACCACGCTGGCGAGCGGCACGGTCGGGGCGCTGGGCACCGGTTCCTGGCACACGCTGGGGCTGACGTTCCAGGGCACGCAGATCACCGCCACGGTGGACGGCGGCACGGTGAGCACCGTCAACGACAGCACGTTCCTGTCCGGGCAGGTCGGCATCGGCGTCGTCGGCTACCAGACCGACATGTTCGACAACCTGACGATCACCCCCGGCAACGGCACGGCGCAGCCGCCGAGCGGTCCGATCACCTCCGGGATCGCGGGCAAGTGCCTGGACGACAACGGCGGCTCGACCGTCAACGGCACCAAGGCCCAGATCTGGGACTGCAACGGCACCGGCGCGCAGACCTGGACGTACAACGGCGGGGCGTTGCAGGTCAACGGCAAGTGCCTGGACATCACCGGGGCCGGGACCACGGCCAACGGGACGCTGGTGGAGATCTGGGACTGCAACGGCGGCGGCAACCAGCAGTGGCAGCAGAACGGCAACACGCTGGTCAACCCCGACTCCGGACGCTGCCTGGACGACCCCGGCTTCAGCGCCACCAACGGCACCCAGGTCGAGATCTGGGACTGCAACGGCGGAGTGAACCAACAGTGGCACCTGCCCTCGGCCTGATCGCCGGCAGACCTCTGTGACGTAGTGCCGGGCGTCCACCCCGATCGGGTGGGCGCCCGGCGCCGCCTGCGCCACTCCTCTTTCACGCCACCCCCCGCAGCACAGTGAGGATTGTTCATGAAACGACCAGCACTTTCCCTGGCCGCCACCGTTCTGGCCGCGCTCGGCGTCGCCGGAACGAGCGCGACCACCACCGCGGCCGCCGCCACTGCGAACGCCGCCGTTCCGAACGCCGCCGCGACCTCGCTGCGGTTGATGCCGCTGGGCGACTCGATCACCTGGGGCGTCGGCAGCAGCACCGGCAACAGCTATCGCGGGGCGTTGTGGGACGACCTGTCCGCCGAGGGCCACGCCCTGGACTTCGTCGGCACCGGCCGCAACGGCACCATGTCCGATCCCGACAACGAGGGCCACTCCGGCTACCGCATCGACCAGATCTCGGCCCTGGCCGACGCGTCCGTGGACCACCGCCGACCCAACGTGATCACTTTGGAGATCGGCACCAACGACCTGAACCAGAACTACCAGGTGTCCACCGCCCCGGCGCGTCTCAAGACCCTGATCGACCAGCTCACCGCCGACGCCCCGGACGCGACGGTGCTGGTCGGGTCGGTGATCGTGTCCACGAACTCCGTCGAGGAACCCAACCGGGGCGCCTTCAACCAGCAGATCCCCGGCATCGTCCAGACCGAGCAGGCCGCCGGCAAGCACGTCCGCTACGTCGATATGAGCGCCCTGACCGCCGCCGACCTGTCGGACGCGCTGCACCCGAACGACGGCGGCTACAAGAAGATGGCCGACGCGTTCAACGGCGGCATCCAGGCCGCCGACGCCGCGGGCTGGCTCAAGGCCCCGGCCCCGACCGGCGGCGCGGTGCAGTCCGGGGTCGCCGGCAAGTGCCTGGACGTCAACGGCGGCAGCACCGCCGACGGCACCGTGGCCCAGATCTGGGGCTGCAACGGCACCGACGCCCAGTGGTGGTCGGCGTACGCCGACGGGACCCTGCGGGCCGAGGGCAAGTGCCTGGACGCCACCGGCCAGGGCACCGCCAACGGCACGAAGGTCGAGACCTGGAGCTGCAACGGCGGCGCGAACCAGGTCTGGCAGGCCTACAACGGCGGCTACCGCAACCCGGTGTCAGGCCGCTGTCTCGACGACCCCGGGCTGTCCACCACCGACGGCACCCAGCTGGTGCTGTGGGACTGCAACGGCGGCGCCAACCAGAAGTGGACGACGCTGCCGACCGGCTGAGCCCGGGACGGGCCGGCGGAGCGGATCATCCACATCCGCGCCGCCGGCCCGCCGCGTCTCCGTCGCAGCACTCGTGCCCATTTATAGCAGTACTCGCACATATCGCCCGGAACCATCACAGCACCCGAACACCGCCCCATTCGACCCTGGAGCCCTGAGCCAATGAAACGATGGCGCCTGCCAGTGACCGTCGCACTGACCCTCGTCGGATCCGTCCTGGGATCCGTCGCCCCGACCGCCGCCGAGGCGGCCGCGGGCCCGGTGACCAATCCCGCCTCCATCGTCAACCCGCTGCTGGGCACGTCCAACGGCGGCGACACCTTCCCCGGCGCCGACGCGCCGTTCGGCATGGTGCAGTGGAGCCCGGACACCCCCAAGCGGCCGGCCGGCGGCAACTACGACTACAGCGACAGCACCATCACCGGCTTCAGCCTGACCCACCTGTCCGGACCCGGGTGCAACGCCACCGGCGACATCCCGATCCTGCCGACGGTCGGCGGGATCGACGCCAACGCCACCTCGGGCTTCTCCCACGGCACCGAGTCGGCGAGCGCCGGCTCGTACGCCGTGACGCTGGGCAACGGCGTCAAGACCGAGCTCACGGCGACGACGCGCTCCGGCATGGCCCGGTTCACGTTTCCGACGACCAACCAGGCGAACCTGCTGTTCAAGCTGGGTTCGGCGGCCACCAGCACGACGGTCCTGAACTTCGGCACCGTCGGCACGAACGAGGTCGCCGGAGCGATCACGTCCGGGCATTTCTGCGCCTCCAGCCCGACCTACACGATCTACTTCGACATGGTCTTCGACCGGTCGTTCAGCACGAACGGGACGTTCGCCAACGGCGGTTCGGTCACGTTCGACGCGTCGTCGAACCATGTCGTGCAGGCCAAGGTCGGCATCTCCTACGTCTCGGCCGCCAACGCGGTCGCGAACCGCACGGCCGAGAACTCCGGGTGGGACTTCAACGGCACCCGCCAGAACGCGCAGAACGCCTGGAACAACGTCCTGGGGAAGATCCAGATAGCCGGCGGCACGACCGATCAGCAGGCGGTCTTCTACACCTCGCTCTACCACTCGCTGCTGCATCCGAACGTCATCAGCGACACCAACGGCCAGTACACCGGGTGGGACCACCAGGTGCACACGGTCGGCGGGGGCCAGGGCGCGCAGTACGCGAACTACTCCGGCTGGGACATCTACCGCTCGCAGGCCCAGCTTGAGGCGCTCGTCGCACCGCGGCAGGCCGGGGACAGCGCGCAGTCGATGGTCAACGACTACACCCAGGGCGGCATCCTGCCGAAGTGGGGGCTGGACAACGCCGAGACCTACGTGATGAACGGCGACCCCGCCGAGGCGATCATCGCGGACTACTACGCGTTCGGCGCGCACAACTTCGACACCGCGTCGGCCAAGGCCGCCATGGTGAAGCAGTCCACGGTCCCGAACAGCATCCGCAGTGGGCTGAACTACCTCACGAACTACGGCTATCTGCCCTCGGACGGAACGTACGCGTCAGGCTTCTACGGCTCGGTCGCGACGCTGCTGGAGTACGACACCGCGGACTTCGCGGTGTCGTCGTTCGCCGGGGCGCTCGGCGACTCGGCGACCCAGAGCCAGTTCCTCAACCGCGCGCAGGACTGGCGCAACTCGTTCAACCCGGCGAGCGGCTTCATGCAGCCCAAGCTGATGAACGGGTCGTGGACCGGCGGCTTCGATCCGAGCAGCAGCAACAACTTCGTCGAGGGCACCTCGTGGCAGTACACGGGCATGGTGCCGTTCAACGTGCGCGGCCTGGCCGACGCCATGGGCGGCAACGGCCCGATGGGGACGTACCTGGACAACGTGCTGTCGAACTTCCACGGCTCCAACGGCACGCACGCCGACCTGGGCAACGAGCCCTCGCTCGAACTGCCGTGGGAGTACGACTACGTCGGGCAGCCGTGGAAGACGCAGCAGATCGTCCGGCAGGTGCAGGACCAGCTGTGGCCGAACAACCCGGCGAACTGGTCGGTCGGCAACGACGATCTGGGCACGATGAGCGCCTGGTACGTGTGGTCGGCGATGGGCCTGTTCCCGGAGACGCCCGGCACGGCGGACCTCGCGATCGGCAGCCCGCTGTTCACCAGCGTCACCGTCACGCTCGGCGGAGGCGGCAAGATCTCCATCTCGGCGCCCCAGGCCGCCGACAACGCCCCGTTCGTCCAGAGCGCCACCCTCAACGGGTCCGCCTGGAACAACGCCTACCTCCCGCCCTCCTTCGCGACCGGCGGCGGGACGCTGGCCTTCACCCTGGGCACGAGCGCGAACACCGGCTGGGCGGCCGCCGGCTCGTCGGCGCCTCCGTCCTACGCGGGCACCGGCGGTGCCCAGCCCCCGGTGACCCAGCCGGGCGCGACCGGGCCCATCGCCTCCGGGCTCGCCGGCAAGTGCGTCGACGTCGCGAACTCCGGCACCGGTGACGGCACCGCCGTGCAGCTGTACGACTGCAACGGCTCCTCCGCCCAGCGGTGGACCGTGACCGGCGACGGGTCGGTCCACGCCCTCGGCAAGTGCCTGGACGCCTCGGGCAGCGGCATCGTCAACGGCACCAAGCTCCAGCTGTGGAGCTGCAACGGTTCCGGCGCGCAGCAGTGGCGCGTCGACACGGCCACCAGCGCGCTGGTGAACCTGAACTCGGGGCTGTGCGCCGACGATCCGGCCGGGACCACTACCAACGGCACCCAGTTGCAGCTCTACAGCTGCAACAGCTCGGTCGCCCAGAAGTGGACGCCTCCCGTCGTCCACACCGGCGCGATCACGTCGGCCGTCGCCGGCAAGTGCGTGGACGACAACACTGGCTCGACCGCTGATGGAAACCACATCCAGCTGTGGAGCTGCAACGGCTCGGGGGCGCAGTCGTTCGCGGTGCCGGGTGACGGAACCCTGATGCTGGCCGGCCGCTGCGTCGACGTCACCGGCGGCGGCACGACGAACGGCACGAAGATCGAGCTGTGGGACTGCAACGGCGGTGCCAACCAGCAGTGGACCTACGTGGCCGGGACCGGCGCCCTCCAGAACCCCCAGTCGGGCCGGTGCCTCGACGATCCGGGCGCCACGACCACCGACGGCACGCAGCTGGAGCTCTGGGACTGCAATTCGACCAATGCGCAGCACTGGACGCTGCCGTCCTGACGGCAGCTAACCGCTCCGGGCCCGGTTCGGCGGTGAGCCGAGGCGGGCTGTAGTGGGCATAGTAGTACCGGTGGGCCCGCGCTCTGCGGAATCGGAGCGCGGGCCCACCGCACTCTCCGCAGCTATTCGCTGCGGGCGCTCTGGGTGCGGCGGGTCGGCGCGGAAGGTACGGTGTCCGCCACTGCTCTCCCTACGGAATCCCGGCCCGACGGCAGCGGCGCCGGACCGAAAGGCGACATCGATGACGACGGACCCGGCCGACGACCGCCGCGTCGGCTATGCGCAGGTCGCGCGCGGGAAACGCCCGGCCCACGGCGAGCCGGTCCTGGAGCGGGCGTTCGCGCTGCTCGGGGCGTTCAGCGCACAGCACCGCACCCTGGGGCTGGCCGAGCTGAGCCGGCGGGCGGGACTGCCGAAAAGCACCGCCCTGCGCCTGGCGCGCAAGCTCGTCGAGCTGGGGGTGCTGGAGCGGGCGGCGGACGGCGGGTTCGCGGTCGGGGTGCGGCTGTGGGAGATCGCCTCGCTCGCGCCTCGCGGGCAGGGGCTGCGCGCGGTGGCGATGCCCTACATGGAGGACCTCAGCCTGGTCACCAAACAGCATGTGCTGCTGGCGGTCCGGGACGGGGACGAGGCGCTGATCGTCGAGCGGCTGTCCTCGCGCGGGGCCAGTCCCGTGCTGTACCGGGTGGGCGGACGGGCTCCTCTGCACTCCACCGGGGTCGGGCGGATCCTGCTGGCCTTCGGGAGCTTCGACTTCCAGCAGGACTATCTGGACAAGGAATGGCGGCTCACGCCGGAGAGCCTGCCGGTCTCCAACCCTGATCTGCGCCGGGCGCTGGCGGAGGTCCGCCGCGTCGGCTACGCGCAGGTCGCCCGCTCCCAGCCGGTCCCGGTGGTCTCGGTCGCCGCGCCGATCTGGGACGGCGACAACGCCCTGGCCGGGGCGTTGTCCATAGTCTTTCCGACGCCGGGCACCGATCCGCTGGCGTTGATCCCCGCGGTGCGCGCCGCCGCGCGAGCCATCTCGCGCGAGCTCGGCTCGACCAAGGCGCCGGGGCCGGGCTCGGGCAGCACCGCCGGCTGAGGCGTCGCCGGACTGGTCCGGCTTGGCTCCATTACTCACAGCGGGCCGCTGCTGCGTGCTGCCTGCCGCCTGCCGCCTGCCGCCTGCCGCCTGCCGCCCAAAAACACGCCGCACGCCGCTCGCGCCCGGCGTGCCAATCAATGAAACCGCGCACGACCCGGACCGGGTGCCGCGCACATCATTTCGAACACGCCGCCACCGCTGTGAGGCCGCGCGAACCGTCCCGTAACGACGGTCCGGAGCCGTCCACCGGCTGACCGCGCTCGTACCGACACCCGCACATCACGAGGAGAGGCGCTGCTTTGCCGCGCGATGAAGAAAGCCACCCGCCGCCGCCCGACCGGACCCCGGTCCTCATCGTGGGCGGCGGTCCGGCCGGTCTGGCGACCGCCGTCGAGCTGGCCGCCCACGGCGTCGCCTCGACCGTGGTCGAGACCCGGCCGGCGGTCTCCTGGCTGCGCCCCCGGGCCAAGACGACCTCGGCCCGCACCATGGAGCACCTGCGCCGCTGGGGTCTGGCCGACGCGGTCCGCGAGCGGGCCGCGCTGGCGCCGTCGTGGTCCGACGAAGTGGTCTTCTGCACCACCCTGCTCGGGCCCGAGGTGACCCGCTTCGACCGCTGCTTCGGCCTGGACCTGGGCGCGGACCACCTCGTCGCCGAGGCCGGCCAGCAGATCCCGCAGCCGGCGGTCGAGCTCGTGCTACGGGAGGCGGTGGCCGCGCTGCCGGACACCCGGCTGGCCACCGGCTGGACCGTGACCGCCGTGGAGCAGGACGGCGGCGGCGCCACCGCCCTGGTCCAGGACGGGGCCGGCCGGGTCCGGAGCATCAGGGCGTCCTACGTCGTGGGCTGCGACGGCGCGCGCAGCGTCGTCCGGGACGCCATCGGCGCGGTCTTCGAGGGCGAGGACGACGGACGGCCCAACTTCAACCTGGTCTTCCGGGCCCCCGGGCTGGCCGAGCTGGTCCGGCACGGGAACGCGGTGCAGTACTGGGCGCTCAATCCCCGGCAGCCGGGGGTGGTCGGCCGGATGGACCTGGCCGACACGTGGTGGTGCATCGCCATGGGCGTCGAGGCGGACCGCGGCGCGGCGGACCCGGTGGGCCTGGTGCGGGCCCTGATCGGCGAGCCGGGCGCCGGGGTGCCGATCGAGATCGTCGCCACCGACCCCTGGCGGGCCCGGATGCGGCTGGCCGACCGGTTCGGGAGCGGCCGGGTGTTCCTGGCCGGCGACGCGGCGCACCTCAATCCGCCGTGGGGCGGCCACGGCTACAACACCGGCATCGGCGACGCGGTCAACCTCGGCTGGAAGCTCGCCGCGGTCCTCAACGGGTGGGCCCCGCCGTCGCTGCTGGACAGCTACGAGGCCGAGCGGCGGCCGGTGGCCGCCGAGACGATCGCGGTGGCGGTGCGGAACATGGCCACCCTCGCCCCGGAACTCGCCGATCCGAGGCTGCTCGGCCCGCCGGCCGAGTTCGCCGCGGCCCGGCCGGCCGTGGCGGCGGCGGTCCGGGCGGCGAAGGACCGCGAGTTCCACAGCCTGGACCTGGTGCTGGGCACTTCCTACGCGCACTCCCCGATCGTGGCGTCGGCCGGCGCGGCTGGTGCGGCTGGTACGGCCGACGCGTCCGGTGCCGCCAGTGCGTCCGGACCGCCTCAGGACGGTGCCGAAACGCCCCCCGACGGCGACTACCGTCCCAGCGCCGCGCCGGGCAACCGGCTGCCGCACCGGTGGCTGGCGCCCGGCCGATCCCTCTACGACGTGCTCGGCCCCGAATACAGCCTCGTCGGGGAGCTCACGGCCCCGGCCGCGGCCCCGATCGCCGAGGCCGCCCGCAGGCTCGGCATACCGCTGACCGTGGTCGAGCTGCCCGGGGCTCGGGACTGGTTCGAGGCACCGCTGGTGCTGGTCCGCCCGGACCAGCACGTGGCCTGGCGCGGGCACCGGATGGACGAGGCCGGCGCGCTGCGGCTGCTCCTGGGCGGCACCGGGCACCACACCCGGCCGACCCTCGAAAATTCACCATGATGAATCGCCGCAACACTCTTGACATGAATAAGACCAGCCAACATGCTCTCCATATTCATCATGGTTATTTCTTCTGACGGATCCTTGACGGAACAGGACACCCCATGCGCATCGCCAACGTGGCCGGACGTTTAGCCCTGATCACCGGTGGGACGGCCGTCGACGTCGAGACGGCGAGCGCCGGCCGGTTCGGGCCGGACCCGCAGGGCGTCTACGCCCGCTGGGACGAGTTCACCGCCTGGGCCCGCGAGGCCGACCTCCCGGCCGGCGAGCCGTTCGACGCGGACGACCTCGGGTCGCCGGTCCCGGCCCCGCGCCAGGTGCTGGCGATCGGCCTCAACTACCGCGAGCACGCCGCGGAGTCGGGCTACGCGGCCCCCGCCGCCGAGCCGCCGGTCTTCACCAAGTTCAGCTCGTGCATCACCGGCCCGTACGGCGAGGTCGTGCTCCCGCCCGGCGGCCACACCGACTGGGAGGTCGAGCTCGTCGCGGTCATCGGCCGCCGCGCCTACCAGGTCTCCGAGGCCGACGCCCTGTCCCACGTGGCCGGCTACACGGTCGGGCAGGACATCTCCGAGCGGATCCTGCAGACCGCCGCCACCCCGCCGCAGTTCAGCCTGGCCAAGTCGCTGCCCGGGTTCGGGCCGGTCGGGCCGTGGCTGGTGACGCTGGACGAGTTCGACGACCCGAACGATCTGGAGCTCGGCTGCGCCATCGACGGCGAGCAGGTCCAGCTGGGCCGCACCAGCGGCCTGATCTTCTCGGTGCCGGCGCTGGTCAGCAAGCTGTCGGCGAGCATCCCGCTGCTGCCCGGCGACCTGATCTTCACCGGGACCCCGTCCGGCGTCGGGCTGGGGCGCGAACCCCAGCGCTGGCTGCGGGACGGCGAGGAGCTGGTGAGCCGGATCGAGGGCATCGGCGAGCTCCGTCAACGCTTCGTCTCGGCCAAGGAGGCCTGACCATGACTCTGCACCGGCTCCTGTCCGTCTCCATCGGCGTCCCCGACGTCGCGCAGACCGCCGGCTACTACTCCGAGTTCGGGCTCGGCGCCGAGGCGGACGGGTGGTTCACCACCCGGGACGCCGGACGGCAGCTGCGCATCGTCGCAGCCCCGACCCGCCGGCTGGTGGAGCTGCGCGTCGGCGTCGACGACCGCGACGACCTCGGCCGCGCGGCGGCGAACCTGGCCCGGCTCGGCGTCGTCGGCGTCGAGCGCACCGCCGACACGCTGACCGCCGTCGAAGCGGCCACCGGCGTGCGCGCGGTCCTGGAGGTGGCGCCCCGGCTCGTGCAGGAGCGCGTTCCGGCCACCTCGTATAACGGCCCCGGCCGGATCGAGCGCCAGGGCTCGCGCGCGCCGGGCATCCTGCGGACCGGGCCGGTCCGGCCCCGCAAGCTCGGGCACGCGGTCGTCGGCACCACCGACCTGGCGGTCGCGGGGGCCTTCTTCACCGAGGGCCTGGGGTTCAAGGTCAGCGACCGGATCGGCGAGGTCGGGGTCTTCCTGCGGTGCTCGACCGACCACCACAACCTGCTGCTGCTCCAGGCGCCGGTCACCTACCTGCACCACACGTCCTGGCAGGTCGACGACATCGACGACGTCGGCCGGGGCGCGGCGGCGATGCTGGAGGACCACCCCGAGCGGCACGTGTGGGGCCTGGGACGGCACCACGCCGGCTCGAACTTCTTCTGGTACCTCAAGGACCCGGCCGGCAACTTCAGCGAGTACTACTCCGACATGGACTGCGTCCCGGACGACCAGCTCTGGACGCCGGAGGTGCTGGAGGGCGCGAAGGGCCTGTTCAACTGGGGCCCGCCTCCGCCGCCGTCGTTCCTGGCGCCCGAGGACCTGGGCGCGCTCATGACCGGGAGCCACGGCGCGCGGTAGCGCCGGCCCCGGATCCCCACCGAGTAAGGCCCCTGATGTTTTCGACCCACCCCTCCTGCCTGCCGAAGGGCGCACTGTGGTTCTTCCCTCCTTGAGCGTCGAGCACCTGACCAAGCGGTTCGGGGGCGTCACCGCCGTGAACGACGTGAGCTTCCACCTCGCCCCGGGCGAGGCCCTGGCCGTGATCGGTCCGAACGGGGCGGGCAAGAGCAGCTTGCTCAAACTGCTGTCCGGGGCGTACCGGCCGGACGAGGGGTCTGTCCGGTTCGGCGGCACGGCCGTGGCCGACCTGGCCCCGCACGAGGTCGCGCGGCACGGCATCGCCCTGGCCTACCAGATCCCGCGGCCGTTCAAGGGGCTCACGGTCCGGGAGAACATCGCGATCGGCGCGATGGCCCGGCGGGACGGTGGCCGTGGTGAGCACGGTGAGCGCGCAGAGCGTGGCGGCGGTGGGCGCGGTGGCGGAGAGCGCGGCGGCCGCAGCCGTCGCGGCCTCGATGGCTGGGGCGGTTTCGGCAGCTGGAGCGGTCTCGGCGGCCGGGGCGGACCCGCCTCGCGGGACCGGTACGCGGCGGTCGAGGCGGTCCTGGAGACGTGCGGCCTGGCCGACAAGGCCGCGCTGCCCGCGTCCGCGCTGCGCCTGCTGGACCTCAAACGCCTGGAACTGGCCCGGGCGCTGTCCGTCGACCCGTCGCTGATCCTGCTGGACGAGGTCGCCGCCGGGCTGAACGGGCGCGAGCTCGACCAGGTCGTCGAGCTCATCCGCACCATCCACGCGCAGGGCCGGAGCCTGATCCTGGTCGAGCACGTCGAAGGCGTCGTCGCCGCGCTCGTGGACCGGGTCCTGGTCATGGACTGGGGCCGGGTCATCGCCGAGGGGACGCCGGCCGAGGTGTCCGCCGACCCGCGAGTGCGCGAGGTGTACCTCGGCAGCGGTCACGCCGCCGGGACGAATGCCGAACCGGAGAACGAGCCGGACACCGAGCCGGACACCGAACCGGACACCGAACCGGACGCGAAGCCGGTCCCCGATCAGCGTCCTGCCCGGAAGCCCGCGCGAGAACCGCTGCTCCGGGCGACGTCCCTGACCACCGCCTACGGCGACATCGTCGCGCTGCGGGACGTCAGCGTCGACGTCGACGCCGGGGAGATCGTCGCCGTGCTCGGGGCCAACGGCGCCGGGAAGTCCACCCTGGCCGGCACCCTGTCCGGGGCGCTGCGCGCGGCGTCCGGCCGGATCGAGTTCGCCGGACGCGACGTCAGCGGCGAACCGTCGTACGCCCGCAACCGCGACGGCATCGCGCACTGCCCCGAGGGCCGCCGGATCTTCGGCGAGCTGACCGTGCTGGAGAACCTGTCGCTGAGCGGCGGCCTGCGCCTGCGCCGGGCCGAGCTGCGCGACCGGCTCGACGACGTACACGAGATCTTCCCCATGCTCTCCGAGATGGCCGACCGCCGCGCGGGCGAACTGTCCGGCGGCCAGCAGCAGATGCTGGCGATCGGACGGGCGCTGATGTCCCGCCCGCGGCTGCTGCTGTGCGACGAGATCTCGCTCGGACTCGCCCCGGTGGCGATCGACGCGCTCTACGAGGCGCTCGTGAAGATCCGGGAGCGCGGCGTCGCCGTCCTGCTCGTCGAGCAGAACGTGCACCGCAGCCTCACCGTGGCCGACCGGGTCTACGTCCTGGAACGCGGCCGCGTCAGCTACACCGGCGCGCCCGAGTTCCTCACCGACCAGGCCACCCTCGACGAGTTCTATTTCGGGACGAGGACCGCTCTCGCCCCGGCCCGCGACGCCTGAACGCCGATCCACCGACCGAAGGGACCCGCATCATCATGAGCCGATCCACCATATTCAGAGCCCTCGTCGCCGGGGCCGTCGCCCCGCTGGCGCTCACCGCCGCGTGCGGCGGCAGCACCAAGGGCGGCGGCGCGAACGCCGCCGCCGGCGGCTCGGGCGGCGGCCAGACCGTCGTGCTGGGCACGAGCCTGTCGCTGACCGGCCCGCTGGGGCAGTTCGGCGTGGCCCTGCAGTCCGGCTACCAGCAGCAGATCTCCGACCTCAACGCGGCCGGCGGCCTCGACGTCGGCGGCACCAAGCGCAAGGTCGCGCTGACCGTGCTGGACAACCGCAGCGACCCGAACACCGCGACGCAGCAGGTCCGCGAACTCGTCCTCAAGGACGGCGCGGTCGCGCTGCTCGGAGCCTGCACGCCGCCGATCGTGGCGCCCGAGGCGCTGGCGGCCGAGCAGCAGAAGGTGCCCTACGTGTCCTCGTGCAACCCCGTCCACGCCTTCCAAGCGGGCAACACCGCCGGCTGGACCTACGCCTGGGACCTGTTCTTCGACGAGCAGGACCAGGCCACCGCCGTCGCGAAGGGGCTGGCGATGACCACCGGCGGCAAGAAGGTGGCGCTGTTCACCGACACCGAGCCCGACGGCGTCGCCGAGCGCCCCCTGTACAAGCAGGCGCTGGCGGCCGCCGGCCTCCAGGTCGTCGGCGACTACTCCTTCCCGGTCGGCACCACCGACTTCTCCTCCTTCATCGACGACGCCAAGAGCAAGGGCGCGCAGCTGGTCGCCGGCCAGATGGTCCCGCCGGACGGCATCGCCCTGTGGAAGCAGATGAAGGCCCTGGGATTCCAGCCCGACGCCGCCTTCGTCGCGAAGGCCGCGGCCGGCAACAGCTGGCCGAAGGCCCTGGGCCCGATCGCCGAGGGCACCCTGTCCGACGCCTTCTGGTCCCCGGGCACCGGCCTGGCCAACAGCCAGGCCCTGATGGGGACGCTGGGCAAGCAGTACCCGGGCAACATGTCCGACCTCAACATCGCCGTGCTGGGCTACACCGTGGCCGCGATCGTCACCGACGGGATCAAGAGCGCCGGCAGCACCGACCCGGCCAAGCTCAACGCCGCGATCGGCAAGACCGACGCCGACTACCCGCTGGGCCACATCAAGTTCGGCGACAAGCACACGGCCGCCACCCCGTTCCTGCTGACGCAGTGGCAGAACAACGACACGGTGCTGATCGTGCCGAGCACGCCGGACGCGAAGCTGGAAGAACCCGCGAAGGGCCTGCGGTGACGGCGGCCGGTCCGCGCCGGGACGGTCCACGCCGGGCCGATCAGCTCCGCACCGAGCAGTGCCGCAACGAGCAGCTCGGCGCTGGTCAGCTCCGCACCGCTCAGCTCCGCACCGCTCAGCTCGGCACCGGTTCGCGCCGGAACAGTTCGCTCGGCACCGATCAGCGCCGCGCCGAGCACCCCGCCGCCCACCTGGCAGGAGCACCCCGGTGACCGCGAACGCCGTCGTCAACGGCCTGCTCCTCGGCGGCCTGTACGCGCTGGTGGCCCTGGGCCTGTCGATCGTGTTCGGGGTCCTGCGGCTGATCAACCTCGCGCACGGCGAGATCCTCATCGGCGGCGCGTACCTCGCCTACGTCATCAGCGAGCATCTGGGCATCGGGCCGTTCCTCGCGCTGCCGCTCGCGGTGGCCGCCGTCGCGGTCCTGGCCTACCTGGTCCAGCGCTTCCTGCTGACCGGGCTGCTGGTCCGCGGCGCCGAGGGGGCGCTGGTCGCGACGTTCGGGATCTCGATGCTCGTGCAGGGCGTGTTCTCCCAGGAGTTCAGCTCGACCCCGAAGGCGCTGACCAGCTCGCTGTCCACGTCCGGCTTCACCGTGGCCGGGGTCCAGGTCCGGGGCATCTACCTGGTCGCGTTCCTCGTCGCCGCGGCGCTGTGCGGCGCGGCGCACCTGGTGCTGACCCGGACCCGGGCCGGGCTCGCGGTCCGGGCCGCGGCGGCCGATCCGGCGACCGCCGGGCTGATGGGCATCGACATCCGCCGCGTCTACGCGGTCACCTTCGCGGTGAGCGCGGCGGTCACGGCGGTCGGCGGGGTCCTGCTCGGGGTCACCTTCAGCTTCACGCCGGACGCCGGCATCCCCTACCTGGTGATCGGCATCGCGGTCGTGGTGCTGGGCGGCGTCGGGAACGTCGCCGGCACCTTCGCCGGGGCGCTGCTGCTGGGCCTGGTCCAGTCGCTGGCCGCGGCGCAGTTCGGCGGCGGCTACCGCGACCTGTCCGTGTATCTGCTGTTCTTCGTCGTCCTCGCGGTCCGACCGCGTGGCCTGTTCGTCCGGAGGGCGCCGGCATGACGAGCCGTCTCACCGCACTGTTGCGCACGCCGGACCACCGGTGGCGGCTGTGGCCCGGCGTCGCGGCCTTCGCCGTGCCGGCCGCGATCGCGGCCCAGTCCACCTCGGCGTTCACCGCCTACCAGCTGGACATCGCCACGACCCTGCTGGCCTTCATCGCGCTGGCCCAGGCCTGGAACATCCTGGCCGGCTATGCCGGCCAGATGTCCCTGGGCGCCAGCGCCTTCGTCGGCACCGGCGCCTACAGCGCCGGGCTGCTGGAGGTGCACGCCGGCCTGGGCTACGGACCGGCGGTCGTCGGCGCCGTGGCCGCGGGAGTGGCGCTGTCGGCGCTGCTCGCCTACCCGCTGCTGCGGCTGCGCGGCGACTACTTCGCCATCGGCACCCTGGCCGCCGCGCTCGCGTTGCAGGCCTGGGCCGTGAACTGGTCGTTCGCCGGCGGCTCGACGGGCATCAGCCTGCCGGCCGCCGGGGTTCCGGGGCCCGTGGAGGTGTTCCAGCTGGCCTGCGCGGTCGCCGCGATCGCGATGATCGCGGCGTACCTGGTCGCGCACTCCGGCTTCGGGATGCGCCTGAAAGCGGTCCGGGACAACGAGCCGGCAGCGGTCGGACTCGGCGTCCCGGTCTTCCGCCACCGCCTGGGCGCGCTGCTGATCAGCGGCGGGCTCAGCGGCCTGGTCGGAGCCCTGCTGGCGCTCCAGCAGATCAGCTTCGAGCCCGGCGGCATGCTCGGCCTGGGCTGGACCATCAACGCCCTGCTGATGACGATCGTCGGCGGGATTGGGACCGTCCTGGGGCCGGCGGTCGGCGCCGTCGTCGTCTACTACCTGCTCACCAAGCAGCTGGAGAGCTACCAGACCGCCAGCGTGATCATCGAGGGCGCGCTGCTGATCGCGATCGTGCGCTTCGCCCCGCGCGGCCTGTGGCCGCTGCTGATCCGAGGCGCCGGCCGGCTCGGCACGCTCCTGCCCCGGCTCGCGCACCCGCTTCAAAAGGACGCACCATGAACACCTCCCCGCACCCGGCCGCCGAGCCCGGCATGGCCGGCCCGGCCGACCCGGCGGACTCGGCGGACTCGGCCCGCGTGGCCGACGTCGCCATCGTGGGCTACGGCCCGGTCGGGCAGCTGCTGGCCGCGTTGCTCGGCCGGCACGGCTACGAAGTCGTCGTGATCGAACGCTACGGCGGGATCTATCCGATGCCCCGCGCGGTCCACTTCGACCACGAGGTGGCCCGGATCCTGCAATCCGTCGGCATCCGGCCGGACACCGACCCGATCATCGAGCCCTACGACGACTGGTACGAGTGGCGCAACGCCAACCGGCAGACCCTGCTGCGGGTCGACTGGCGCGGCGTGGGCCCGTCGTGGTGGAACACCGCGAACTTCTTCGCGCAGCCCGACCTGGAGCGCGAGCTGGACGCCCGCGCCCGCAAGCACCCGACCGTGACCGTCCGGCGCGGGCTGCGCGCGGTCGCGGTGGACCAGGACCGGGACGGAGTGACCGTCACGGTGCGGCCGACCGGGGACTCCGGCGCCGAAGGCGAGCCGCACACCGTCCGGGCGCGTTACCTGGTCGGCTGCGACGGCGCGAACAGCACGGTCCGGAACCTGCTCGGCCTCGAGCTGACCGACCTCGGGTTCTTCTTCGACTGGCTGATCCTGGACATGATCCCGAACGAGCCGATGACGTTCGATCCGCCGGCCTGGCAGCTGTGCGATCCCGCGCGGCCCACCACCATCGTCCCCGGCGGACCCGGACGGCGCCGGTGGGAGTTCATGGCCCTGCCCGGCGAGGACGTCAACGACCTGAACAAGGCCGAGACCGCGTGGGAGCTCCTGCGGCCCTGGGGCCTGACGCCCGACAACGCGGAGCTCGAACGGCACACCGTCTACCGCTTCCAGGCGCACTGGGCCGACGAGTGGCGCGCGGGCCGGGTGCTGATCGCCGGCGACGCGGCGCACCTGATGCCGCCGTTCGCGGGCCAGGGCATGTGCGCGGGTCTGCGCGACGTGTTCAACCTGGCGTGGAAGCTCGATCTCGTCCTGCGGGGCGCCGCGGACGACCGGCTCCTGGACACGTACGGACCCGAGCGGTCGCCGCACGTGCGCCACTTCATCGACGTCTCCATCGGTCTGGGCAAGGTGATCTGCGTGCCCGGGCAGGAGCAGGCGGCCGAGCGTGATCGGGAGCTGATGGCCGCCATCGCGGACCCCGCCCTGGCGCCGGCCCCGCCGCCCGCGCCCCGGCTCGGGCCCGGCGTCTTCGCCGACGGCGACGAACAGGCCGGCCTGCTCTCGATCCAGTCCCGGGTGGAGTACGACGGATGCACCGGCCTGTTCGACGACGTCGTGGGCCACGGCTGGTTCGTGCTCATCGACGCGCACCCGGGCCCCAGGGCCGCCGGAGCCGTGGCGCTGACCGCCGCGAGCCGCGCCGTCCTGGCCCGGCTCGGCGCGAAGGTGCTCCGCGTGGGCGCTCCCGACAGCCCCGACGCCGAGGTCGTCGACCTCGACGGACGCTACGCGGGATGGTTCGCCGACCTGGGCGCCGAGGCGGTCGTGATCCGGCCCGACTTCTACGTCCACGCCGCGACCGACGCCGCAGGCCTGGACGGCACGCTGCGCGCCCTCGGGGCCCGGCTCGCCGCCCCCGCACCCGACAGGAAGTGACCGCATGGACAAGACCTATGACTCCGCCGCGCTGGCCGTCGCCGACATCGCGTCGGGCTCCTCGCTGGCCGTCGGCGGATTCGGGCTGTGCGGGATCCCGCACGTCCTGATCAGCGCCCTGCACGAGGCGGGCGCCGACGACCTGGAGACCGTGTCCAACAACTGCGGCGTCGACGACGCCGGCCTCGGGATCCTGCTCGGGGCCGGCCGGATCCGCCGGACCGTCAGCTCCTACGTCGGGGAGAACAAGGAGTTCGCCCGGCAGTACCTGGCCGGAGAGCTCGAAGTGGAGCTCACACCGCAGGGCACGCTGGCCGAGCGCCTACGGGCCGGCGGCTCCGGCATCCCGGCCTTCTACACCCCCGCCGGGGTCGGAACCCTGGTCGCCACCGGCGGCCTGCCCTGGCGGTACCACCCCGACGGGACGGTCGCGATCGCGTCGCCGGCCCGCGAGGTACGGGCCTTCGCTGGCCGGGACCACGTCCTGGAGCACGGGATCGTGTGCGACTTCGCGCTGGTCCGGGCCGCCGTCGGCGACCGGCACGGCAACCTGGTGTACGACGCGTCGGCGCGCAACTTCAATCCGCTGTGCGCCATGGCCGGACGGATCACCATCGCCGAGGTCGAGGAGCTCGTCGAACCCGGCGAGCTCGACCCCGACCGCGTCCACACCCCGGGCGTCTTCGTCCAGCGCGTCGTCGAGGTCGGCACGGCCGGCAAGCTCATCGAGAAGCGCACCACCCGACCACGAACGGAACCCTGACCATGGCCCTCACCCGGTCCGAACTCGCCGCCCGCGTCGCGCGGGAACTCGCCGACGGGCAGTACGTCAACCTCGGCATCGGGCTGCCCACCCTGGTCCCGAACCACATTCCGGACGGCGTGCACGTCGTGCTGCAGTCGGAGAACGGGATCCTGGGCGTCGGCCCCTACCCGCTGCCCGAGGAGGTCGATCCCGACCTGGTCAACGCGGGCAAGGAGACGGTCACGGTGCTGCCCGGGGCGTCGTTCTTCGACTCCGCGGCCTCGTTCGGCATGATCCGCGGCGGCCACATCGACGTCGCGATCCTGGGCGCGATGCAGGTCTCGGCGCGCGGCGACCTGGCCAACTGGACCGTCCCGGGCAAGCTGGTCAAGGGCATGGGCGGCGCGATGGACCTCGTGCACGGCGCCAAGCGCGTCGTGGTCATGATGGAGCACACCGCGCGGGACGGCAGCGCCAAGATCGTCGCGGAGTGCTCGCTGCCGCTCACCGGTGCGCGCTGCGTCCAGCGGATCATCACCGACCTCGCCGTGCTCGACGTCACCGCTGACGGCCTGGTGCTGCGCGAGACGGCGCCGGGTGTCAGCGTCGAGGACGTCCGCGCCGCGACCGCCGCGCCGATCGTCGGCTGATCGTTGGCTGATTGCAGCCGACTGCGGCTGACTGCGGCTGATCGCGGCTGATTACGCGAGGGTCGTGCCCAACCGACCGCCACACATCACGCGGCGATCGTCGAACCCACTAACGCGCCGGCCCCAGGGCGGCGGGCAGCGCGTTGCTGGTGTTGTGCTCCGCGATCAGCCGGAGCGCCAGCTCCCGGTCCCGGCCGTCGAGCGCGTCGACGATCGCCGCGTGCAGCGCGTGCCGCTCGGCGATGTAGGCCGGGAGCGGCTGCTCGCTCACCGGCAGGACGTCGAGCGTGTGCGACTCGATCTGGTCCAGAAGGCTGACATACAGCGAGCGCAACACCGGATGCGGACTGACCGCGGCGATCCGCGCGTGCAGCCGCCAGTTCGCGTGGATGAAGGCGGTCGGGTCGTCGCGCTCGACCGCGGCGGCCATGTCGGCGACGACCCCGCGCATCTCCGCGATGTCGGCGGGCGAGGCGTACCAGAGGGCGTCCTCGATCATCAGGGGGTCGAGCGCGTCGCGGATCCGCACCGCCTCGGCGACCGTCGTGCCGCCGGCATCCAGGGCCAGGACCGAGTTGCCGAGCCGCACCATCGCGGACTGGACGGCGACGAACAGCCCGCCGCCGGGCCCGGGCCGCACCGACAGGATCCCGCGCGACTGGGCGATGCGGATGGCCTCGTTGAACGTGCCGACCGAGACGCCGCAGCGCGCCCGCAACTCCTCCTTCGAACCCAGCCGGTCGCCCGGTTCCGCGCTCTCGGCGATGGCCGCCAGCTGCTCGGCGACGCTCTCGGCGCGCGACAGCCGCGGCGCCGGACGGTCCGCGGCGGCGGCCGGGGCGAGCCGCCGGCGCCCGGACGCGGCAGAGGCGTTCTTGGCGGATGCGCCGGTCTCGCTCGAAGGCGCGCCCTCGACGCCGTGGCTGGCAACCATGTCTGCCCCTCGTTCGGTCCCGTGCAGGGAGGATATGGCCGATCCGACGTGCGGCACCAGACCGCGGCGGCCAGGTCTCCATAATAAACATGGTGAATTACGCCGGGGTGACGATCCCCCGGACCCGGGACGGACATGCGCGTTCCACCCAATGGCATCGCAGGACACGAGCCTCGTGATCTAGATCACCATGAAGATAATGATGAATTAGTTCACGCACAGGAAATCCGAGTCGGCGCCACGTCATCGAACTGGAGTACCGCATGGAGTCCTTCCTCCGCAGAACCGCCGCGGCGTCAGCCGCACTCTTGGGGGCCGCCGTGCTGCTGGTCGGCCCCGGCCGGCAGATCGCAGCCGCGCAGCCGGCCGCCGCCACCACGGCCGCCGCATTCACCAAGGCCGCCGCGGCCACCGCGGACCCCTCGCTCGTCACCACCGACAAGGGAGTGGTCCAGGGCACGGTCGCGGCCGGCAACCGCACGTTCCTCGGCATCCCCTACGCGGCTCCGCCCACCGGCGCCCTGAGGTGGAAGGCTCCGGCTCCGGCGGCGCCGTGGACCGGAGTCCGCGCCGCGACGGCGCCGGGCAACAAGTGCGCCCAGGTCGAGGAACTGGCCGGCGGCGCCGTCGAGGGGTCGGAGGACTGCCTCAACCTCAACGTCTACACCCCCGACCCGCAGCCGCTCGGCAAGCTGCCCGTGATCGTCTTCATCCCTGGCGGCGGCTACGTCTTCGGCTCCGACAACGACGTCGACCCCAGGGCTCTGGCCCGGACCGAGAACGTGATCGTGGTGACGGTCAACTACCGGCTCGGCGCGCTCGGCTACCTCCACACGCCGGCGCTGGCGGCGGAGGACTCCGCGGCAGCCGGGAACTTCGGCTTGCTCGACCAGCAGGCGGCCCTGAAGTGGGTTCGCGGGAACATCGCGGGCTTCGGCGGCGACCCGGCGCGGACCACCCTGTCCGGGGAATCCGCGGGCGGCGCGGCGGTCTGGGCCCAAGTGGTCTCGCCGACGGCCGCCGGCCTCTTCCAGCGGGCCATCGTGGAGAGCGGCGCGGGCGTGGGCTTCACGAACCAGGCCGCCGCTGACGCCCAAGGCGCGCTGCTCGCCACGAACCTGGGATGCCCCGCCGACGCAACGCAGCTCGCCTGCCTGCGTGCCACCGACGTGACGGCGATCCTCGGCAAAGAGCTCGCCGGCGCGCCCCCGATCCTGCTGCCCTCGAACATGGCCTGGGCCCCGACGGTCGGCGGCAGCGCGCTGCCCCAGACTCCGGCCGCGGCCTTCGCGAACGGCGCGTACAACCGGGTCCCGATCCTCCAGGGCAGCAACCACGACGAGTGGCGCCTGTTCACGACCCTGTCCGGACTCCAGCTGACCGACGCCTCCTACAAAGGCCTGGTCGGCCGCCTGTTCGGCGCCCGCGCTCCCGAAGTGCTGGCCCAGTATCCGGACTCCGCTTACGCCACTCCGACTCAGGCCTACGACGCGATCGCGACGGACGAGGGCTTCGTCTGCCCGGCCCGCACAGCCGACCGCGCCATAGCGGGCACCGTCCCGGTATACGCCTACGAGTTCAACGACACGAGCGCGCCGACACCGCCGTTCCTGCCGCCGGGGCTCGCCCTCGGCGCCTTCCACACAGCGGAGTTGCAGTACGTCTTCCCGAGGCCGGGCTTCCCGGGGATGAGCGCGGCGCAGATCGCTCTCTCGAAGGAGATGATGGCGTACTGGGCCGACTTCGCAGCCCACGGGACCCCGATCACGGCGGGCCAGCCGATCTGGACCCCCTACGTCCCCGTCGTCGACCAATTCCTGTCCCTGTCCCCGACGGCCACCGCACCGATCAGCACCTTCGCGGCCGACCACCACTGCTCGTTCTGGGCGACCTTCGGCAGCTGAGCCGAAGCGAGAGCTGTGTCCGCCCCGGTTCGCCGGGGCGGACACAGCTCTCGTCAGTTACTCAGGCAGTTTAAGAGCTTTGCGACGCCGACCCCGCAAGCCGCCAGTGGGATCCAAGCCTCCGAAATCGAACAAAAATATCATCTAGTTGATGGTTGACCAACTGCCGCCGCCCCGGTCCAGACTCGAACGCGACCATATGCTGAGCGTGGCTTAGTATCTGACGCGCAACGGCGCTCGTTACGGGACGCCACACGGTATGGGGAGACAAACCCACAGCTGAACCACGGGGCAGGTGATGTCGGCAGTGAATTGGCGGGAGACCGGTTGGACCGCGGAGGTCGCCTGGGGAGCCGACGCGCTCGACGCCCTGGGAACCGAGTGGGACCAACTTTTCAGGCGTTGCTCGGCAGCGACACCGTTCCAGTCGAGAACCTGGCTCTCGTCCTGGTGCCGCTGGTACGCGCCGGCCGACGGCCGGCTGTGCGTGGTCGGCGTCCGGCACCAGGGTGTCCTGGTCGCCGCGGCGGCTTTTGTGCTCACCCGGCAACGGCTGTGGCGGGTGCTCCGACCCGTGGGCATCGAGCAATCGGACTTTTGCGACGTTCTGGTCGACGACTCGGGCGAGGGCATACCGGACGCACCAGCCATCATCGACCAGCTGGTCACCGCGATCCGCGGCGAGCTGCGCTTCGATCTGCTGGATTTCGCCGACGTCCGACCCGGCAGCGTCCTGGCCCAGGTCCGCGACAGCTGGCCGGGCGGAACGATGGAAATCCCCGGCGTGGTGTGCTTGTCGCTACCCGGTGTGCCGCTGGAGGCGCACGTCGAGACGATCGAGACGGCCAAGACCCGGCAGCAGCTGCGCCGGCGTCTGCGCGAACTCGACAAGGTCGGGTTGGAAGCTCGCCTGATACCGGCGGCCGACGCCGAGGACGCGGTGGCCAGATTCCTCGACCTGCACCGCCAGCAATGGGCCGACCGCTCGGTCAACTCGGAGCACATGACGGAGCGCTTCAGCCATCACCTCACGACGGTGCTGCGGAACTCGACCGAGCCGGGTGAGACCGTCGGCTTCCAGGCCGTTCTCGCGGAGTTCTCGCTGAAGAACAAGGAGACGCTGGAGGTGGAGCACGTCGCCTCCGACGTGCTCATCATCGGCAAATCGATGGTCGGCGGGTACCTGTACGGCTACCTCCCCAGCCTGCGATCCCGCGTGGACGTCTCCGTCGCCCTCACCCGCGCCGCGATGGCGCTGACCGCCGAACGAGCCATTCCCGAGCTGTCGCTGCTCCGCGGCACCGAACCGCACAAATACCGGCTGTCCCCGAGCCCGGTGCAAAGCGTTCGGATCGTCCTGGCTGATGGGCTCTGGGGAGCCGTCGGGCTGTGGGCGATCCGGGGGTGGCGGTTCGGTTCGGAGGCGGCGAAGCGTCTGCTCCGGCGGTAGGGTGCCGCCGACCCGGGTCCTCCGGGTGCGGCGCCTCACACTTTTCGTTCTCGCACCGGCACCACCATCGGCGTGCCGTGCGTCGGATGGGAGAAGACGTCGACCGGGCAGCCGTAGACGGCGCTGAGTGTCGAGGCTTCCAGGACTTCCTCGGGACGCCCCTGGGCGAGGATGCGGCCTTGGTGCAGCAGCGCGATGACGTCGGCATAGGCGGCGGCCAGGCTGAGGTCGTGGAGCACCATGACCACGGCGTCGCCGGCGCTGGCGCGGGTGCGGGCGGTGCGGAGGACGAGTTCCTGGTGGCGGAGGTCGAGGGCGGCGGTCGGTTCGTCGAGGAGGAGGAGCTGGGTTTGCTGGGCCAGGACGCGGGCCAGGGCGATGCGGGCTCGTTCGCCGCCGGAGAGGGCCGGGTAGGGGCGGTCGGCCAGGTGGTGGGTGTCGGTGGCGGTCAGCGCTTCGGTGACGGCGCGTTCGTCCTCGTCGAGGGTGGCGTGGCGGGCCCACGGCGCGCGGCCCATGCGGACCACTTCCACTGCGGAGAAGGGGAAACTCACCGGGGAGGACTGCGGCAGCATCGCGCGCTGGAGGGCCAGGTCCTGGGCGCGGTAGTCGTGCAGGGGACGGCCGTGGAGGAGCACGCGGCCGCTGTTCGGTGACAGGTCGCCGCTGAGGGCCGCCAGAAGTGTCGACTTGCCCGCGCCGTTGGGGCCGAGCAGGGCCAGGAGGGAGCCAGCGCGGACCGGGAGGTCGACGCAGTCCAGGACGGTGCGGCCACCGCGGGCCAAGTGCACGGCCTGGGCCTCGGCGATCAGGGCGCCGGGCGGGCGGCGGATTGGCGGTTCCGGACGGCGGCCCATCATGCCCAGCCTCCGCGGGCGAGACGCGAGCGGCGCAGAAGCCAGAAGAACACCGGGCTGCCCAGCAGCGCCGTCAGCACTCCCAGCGGCAGCTCCGCGGGGGCCGCGACGGTCCGGGCCGCGAGGTCGGCGCCCACCAGGACCACCCCGCCCCCCAGGGCGCTGCCCGGGACCAGGAAGCGATGGCCCGGACCGGCGGCCATGCGGAGCAGATGCGGCACCGCCAGCCCGACGAAACCGATGATCCCACTGACCGCGACCGCGGCGGCGGTCAACACCGCGACCAGGGTGATCAGCGCCAGCCGCAGCCGCTCGACGTCCACACCCAGATGCCGGGCCGGCCCCTCACCAAGAGCGAGCAGATCCAACCGACCGGCGAAGCGCGGAGCCACGACCAGCCCGACCACCGCGAACGGCAGCACCGCGACAACCTGCGGCCACGTCGCCTGACTCAACGAGCCAAGCTGCCAGAACGCCACCTCGTTCACCGCCACCGGATCAGCGAGGAACAGCAGTATCCCGATCAGCGCGCCACCGAGCGCGTTGACCGCGATGCCGGTGAGGACGAGCGTCAGCACTTCTGTCCGCCCACCGGATCGAGACATCAGATAGACGGCAAACACAGTGACCAATCCCCCGACGAAAGCCGCGACGCTCGCAGTCCACTGCCCGAACACCCGAACCCCCGACACAATGACCGCCACCGCACCAACCGCCCCACCCGACGAGACCCCGATAACCCCCGGATCAGCCAACGGATTACCGAACACACCCTGCATCAACGCCCCGGCACAGCCAAGACAAGCCCCGACAAGTACAGCCAACACCACGCGCGGCATTCGCACATTCCACAGAACCGACTCAGCCATCGGATTCATCGGCCGACCGCCGAGATGGGCCCGGTGCGCGATGGAGGAGAGCATGTCGGCGGGCGCGAGGTGGAAGGCGCCCAGGCCGCAGGCGAGGAGGGTGAGGAGGGTTAGGGAGGCGGCCAGGGCGGTGGTCAGGATGCTGATTCGGGTGCGGGGGTGGGGGCGGGGGCGGGGCGCGATCGCTGCGGCCGAAGTCGGGGTCGGAGTCGCGGCCGAAGTCCCAGCCGAAGCCGGGATCGGGATCCGGGCCGAGCTCCGGACTGGGGTTGGGGTCGAAGTCAAGACCGGAGTCGAAGTCGAAGTCAGAGGCGAAGTCGGGGCCGGTGCTGGTGTCGGTGCTGCCGTCGGAGTCGGTGTCGGAGTTGCCATTGAAGTCGGGGCCAGGCTCGGAGGCGAAGTCGGTGCGGGTGCGGGTGTCGGTGCGGGTGCGGGTGTCGAGGTCGAGGTCAGTGTGGGTGTGGAGGTGGGTGTGGGTGTCGAGGTGCGGTTGATAGTCACTTCGCCGCCTTCTCGGCAAAGAGCTGCGCGACGATCGACTGGAGTACCGCCGGCGTGCGAGGGCCGTAGCTCAGCAGTTCGCCGTCCTCGATCGAGATGATGCGTCGATGGTGGCCGGCCGGGGTTTGGGCGATGCCGGGGAGCTTGAGTAGTCCGTCGACGTCGCCGACCGAGGCAAGGCCTTGGCTCATCAGCAGGATCGCGTCCGGTGCTGCTTGGGCGAGTGCCTCGCTGGTGATCGGGGTGAATGGGGCGGTGAAGCCGGCGGCTGTTCCCGCGTCGAGGCCGCCGGCCGCGGTGATGAGCGATTCGGCGCCGGAGCCCTTGCCGCCGATCAGGTATACCGCGGACTTGCCTCGCAGGTAGAGGAAGGCTACTCGCGGTTTGGCGCCGTCGGTGTGAGCTCCGGGCTGGATCGCGGCGAACTCTGTGTCAGTTCTCTGGGTCAGTGCTGCTCCGGATTGCGGTACGCCCAGCGCGTCGGCGACCGCGGCTATGCGGGGGTCGATGTCGGACAGCTGGCGTGGATCCGCGAAGGTGATCACGGGGACGCCCGCGGCGCGGATCTGGGTGATCGCGGTCGCGTTCGAGGTGCCGGTCGAGCTGTCGGCCAGGACCACGTCGGGGCGCTGGGCCAGGACGCTCTCGGCGCTGATGGCGTGGTTGGTGCTCAGCAGCGGCAGCCCGGCCGCCTGCGGGAAGGTCGTGGACACGTCGCGAGCCACGACCCGGCTGCCCAGCCCCAGGCTGAACACGAGCTCGGACAGGCTGCCGCTGAGCGGGACGATCCGGCGGGCGGCGTTGACCGTGACGCGCTGCCCGTCGGCCGAGGTCACGGTGACCGGCAGGCGGGGTTCGGCGGTATGGCTCAGCGGGATCACGGCGCCCTGGGCTGTGGGCGAAGCAGAAGCTGTGGGCGAAGAAGCGGCCGGACCGGTGGCCGGGGCAGCGGCCGCGGCGCTCGTGGCGCCGGTCGTACTGCCGCAGCCGGCGAGCGGGGCGGCCAGCAGTACTACGGCGATCAGCGCCGGCGATACCAGTCGGGGCATGGCGGTCCTTCACGAGTCGGGGATGGTTCGAACACTGCTTGCGGAGGTCGGATCCGGCGCCCGCTTCGGCCTCCGGTCCGGCAGCCACATCGGCACCTGAATCGGCGCCCGGATCGGGCATCCGGTCCGGGTGCCGAAGGCGAGCGTTATTTAGGATAGCCTTACCTAAATTTATTGCCGATGCTCTGGAGGCCCCCATGCTCGTCCGCCGCTCGCGTACCCGACTCGCGACGTCCCTCGCGGTCCTCGCCCTCGCCCTCGCCGCCCCCGCCGTGAGCGCTGGAAGCGCCGCCGCGTCCACCGTCCCGTTCGGGTCCGGAGCGCTGGACTGGGGCATCAAGGCGAGCTTCCGCGACTACCTCGCCAGCCCCGGCACCGGCGGGGTGATCGCCCCCGCCGACGGCGCCACCACGAACGCCGACGGCACCTTCCACTTCCCGCTCGGCACCGCGGACTACGACACCACCACCCACGCCGTCACCTCCTCGTTCGCGGGCAGCCTGCACATCACCGGGCACGGCGGCCAGCTCGACATCGGGCTCGCCGCGCTGAAGCTCAGCACCAGCGGCACGACCGGCACGCTCAGCGCCGACACCACCAGCAAGCAGCAGGACGGCACGACCACCGCGGTCAAGGCCGTCCCGCTGCTGACGTTCGCGGTGGCGCAGGACTCCTTCGGCGGCGGCCCGGTCACGACCACGCTGACCGCCGAGGGCGCCAAGGCGTTCGGCGGCTTCTACCCGGCGGGATCGGCGATGGACCCGCTCAAGGTCGTCCTGAGCCAGGGATCGGGCGCGCCGTCGGCCTCGCAGGGGGCTTCGACGCCGACCGCCCCGAGCAGCGGCTCGGCCGCCGGCACGTCCGCCGGCACAGCCGCCGCCACCAGCGCCGCCACAAGCGCCGCCGCGACCAGCGCCGCCACCACAGGCGCAGCCACCACCCCCGCCACCGCACCGAACTCCAAGGCCGAAGCCTCCGTCGCCACCGAGGACTCCGGCTCCTCGTCCCTCCCAGTCGTGCTCGGCGTCGGCGCCGTGATCGTGGTCCTGGCCGGCGGCGGCGCGTTCGTCCTGCGACGCCGCCGCACGGACCAGGGCAGCTGATCACCGCGCCGGGTCAGGCCGCCGGCGGATAGCGTCGACCGAGGTCCTGGAACAGCGCGGAGTTGAGCCGGAATGCACGCTTGCACTCCTGCGCTATCCGGCGCTGTTCCACCTCGTCGACCCCGATCGCGTCGAGCTTGGCCCGGTAGGAGCGCTTGTAGGCGGCGACGTTGCCTATCTCGTCGAAGACGTAGAAGCGGACCCCGTCGCCCTTGCGCTGAAAGCCCCAGGACTTCTCGGCGGCATCCCGGATCACCTGCCCGCCCGACAGGTCGCCGAGGTAGCGCGTGTAGTGGTGCGCGACGTATCCGGTCGGCCAGTCGCGGGCCACGTCGCGCAGCCGCGCCACATACTCGTCGGTCGCGGCGAGCGGCACCAGCGATTCGCGCCACGCGTCGCCGTGCAGATGCCGCAGGTCCCGCTCCAACGCGGCGGTCCGGAACAACGCCGGGTCGACGAAGGCCCCGACGACCGGGTGGCCGTCCAGCTCCTGCGCGACGCGCTCCAGCTCCCGGTACACGAACCACAGCTGGCCGGCCAGGCCCGAGTACGCCTCGACGCCGAGCCGCCCGCCGAGCAGATCGCCCACGAACGGCGAGCTCTCGGCCCTCTCGTGCTCGTCCGCGCTCGCGCTACGTAGCAGGGCGGCGAAGCCGCCGGTCGCCGTCTCGGTCGCCGTCTCGGTCACCGTGTCGGTCATGGCAGGTCCCTCCCGTCAGGGGCCGCACCGGCCCAGATCAGATTTAGGTAAGGCTAGCCTAAGTATGATCACGAGCGTAGAGGTGGTCCGTACACCACCGAAAGACCGACTCTTAGTTGCAAATAGTATGCAACTGCGAGCTACTCGCAATAAGCTGGAGTCGGCGTGGGCCGCGCGGGCAACTGATAACCGCAGCTCCTCAAGGCAGCGGTTCGCGCCCCTTAAGGCCACCGCCGTCGAGCGCGACTTCGAGTCCTTCGAGTCCTTCGACGCCCGGGAGCACCCTCGGGAGCACGCCCGCCCCAGCAACTCCCACATCCAGTCGCCGCGCGACCAATCCGTCGTGGCATCACCTCCGAATAGCTGGAGAAGGCTGATTTCCCTGCCCCTCGCGGGCCACCTGGTCATGACGACCGAGCCAATTCCTCCTTTGCTGGTGACAGGCGCCCGCCCGCGGATCAGAGACGTCATCAACGAGCCAACAAGCTGAGAACCAGCTGGAGGAGAGCACGATGACGCATCGCACCACGACGAGAATCCTGGCGCTGGCCGCACCGGCGGCGCTCCTGGCCCTGCCGCTGGCCTTCACCGCCTCGGCGGCCAGCGCGCAGAGCAGCGACACCACCACCTACATGGCGACGCTGAACCCCCTGAACCACGCCACCGGCTCCGGCATGCTGATGCTTCAGCTGACCGGGGACCAGGCCGTGGTCACCGAGAACGTGCACGGCCTGGCCGCGACGTTCATGAACGCCCCGTACCCGCACGTCCAGCACATCCACATCAACGGCATGGGCATGTGCCCGGCCGCCTCGGCGGACGCCAACGGCGACGGTGTCGTCAGCACCACCGAGGGCGGTCCGGCCTACGGCGGGATCGGCACCACGCTCAGCGTCAGCGGCGACACCAGCCCGGCGGCCGGGACCGATGTCAAGATCGCGCCGTCCGGCGGGAGCTTCGACTACTCCCGCACCATCACTCTGGACGCGGCCACCGTGTCCTCCATCAAGGCCGGCAAGGCCGTCATCGTCGTGCACGGCCTGGACCCGTCCACGCTGAGCGCGCAGGCGCAGGCCGCACCGAGCGACCTGGTGCCGTCGCTGCCGCTGGCGGCGACGTCGCCGGCGCTGTGCGGGACGCTTCAGGTCTCGCAGATGACCGCGGTGCCCGGCGGCGGTGTGAACACCGGTGGCGGCGGGACCGCTGGCGTGCAGGAGCCGTGGCTGTTCGCAGCCGGCGCGAGTCTGGCGGCGGCGGCCGGCGGCATGCTGTTCCTGCGCCGACGGACCGGCGCCCAGCCGGCCCTTCAGGTCCAGAACACTGAGAAGGTCCAGCCGAAGGCCCAGAAGAGGGTCCAGAAGTAGGCAGCCATGTTCTCGCTGACAGGGTTGTCAGGCAGCGGTCGTCGGCGTCTGCTGACGTCGGCGGCCGCCGCCCTCCTGCTCATCGCGGCGGCTCTGCTGATCCTGGGCTTCAGTGCTCAGCGACACGCTCCCCAGCCGCCGGCCTCGGCGGGCCTCCCCGTCTCCGCCGGACCGGCGGCGGGCAGCATGCCGAGCACCGCGCCGAGCGTCCCCGAACTGCCGGCCACCACATCAGCGGCCGCCACACCCTCGACCACCGCACCCGCGACCACCGCACCCCCGGCAGCGCCGGCGGCCGCCCCCACCGCCATCAGCATCCCGGCCATCGGCGTGCACCACTCGCTGATCCAGCTGGGCCTGAACTCCGACGGGACCCTGCAAGTACCGCCGCTGACCGACCCCGCGACCCCGGGCTGGTACCGCTACTCCCCGGTCCCCGGCCAGGTCGGACCCGCCGTCATCGTCGGCCACATCGACGGCACGACCGGGGCCGAAGGCGTCTTCTTCAAGCTCGGCGCCCTGCGGCCCGGCGACACGGTCGACGTCACGCGCGGCGACGGCACGGTGGCCCGGTTCCGGATCGACGGCGTCACCAAGTACCCCAAGGCTTCCTTCCCGACCGCGACCGTCTACGGCAACACCGCCAACCCCCAGCTCCGCCTGATCACCTGCGCGGGACCGTTCGAGAACCAGCACTACCTGGACGACATCGTCGTCTACGCCACTTTGACCGGCATCCGTCCGGCCTAGCGAGGAGGACATGATGAGCGCCCTGAAGCTGGTCGCGGCGATCGGCGTCTCGGCGGTCCTGGCCGGCTGCGCGTCGGCGAAGGCTGCGGCTCCGGCGGCTCCGGCGGCTCCGGCGGCTCCGACATCAACCACGACCACGACCACAACCGCCGAGCCGCCCTCGGCGTCGGCATCGATGGTGTGCGGCCCGGAGATCGCCAAGGACGTGGCCGCCATCCTGGCGGCGTCCCCCGCCCCGACCACGACCTCCACCTGGACCGACCACCTCTTCACCTGCACCTACCACCTTCCTTCCGGAACGCTGGTGCTGTCGGTGAAGGAGTCGCCGGACACCCCGTCCGCGAACACCTATTTCACGACCCTGCGACAGCAGCTCGGCACCACCAGCCAGCTCACAGGCACCCTCGGCCTGGGCAACCCGGGCTATCAGACCGCCGACGGAACAGTGGTCATTCTCAAGGACGCCAAGACGCTGCGCGTCGACGCCACCGCTCTGCCCGCCGCCTCCGGACCGAACAAACTGACGCGCGCCGACGTGGCCTACGAAGTCGCGACCGACGTCATCGGCTGCTGGAACGGCGACTGACCGCGAAGCCGACTGCGACCTGACTGCGACCCGACCGCGACCGGACCGCGACCGACCGCCCGCGAAGCCGAAAGGAGACCGCGATGTTCCGCAGACTGCTGATATTACCGATCCTGATCATCAGCCTGCTGCTTCTCGCCGCTCCGGGCGCCTTCGCCCACGCCACCGTCGTGACCACCTCCCCCACCGACGGCCAACTCCTCGCCTCGACCCCGCACCAGGTCTCCGTGACGTTCGACGAGCCGGTGGAGCTCCAGTTCGGCGCGTTGCGGGTCTTCGCGCCGAACGGGACCAGAGTCGACACCGGCAGCCCCGACCATCCGGCCGGCCATGCCGATCAAGTCGCCGTCGGCCTGGAGGCGGCCTCGGCACCGGGCACCTACACCGTGGCTTGGCGGGTCGTCTCGGCCGATTCCCATCCGGTCCAGGGCGCCTTCACCTTCAGCGTCGGAGCGGCCTCGGCCACAGCTTTGCATCCCGCGGCGCTGAACCCGGCCGGCAGCACGGCGGTCGGCGTCGCCTACGGCGTGGCCCGCACCGTCGCCTACGCCGCGTTCGCGGTACTGGTCGGCGCTTCGGCCTTCGTTCTGGCCTGGTGGCCGGCCGGTGCCCGGACCAGGCCGGTGCGGCTGCTGCTGGGATCGGCCTGGGGTGGGCTGTTCGTGGCGACCGTCGGGGTGCTGGCGTTGCAGGGTCCTTATGGTGGCGGCTTCGGAATCGGCCGGGTGTGGGACACCGGCGTGGTGCGTGCGACCCTGTCGACCCGGCTCGGGGAGGCCCTGAGCGTGCGGCTGGCGCTGCTCGTCCTGGCCGCCGGCCTGCTGGCCTGGCTGGTCGCTCGCGTCGCCGATGCTTCCCGGCGAGCCCGGCTCCTCGCGGCCGCCGCCGGTACCGTCCTGGCCGTCGGCACGGCGGCGACGTGGGCCGTCGCCGGGCATGCGGGGACCGGCATGCAGGTCGCGCTCGCGGTGCCGGTGGACGTCGCGCACCTCGTCGCGATGGCGGTCTGGTTCGGCGGTCTGGCACTGCTGGCCGGGATCGTGCTGAGCCGTCGTGGCCCCGCAGACCCGGACGAGAAGGCCCGGCTGGTCCGCCGGTTCTCACCTGTCGCGCTGTCCTGCGTGATCGTTCTCGTGGGCACCGGCACCTACCAGAGTTGGCGGCAGGTGGGCACCCCGTCGGCGCTGACCGGCACCGCCTACGGCCGGCTGCTGCTGGTCAAGCTGGCCGGCGTTCTCCTGCTGATCGGTCTGGGCGCGCTGGCCCGGGGCTGGATCGCGCGCCACCGCGGCAGCCAGACCACCACCGCCACCGCTACCGCGACAACCACAACCACAACCACCGCCATCAGATCCTTGCGACGCTCGGTGGCCTGCGAGGTGGCCGTCGGAGTCTGCGTCCTCGCGCTCACCTCCGCGCTGGTCAACGCCGCACCCGCCCGCACCGCCGTCGCCGCCGGGGCCGGTCCGGTCAGCGCATCAGTGGCCTTCGACACCGGCGGACCCGCCGGCACCGGCACCGTCCAGGTGACCGTCGACCCGGCCAGGACCGGAACCGACACCGTCCACCTCTACACGCTGGGCGCGAACGGCGCTCGAGAGCAAGTCCTCGAAATCGAGGCGTCCTTCGGACTCGCCGCCCAGAACATAGGGCCCCTGCCCGTACGGCTGCGCGCCTCCGGCCTCGGTCACCTCACCGGCACCGTCGCCGTGCCCGTCGCGGGCTCCTGGCAGCTCGCCGTCACGGTCCGCACCGACGACATCGACGAAACGGTCGTGCGGATACCGATCACCATCCGGTGATGCCCTCGATCTCCGGGCCGAGCAGTTCGTCGGCCGGGGTGTGGTTGCCGGTCGTCGCGGCGCACTCCATCGCCGAGGCCGCGGTGCGCAGGTCCGTCTCCGGCGGCACGACCAGAAGCAGCCGCTGCTCGTGGATCCCGAGGCTGATGCTGATGGTTCCGGCACTGGCGGCCAGCCAGCCGATCCGGATGATGTCCCGGTTCACGGTGATCGAGCGCGGCGCGTCCGCCCACACCGCGGTCTCCAGCGCGACCCTGCGGATCCGGCCCAGATGGACGCCGAGCGCCGTGATCAGGCCGGGCAGTTCGGCCGCCGCCTCATAGGACCGCGGCCACCACGCCCCGTCGAACAGACCCGTCCCCGCCATCGTCGGTTCAAGGGCCAGGCGAGGCAGACTGCCGTAAGCGAAGTACTGCCATCCCGGTTCCGGAGTCGTGGGGAAGAAACGCTTCGACATGCGGGATGATCCGCCCGTCTGATCCGATGAGAGATCGGTCGTGAACCCAGGGCGACACCAATGCGGATACCGATGTGCGACATGTCCTCGGTCGGGGTCATCCTACGCCCGGGAACAACTTTGCCCAACGGTCCTATAACCGGTCGGACAGTTTTCTGATCAGGGCCGTCGCGAGGGCGTACTGTTCGTCACAGCGGGACGGTTCGCTCAGCTGAGCTCGAAGCCGACCGCGGCAAAGGAGGCTCCAAAAACTATGGCGCGCAGCGGACTACGTGGGAGCAGGATAGGCGCCGGCCCCAGAGGCGAGAACGAAAGAGGCCCGTCGGTCGCGCGGAGCGCGGTGACTTTCTGGTGCGCGATCGGCCATTCCACCAGTCCGGTCTTCGCCGCCTCCGCGGACATTCCCACGACCTGGGACTGCCGCGACTGCCACCGCCCCGCCGGCCTGGACCGGGACAACCCGCCGGCGCCGACGCCGACGATCCCGTTCCGCACGCACCTGGCCTACGTCCGCGAACGGCGCAGCGACGCCGACGCCGAGGCCATCCTCGCCGAGGCCCTCACCAAGCTGCGCGCGGCCGCCTGACCCGGTCTTCGCCCCCGCACTCGCCCCCGCGTTCGCGATCGCATCCCGCCGTCGCACTCGGGGTCGCACTCGGGGTTGCACCCCCCCGTCGCATCCCCGGCCGCACCCCCGGTCGCCCCCGCGGAACAGAAAAGTCCGGCCCGGCACCTTGTCCAGGTGCCGGGCCGGACTCACGTCGAGCGGAGCCCGGAAATCCGGGCTCGCCGCGCTGCGATCAGGCTTCGCGCGATCAGGCCGAAACGATGTTCGCGGCCTGCGGGCCCTTCTGGCCCTGCGTGATCTCGAAGCTCACCCGCTGGCCTTCCCGCAGTTCGCGGTAGCCGTCGGAAGCGATGTTGGAGAAGTGCGCGAAAACGTCGGGGCCGCCGCCATCCTGCTCGATGAACCCGAAACCCTTTTCCGCATTGAACCACTTCACGGTACCGGTCGTCATGATCTTCCTCCTCGGTGTGGGGAACGAAAGGACTTCCGCACTGCGCGGAGCCCTGGCCGCCGAAATGACCCCAACCGGAGAACTCCGGAAACAAAAGACGCCTGAAGCCGCAAAGCATCAGGCGCACACTTAGTTCATGGGTACCACTACTGCAACAAGATCACTGTAGCACAGTCGGAAAATAGATACGAATCGGGGCGGCGGGCGAGCCTTACGAGGCGGGATTCGGCACGGTGGCCGTGTGGGCCGCCTTGCACTGGCCGCCATGAGCCGGACACAGCAGACTGTCGCCGCCCAGCACGTGCAGGAGGAGCGGGGCGTCGCCGGCTCCGGCGCCGTCCAGCGCCGCCCGCAGGCCCTCCGGGTCCGGCGCCGGGGGCAGGCCGACGACGGTGATCTCGACCTTGCCGTCCCGGGCGCTCACCGCCTCGACCTCCCAGCCGTGGCCGTCGGCCCAGCGGCGCGCGACCGGGCCGGCGTCGGCGGCCAGCTGCCGGTCGTGGGTGACCGACAAGGTGCCGACCGTCAGCGGTACCGCGACCAGGACCAGCAGCGCGCCGACCAGGGCCAGGCCGCGGCCGCGGAGCCGCCCGACATGCCGGCCCGCGGCGGCGGCCGCGGCGCGGACCCGGTACGCCAGGAACACGGCGATGCCGGTGGCGATGATCGCCGCGACGTTCGTGCCGAACAGCAGGGCCGACTGGCCGGCGTCGTGGTAGCGATGGACGTCCAGCAGCAGCCCGGTCACCGCCAGCGGCGGCACCAGGGAGATCGCGATGGCCACGCCGGGCAGGGCGTCGGAGACGTCGGTGCGGGCCAGGGCGAAGGCGCCGGCGGTCCCCGTCGCCAGCGCCGCGACCAGGTCGATCAGATGCGGACTGATCCGCGCGGCGACCTGGCTGTTGCCCGCGAAGTCGTCGGGCGGCGCGGCGACCCACCCCACCAGGTAGCCGACGGCGACGACGGCGGCCGAGCCGCAGAGCACGAGCAGCACCGAGCGGACCAGGTGGGTCCGGTCGACGAGGACGAAGGCCAGGGCACTGCCGAGGATCGGCGTCATCAGCGGCGCCACGATCATGGCTCCGATGACCGTGGCGGTGGAGTCCCCGACGACCCCGGCCGAGGCGATCAGCGCGGCCAGGACGAGCAGCGTCCAGAACTTGGTGAAGCTCGGCGAGCGCACTCCGGGCTCGATGAACAAGGCCGACGTCATGCGCTCGACGTCGACGCTCGTGATCTCAGGCACGAGCGTCCTCGAACACAGATACCCCCCGGGGAATCGAGCGCCTCATGATCCAAGCCAAGCACGGCCGTCGTGCGTGGAGGGGCAGGCTCGCCTGGCGACTGTGCCGCGCTCCGCGCCGCGTCAGCCGACCGGGACGGGGACCGGCAAGCGCATCTCGAAGCAGCAGCCGCCCTCGACGTTGCCGACCGTCACGTCGCCGGAGTGCGCCTCGGCGATGCCGCGGACGATGGCCAATCCCAGGCCCGCGCCCGTGCCCGCGCCGATCGGGCCGGCGGCCTCCGGGGTGCGGGCCGGGGTACCGCGCCAGGCGACGTCGAAGACGCGGTCGAGGTCCTCCTCGGGGATGCCGCCGCAGGCGTCTGTGACCGAGATCCGCACCTGTGGTTCGGTCACCGCGATTGGCACTGGCACCGGCGCGGATGTGGTGGTTGCGCCGGCTGTGGTGGTTGCGCTGGCCATGCCAGCCTTGCTGGTCGCACCCGCCGCATCGGGCTCGCGGGTCGACCGCGGCGACGGCGGCGAGGCGGCCACCACCTCGCTCGCCTCGATCCGGACCATCCCGTCCGCCGGGGTGTGCCGAATAGCGTTGACCACCAGGTTCGACAAGGCCCGGGACAGTTCGCGGATGTCGCCGTGCACCGTCGCGTTCGTGGTCACGACACCGGTCAGGTCGATGCCGCGGGCCTTGGCCAGCGGCTGCCCCTCGGCCAGGGCTCCGTCGACGAGGTCGGCGAGCGCCACGCGCTCCAGGGTGAGCCTCAGGGCTCCGGCGTGGATCCGGGACAGTTCGAAGAGGTCGTCGACCATGCCGGCGAGCCGGTCGGTGGCCTCGCGCATCTGGGTGTAGTAGCGCGCGGGGTCGGGCGCGACGCCGTCTTCGAGGGCCTCGGCCATGGCGCGCAGTCCGGCCAGCGGGGTGCGCAGGTCGTGCGAGACCCAGGCGACGAGTTCCCGCCGGGACCGCTCCAGCGCCCGTTCGCGGTCCCGGGACTCGGCGAGTTTGGCGCCGGTGGCGGCCAGTTCGCGGCTGAGCGCCGCGAGTTCGCCGGTGGCCAGCGCGGGTGCGGCGTCCGCCGGGCCGTGGCGGCCGGTCAGCGGTTCGCCGTCGCCGAGGGCTTGAAGGGCCGAGCTCAGGGCCTTGCTGTCGTCGGCGAGGCTGCGGCTGAGGAGGAAGGCCAGGACGAGGGTGACGAGCGCGCCGGACAACGAGACGACGAGTACGACGCCGGCGTCGTGGGACGAGATGAACATCGCGCGGGAGGCGATCAGAGCACCGGCGACGACGGCCAGGACCGCGGTCGCGGCGCTGGCGAACAGTGAGGCGCGCAGGGAGCGGCCACGCAACATCCGCAGCGCGGTCCAGCCGATCGCGGCCGCTCCGACGGCCGAGCCCGCGCCCATCAGGATGATGAGGAACTGGTCACGCATCGCGGGTCACCGGTCCGATCGGGTCTGCGGCCGCTGCGCAGGAGGCATTCACCGGCGAATGGTCCTGGTCACGCATCGGAGGTCTCCAGTCCGATCGGGTCTGCGGCCGCTGCGCAGGAGGCATTCACTGGCAAATGGCCCTGGTCACGCATCGGAGGTCTCCAGTCCGGTCAGGTGGGCGGCATTGGCCTGCGAGTGGACCTGCCCTTCGTAGTCCTCCGGCACGTCGAGCCGGTAGCCCACACCCCAGACCGTCATGATCAGGACCGGCGCGGCCGGGTCGGCCTCGATCTTCTCCCGGAGCCGCCGCACATGGACCGTGACCGTCGACTGGTCGCCGTACTCCCAGCCCCACACCCGGTGCATGAGCTCGGTCCGGGTGAACGCCTGGCCGGGATGGTCGAGCAGGAAGGCCAGCAGGTCGAATTCGCGGCCGGTCAGGGCGACCGGTTCGCCGTGCAGCCGGACCTGGTGGCCGACCATGTCGACCTCCAGGCCGCCGGCCCGGCGCAGGTCCGGACCGGCTCCGGGGGCCGGCGCGGGCGGCCGGGCCCGGCGCAGCACCCCGGCCGCGCGCAGCACCAATTCGCGCGGGCTGAACGGCTTGGTCACGTAGTCGTCCGCGCCGACCTGCAACCCGAGGATCCGATCGCTCTCCTCCCCCAGCGCGGTCAGCATGATGACCGGGACCGGGCCCAGCGCCTGGATGCGGCGGTGCACCTCGTAGCCGTCGAAGCCGGGCAGCATCAGGTCCAGCAGCACCAGATCGGGCAGGCGCTGCTGCGCGGCGGCGACAGCGCCCGGCCCGTCGGCGGCGCGGCGGACGGTGTAGCCCTCGCGGGTGAGGTAGGCGGCGACGACTTCGGCGACGGTGGCGTCGTCGTCGACGACCAGGACGTCGGCGGCGGAGTCGGGAGCGCCGTCGCGGACGAAGGACGGCGGGTCCTTCGGGATGGGATTCCTCACTGCACCAGGTAACCGCCTGACCGGGCCCGGCACACGCCATCGACTCCTTACGGACTGATGAAGGCTCGGCGCGGCACAGCCCAGCGCAGTGCAGCACAGCACAGCCCAGCGCAGCACAGTGCAGCACAGCCCAGCACAGCGCAGCCCAGCACAGTGCCGACGAGCCCTCCTCCTCAGGCGCCGAGCCTGGCTTCCCGGCGATCGAGTTCGGAGCAGTCGTCGCCTCAGGAACGCGGCGCCCAGGCCCACCCCTGGTTCGAGCCGTGGTTGAGCGTCCAGACCTCCACCGGCGTCCCCGCCTGCACCGGCGAGGAGGCGTTCGCGTCCAGGTACAGGAAGGTTCCGTTGGAGACAGCCCCGTTGTACCAATTGACGGCGTTGCCGAGCGCGCCGCCCCACTGCTGGTTGCTGCCGCCGTTGCAGTACCAGATCTGGACCGCCGCGCCGACCGCCAACGTCCCGGTGGGATCGGACGCGTCCAGGCACAGATCGCTGTTGGAATGCGGGCTGATGGTCAGGTCGTCGTGAAGGTCCCAGGCCTCGTAGCTGTCGCCCGAGCTGCACGGCCAGAGCTTCACGGGATCCCCCGCGTACAACCCGTGCGAACCGTCGGCGTCGAGGCAGAGATTCTGCCCGGTGCCGCTGTAGATCATCACGTTGTACTCCAGCGGATAGCCCGCGTGCGCCTGGCTCGTCAGCGTCATGGTCGTCATGACCGCCGACGCCACAACGACGGCGGCCTTCCTCAACTGGTTCAATGTCCCAGCCTTCCTCATACGTGGGCACGTGGAAACAGCCCCCAGCATCACGCCGGGGGCTGGCAGAAAGCTGGCAGTCCGGCGGCCGACCGGACCGGGGGCTTTCAGGCCGTACCCGCGATGCGGACATCGCCCTTGATCACGTCCTGCTTCGAAATGTCGATGCCCAGCGCGGGAATGTTCAGCTCGGCCCCCGCGGCGAACGTGCCGTACAGAGACCAGTCCCGAGTCGCCGCCCACGCCTCGAAGGACAGGCCGGTGTCCACGTTGATGACCGGACCGGCGATCCCGTACAGCGCGAGGGTCAGTTTGCTGCTGAGCGTCGACCTGACCAGGGCGTTGCCGGTCACCGTCGGCGGCTGGTAGGACCCGCTCTGCGTATAAGAGCCGATGGGTGTGATGGGCTGGCGCACCTCGTAGCCCAGGCCGGCGACCGCCTGCAGGTGCATCCCGGCCTCGGAGCTGAGCACGCCGTCGGCCTGCGCGTCTCCTTGGACGGTGAACAGCAGCCGCGGCACGATGACCACCGGGACGGGGCCGATCTCGATGACGATCGGCGTCAAGGAGCGTTCCGGCGCCAACGGTGTCGGGTTGAGGTAGCAGTCGCCGGCGGCGGTGGCCGTCGCCTTCACGTCGGAGTCGACCGTGGCGGTGGCCGTCGCGGTGGCGCCGAGGCTGTTCGCCGACCAGTGGGCGTGGAAGGCGGGGGCCAAGGAGGCCGTCAGCGTTCCCTGAAGCGTTGCCTGCATGTTGGCGGTACAGGTCATGTTCTTCGTCCACGACGAGGCGGCGGCGGAGCCCGCCGGCGCTGCGGACGCTGGCCGCACCGCGGACGTCGGGTTCTGGGTCGGCAGCACGGTGTCGAGGTCCAGGTTGCCCTGAGGGATCGCCGCTTGCAGCGGGGCCGGGCGAGTGGTCAGCGACTGGCCCTGGTTCGTGGTGGCGACGCCGGCGGCCAGAGCCTTCGCCTGACCGGCGGCGGCGACCTTGGTGACGACGACGAGGAGGCCGTTCGGGGTCGCGGGGCCGATGCCGGTGGCGATGATGTCGCCGGACTTCAGGACCGGCGCGCCAGCGGCGGTCACGACGGTGGTGGTGCCGTCGGCGTTCACGATGGCCGATGCGACCTGGGCCGGGGCCAGGGGTTTGGTGGCGGCGGAGATCTGTGTGTAGTAGTCGACGGTCCCGGTGGCCGGCGTACTGGCACTGATGGTCGGGTCGGCGCCGGCGACGGTCGGGACGTACATGGTTCCGTTGCTGCCGGTGACCGGATCCGCGGCGATGTGGTACGCGCCGACGTCCAGGCCGGTGAGGTCCGTGGTCGTGGTGACGGTACGGCGGTATCCGCCGGGGCCGGTCACGGTGACGGCCGCCGGCAGACCGCTGGGCAGGTCGGTGACGGTGATGTGCAGCTTGGCAGGTCCGGTACCGGGGGCCGGGTTCGGATCCGGGTCCGGGCTTTGCGAATGGCCGGTGGCCAGTGCTTCCAGTTGCGTCTTCAGGCCTGGGCTGACGGCTGCCGGTCCGCCCGCGATGTCGCCGCCGCTGATCTGCGGGCCGAAGATACGCAGGTAGTTCAGGGTCGCGGCGCCGGCGGCGGTGGCCGAGTCGGTCAGCAGCAGCGGTTCGTGCCGGGCTCCGGCCAGCGGGCCGACGGCGAGGGCGTCCACACCACCGCCGGTGTTGTCCCCACGCGCAATAGCGACGCGGCCAGGGGTGAACCCGAGCGTGCTGGTGGCCCAGTTGGCGATAGCGGCCGCGGTCGCACCACGATCCGGCCCGGCCAGCCGGTGCACCGTGATCCCCATCGAAGTCAGGGTCCTGTCCACCGCCGGGTCGATCGCGGCCGGTCCGCCCAGGACCAGCACCTGCTTGATCCCCAACCGGGTCAGCGCCTGCGAGGTCGGTCCGGACAGAGCCCGCGGGTCGGTGAGCAGGATCGGCAACGCCGCCCCCGCCGCCAACGGCGAGCCGGCCAACGCATCAGGAAAGTTCACGCCCGACGCCACAATCGCCGTCCGCAGCCCACCCACCACACCGACCGCCGACCCCGGCGGCACCTCGGCCACCGCCGCCGCGGTCTCAAACCGACCCGACCCAGCGATCCGGGTCACCTGCAACCGCCCACCCCCGCCCGCCGGCAGACCCCCGATAGCAGCAGCGACATTCGCATCAACCGCCATCGGCCCACCGACGATGTAGACGTGCCGCGCATGCAAGGCCGCCAACGCGCTGCTGGTGGCGCCCGGCAACGAGTGGGGATCGGTCAGCAGAATCGGACCGTGCAGATAGCCGGACAGATACCCGGCGGCAAGAGCGTCGGCGTAGGAGGAGCCGCTGGCCACGATGACACTGTCCGCACCACCAGGGTAGGCACCCTCCGCCAACGCCGCCGCCGTGCCATAGCGATCATGCCCCTCCCACCGGGAGAACGACACCGGCGCACCCGCATTCGCCGCCGCCAGCGGACCAGCCGACGCCGCCACGACCCCGACGGCACACCCCCACCCGGCAAGCCGGTACGGCAACGGCCTGGACGCCCGCGACCGAGCGGATAAAGCCTCTGATTCCCGCATCAAACTACCCCCTTGAGCACGGCCTGGACGATGGATCACAGCACCGGAGCCATCACTACAGCGGCCGAACCCGCCCGGTAAAGACGATCACCTTGAGTAAAAACCCTGAGTATGCGATTGCGCGTGAAGCATCCGGCATCGCGTATCTCGCATCTCGCATCTCGCATCTCGCCGCATCTTGACCGACACCGAGCCGGAACAACCATGCTGGGCCGCCCGGAAGTCCGGGCGTCCCAGCACGGCGACGGCTGTTCAGATTTGCTGTGCCGATGGTGCATCACATCGAGCACGAGAGGGTCGGCACGCGACCGATCCGGCGCTGCTCCGGACTGGCACGCAGAGCAGCGCCGTAGACCTCAGCGATCTTCGTACGGAGCAGCCTGCGGCCCAGCTATGAACCGCAGCACTTCGATGATCACGGTCGCCGCGTCCCGGAGCGGGGCGAAATCCACGGCGGCCGCGTCCTGGTGGGCACCAGCCCTCTGGGACATCCCGGCATGGTCCACCCAGTTGTCGGAGGCCACCAAGGCCGTGGCCCGCATAGGTGCGACGACAGCGGCCTGTGCGGTCCCCGACAGGGTCAGCCCGATAACCACCGCGGCGGGAGCAACCAACAGACGGAGCTTGTTCGACTTCGACACTTTTGTCTCTCGCTCATGTCCCAGGGCCTGGCCATGTCCAGGCGAGTGTATGAGCAGTCATGCTATCGGAAGAGTCCGAAAACTTGGTGGTAAATCTCTGATTCGGTGTCCGTATAAGCGGACCCTCATTATCTGGATCACAGCAAGAACCACGGAAATTCCGAGAAGTTCCCCGATCTGGCCTACACTGGCTCTGCCCGCCCGGTCTCCTGGTCGGGCAATGCCCTAGGTTTCCTGGTCGCAGCGGCGGGAATGGGTTCGCAAGGCGTGCGCTGACGCATGCCCGCTCCCTGCCGGACGCGCCACCGAAGCCGCGTAGCTACTAGATCGTCGCCGACCGTCAAACGGGCGTCTGCGGCAGAAGCCCTGGAGTCGTCATGGCGCCGCTTACGGACGCGGCAGTGCAAGAAGAAGTCGCCGTCCTCACGGTTCAGTTGACCGCGGCGCGCGTACAACGTGGCGACCTGCCACAACACAGACTCGCCTCCCTGCTCGGCGTCTCCACGAACTCCGTGATCGACTGGGAATCCGGACGGGAGTCCCTGACAGTCCGCCATCTCATCGTTTGGGCCCGCGCCCTGATGTTGAGGCTCGTGATCGTGGACACCCTCGGCGCACGAGTCCACCTTCCGCTGGTTCGAGATCGCGGCGAGGACTGGGACACCTACGAGCTCAGGAGACTGATAACCACTCTACGGGATATCCGCAAGGCAGGAGACAGGCTGACGCAGATCGAGGTCGCCCGCCGGGCCGGCGTCGGCCAGACTTCGCTCCGGCACTGGGAGACCCTGACCACGGCTCCGCGCACCTTCAGCCTCATCCGTTGGGCGATGGCCTTGGACTGCGGGATCCGTCTGGCACCGTTACGCCCTCCGTACCGGACCGGGCTGGCGATGGAAGGCTGAAGCCCGCCATTTGCCGATATACAGCCAATAGGCCCTAGAGCCTGAAACCTGTCCGGTGTAGACATGAAGGCAGGGGACGTACACGCGGCCGGTAAGGGGGAACCCAGGTGCGGCTCACGTTGCTCGGCGCACTGGAGCTATGGCACGATGCGCGGTCCTATCCGATCGGCGGCCGCAAGGAAAAGCGTCTGCTGGCGATCCTCGCCATGGAGGCCGGAAACGCCGTCTCGGCCCAGAGCTTGGCCGAACGCCTGTGGGACCACGAACCACCGCGGTCGGCGCGGGAGAGCATCCAGGTGCATGTCTCCCGCCTTCGCAAACGTCTCCGGGACGTCTGTGGCGACAGCCTCATCGTCAGCACCGCTTCCGGCGGCTATCGGCTGGACATGCCGCTCGAAGACATCGATGCGCGGCACTTCCTCCAGCTTTTCCACCTGGGCACCAGTACGCGGGCGGCCGAGCCCCTCAAGGCGCGCTCGCTTCTACAACGTGCCGAAGCGCTCTGGCATGGCGAGCCGCTGGCCGGGATCGAGGGCCAGTGGGCGGAAACCACGCGCCGCGTACTCCTGGCGCATCGGCGCAACGCCACATTGGCCCGCATCGAGCTCGAATTGCAGACCGACAACCCAAGCGCAGACCTCATCGGCGAGCTCACGGAACTGACGAGCGACGGGCACACGGACCAGAAGGCCGTGGCCCTCCTGATGTCGGCACTCGAAGTCGCCGGACGGACGGAAGAAGCGCTGGCCGCCTTCCACACAGCCCGCATACGGCTGCAGAACCTCGGCATCGAGCCGCGCCCGGAACTGCGTGCGATGCACCAGCAGATCCTGCGCGGCACCGCCCATTCCCGGCCCTCCGCGCCGACCGGCACCGCCTGGGTGCCCGACACGCTCGACCCGGATCCGCCCCACCTCGCGGGCCGCGACCAGGAACTGGCGGAGTTGCTCGACGGCATAGCCCATGACATCCGCACCCGGTCAGGCCCCGCCTTGTTCGCTCTGGACGGAATGCCCGGAATAGGCAAAACCGCATTGACTGTCCGGGCCGCGCACCTCCTGCGCCCGCACTGCCCCGACGGCTTCCTGCAAATCAGCCTGCGAACTCATCACCTCTCGCAATCGCCGGTCACCGCACGGGACGCCCTGGTGCAAGCCCTCGACGACATCGCGACCCCGGCACGGCAGATGGCCCGCGCCGACAGCACGAACGCCCTCGCGGCGTTGTGGCGGCGGCGCACCAGCGGTCTGCGCATTCTGCTGTTGCTCGACGACGTCGCCGACAGCCAGCAGATCGAGGCCCTGCTGCCGACGGCCCCGGGCAGCGTCGTCCTGCTGACCTCCCGGCGTCGGCTGTCCGGCCTGTCGGGGTTGCGGCAGCACACACTCCAGCCGTTGTCCGACGCCGCGGCCGGCGAGATGCTGTCGGTCATCGTCGGGCGGAACCTGCCCGACCTGGCCCAGAGCCTGGAACAGTTCACCCGCCGCTGCGGCGGGCTGCCGCTGGCCATGGAGGTCGCCGCCGCCTACCTCCGCACCCGCCCCACCTGGGCGCTGGCAGACCTGAACGACCGCCTGGTCACGGCCCAGAAGCGGTCGGCGGCCGACCATCTCAATTCCCGCACTTACGCGGCGTTCGCCGTCTCGCTCTACGCCCTGCCCGAGGAGCAGCGCACCGTTCTGTGCCTGCTCGCCGCCCACCCCGGCCCCGACATCGGGACGGACGCGGTCTCCGCGCTGACGGGCACTGATCCGGCGACCGCGGACCTGGCGCTGGAGGCGCTGCTCGAATACCACCTGATCGAGGAGACGAGGCCGCACCGGTACCGGCTGCACGACCTGATGCGCGAGTACGCACTCACCGAGCTGGCCCTGCGCCAAGGACCGGCGGACACCGACGCGGCTCTGTCCCGTCTTCTGTCGTTCTATCTGGCCACGGCGCTGAGCGCCGACCGCGCGATTCATCCTCGGCGCCGGCCGGCCGCCGAGTCGCCCGCGGTGGCCCGGACCACGCCCACCTTCGACTCCCCGGGCCGGGCCCGCGCCTGGCTGGACACCGAGTGGCAGAACCTCGACGCCATGAACCTGCTGGCGCATCAGCGCGGCTGGCACGACCGGGCCCGTTTGCTGCCCCTGGTGCTGGCGGAGTTCCTCGACCGCCGCGGCGACTGGACCCGGGCCATCGGCATCCTGCAACAGGCGATGGAGAGCCATGCCAACGCCGGCAAAGGCTTCGGCGACGCCACAGCGGCACGACTGCTCACCGACCTGGCGGCTGCGCGCATCCGCACCGGCGAGCTGGATCTCGCCCTGTCCCTCGCGCAACGTGCACTGAACGCGTGGGTCGAGTGCGGCGACCGGTACGGCCAGGCGAACGCCTGGGTCCAGATCGGCCGGACCCATTTCCATGCCCGCCAGCCGGCCTTGGCGATCCCCGCCTATGAGCAGGCCGCGGCGCTCTACGACAGTCTCGGGGACCTCGGCAGACGCGCGGTCGCCGAAGACCACCTGAGCGTCCAGATGTTCGAGCTCGGACGGCATGCGGAAGCCTTCACGCTCAGCCATCGGGCTCTGGAGACCGCCCGCGACATCGGGGACCCGGCCTTGCAGTGCGACGTCCACACGAACCTCGGCGAGATGTACCGAAGGGCTGGACACGTCGACAAGGCGCTCTGGCATCTCCACCAGGCCGAGGCTTTCATCGACGATCTCGGCGACCCGCAGAACACCGCGGTGCTGCACAGCAATATCGGCGCCGTCCACAGCGACCTCGGCGAGCACGAGGCCGCGCAGGCCTCGTTCCACACCGCGCTCACCCTGTTCCAGGCCCTCGGCGACCATCGCAACGAGATCGACACGCTCATCAGCCTCGCCGGCACCGACATCAACCGGGGCGATCACGGCGCCGCGTTCCAGCATCTCCACCACGCCTCACACCTGGCCGCGTCGATCCACGACCCGTTGCGCCGGGCCCGCATCCACCTGACCACCGGGCATGCCCACCGTGGCCGGCGGCAACTTCCCGAGGCGCTGAACTCCTACCATGCGTCCGTCGCCGAAGCCCTTACCGCCGAGGCTCCGCTCGACCAGGCCCATGCGCTGCGCGCCATCGGGGAAGTGCTCGATCTCCGCGAGGATCCGGACGCGGCAGCGTTCGCGCAGCGGGCGAACACCATCTATCAACAGCTTCGGCATCCAGCAGCGATGCCCGATGAGACAGCACCTTGATACGTCTCGCTCGCCGCATACGTCGCACGCGCCGCACACACGTCTCACGCAGCACACGTGCCGCTCACACGACACACGCGCCGCTCACCCTGCGGAGCCAGCTCCGCGCCCCCTGAACCAACAGTGGCGTGCCGTCACAGCCACCATTCCCAGGTGCGGAGCAGTTCGAGCAGCCCCGCGTCCCCGTCGACCTCCAGAGAGTCCACCGGAATGCGCTCGTACAGGAAGAGAACCAGATCGCTGGCCGTACCGCGCAGCGAAACGCCGGCCGCGTCCGGGTCCTCGCCGGCGGCGGGCAGCCGGGTGGTCCGGGCACCGTCGCCGTCGACCGTGTGGCGCCAGGAGCGGCCCTCGGTGGCGTGCAAGTCGAAGGCTGTGGGCTTGTGCGGCCACGGGACCGTCGTGTAGCAGGTGATGAAGAGGTTCTCCTCGACGCCGTCGAGCGCCACCTCCGACGGCAGCGGTTGCGGGGTGCCCACGGCGGCCTGGGCGTCGTAGGTGTGCACCGCGATCTCCTGGACCTGGTGCCGGGCGACCGAACCGCAGGTGTCCGTCAACTGGGTGGCGCCCCAGCCGGTCCAGCAGGCGCCGTCCGGGTCGGAGGCCTGGAGCGCGTCCAGCAGTTCCTGCGTCGTCAGGGCCAGCCAGGCCAGCAGCTCGTCGCGCTCCCGGGGGGCCGGCACGGCGCGCTGGGCGACCGCCTCGGCCGGGGCGGCGTCGGCGGGTCCGGCAGCGACGGTGGCGGCCCGGAAGCGGCGCCCCTGGCCCAGGTGCTGCGCCAGATCGAACAGCGTCCACTCCGGGCAGGTCGGCACCTGGACGTCGAGGCTGGGTGCCGAGGCGATCACGGCGCGGAAGGCGGTCGCGCGCTCGTCGATCAGCCGCAGCAGGTCGGGAAACGCCAGAGACTTATGCACAGCGGCAGTTCTATCACCGTGGTCGGCCCGCCCGATATCGGTTTTGGGCGCCACGCACAGTGACCGTCCTCCGACGCGGCACTCGCGCGATTTGAAACAGTGTCCTGACTCACAGAGGGTAAACCCTGTTTCCCGATAACGATTCAGTCAATCGCGGCGGTGCGCCATTGCGTTCCGCCCGCCTTTTGAGTGACGTGCACAGTGCACTGTTCCATCGGGGTGTTTTCCAAGGACTAGGAGTCAAATGAGCACCCGCAAACGTGCCACCCGTGCCGGCGCGCTCAGCCTCGCCATAGCGAGCGCGTTCACCCTGGCGGCCTCGTCCGCGGCGTCCACCGTGACGTCCGCGGGCAGCCAGGGCTCCGGCAAGAGCACCCAGGTGCACCCGATGATCTCGGGGAGCCGGGAGGTGGCGAACCTGCCCACGCCGCTGCCGACGTCGCAATGTCTGACGCAGCTCGCGATCAATTGCTACAGCCCCTTGCAGTACCGCAGCGCCTATGACCTGAACCCGCTGTACCAGGCCGGGGTCACCGGCAAGGGGAAGACGATCGTGATCGTCGACGCCTACGGGTCGCCCAGCATCCAGGCCGACCTGGAGGTCTTCGACAAGCAGTGGGGCCTGCCGGACACCACGGTGGACATCCGGAAGTTCGGGAACGTCCCGCCGTTCGACCCGAACGACTCCACCATGATCGGGTGGGCCGAGGAGACGACGCTGGACGTCGAGTACGCCCACGCGATCGCCCCCGGCGCGAAGATCGTGCTGGCCGAGACCGCGGTCGCCGAGACCGAGGGCGTCACCGGCCTGCCGGAGATGATGGACGCGGAGAAGTCGCTCATCGACTCCGGGGTCGGCGACGTCATCTCGCAGAGCTTCGGCGCCACCGAGGACACGTTCCCGGGCTTCGACCAGCACGACTTCTCGTCGCTGACGAACCTGCGGTACGCGTACAAGGACGCGGCGGCGCACCACGTGACGGTGCTGGCCTCCTCCGGCGACAACGGCGTGACCAGCCAGACCCTCGACGGCAACGGGTTCTTCCCGTACCCGGCGAACTCCTGGCCCTCCTCGGACCCGCTGGTCACCTCGATCGGCGGCACCTACCCGGCGATCGACGACAACGGCAACCGCACCGCACCGGACGTCACCGGCAACGACAACGACCTGCTCGACCCGGGCGGCGTCGTCGGCGGCGGCGGGCAGTCCCACGTGTTCAAGCGGCCCGACTACCAGAACGGCGTCAAGTCCGTGGTCGGCGCCCAGCGCGGCACGCCGGACATCTCGTTCAGCGCGACCCTGTCGGGCGCGGCGTGGGTGTACTTCAGCTTCACCCGCCCGGGCTGGCACCTGATCGCCGGGACCAGCGAGTCCTGCCCGATCATGGCCGGCGTCGTCGCGCTCGCCGACCAGGTGGCCGGCCACCGGCTGGGCACCATCAACTCGGCGCTGTACCAGCTGGGCCCGCTGTCGACGAACCCGCGGATCGGCAAGTTCACGGGCATCCAGGACGTGACCGTGGGCAACATCAGCGACAACGGCGTGACCGGTCCCAGCGCGGGAGTCGGCTACGACATGGCGACCGGCTGGGGCACCATCGACGGGGCACGGTTCGTCCCGGCGTTGGCTCTCGCCGCGTCAGCGTACTGACGCCCCGGAACCACTGGGCACCTACCGTAAAGCAGAACGCTCGCCGTCGGGACCTTCGGGTCCGGACGGCGAGCGTTTCGCTTCGCGGTCGGCTATTCGCTATTTGACCTCGTTCAGCCGGCCGTCGGCGACATCGAAGACGAACCCCCGCACCGCGTCGGTGTGCGGGATGAAGGGACTCGCCTTGATGCGCCGGATGGACTGGCGCACGTCCTCCTCGACGTCCGGGAACGCCTCGGCGGCCCACGCCGGCTTGATCCCGGTGTCCGCCTGGATCTGCTGTTTGAAGTCGTCGTCGGTGAACGTCAGCATGCCGCACTCGGTGTGGTGGACCAGGATGATCTCCCGCGTCCCCAGCAGCCGCTGGCTGATCGCCAGCGACCGGATGGCGTCGTCGGTCGCGACGCCGCCGGCGTTGCGGATGACGTGGGCCTCGCCCTCGCCGATCCCCAGCGCAGCGGCGACGTCCAGCCGGGCGTCCATGCAGGCCAGGACGGCGACGTTCTGCGACGGCGGCAGCGGGAGCGGTCCGGTGAAGCCGGCGGCGTAGTTCTCGTTGTTCAGCAGGTACTGATCGGTGACAGACATGGGCGCTTCCTTGGGTCGAGGACGAGTGGCCGGGGCCAGCAGTTCGCGTTCCCCATCAGCCCCCTTTGTCCATAGACATTATAGGAGTTGCGCGGCGCGCTTCTGAGATGGCGAACAGGTGGCGGAGCCGGGGACGGATGCCAGCGCCGGAGCCGAGCGGGGCCAAGCCGGTCTGCCGCCGATCCCCTCTGTCAGCCCACTGTCAGCAATCTCTCCGTTCCCAGTCCCCCGTCAGCCCTTGAGCAGGCCCACGATCCCGTCCCACAGCGCGACCCGGGCCTCCAGCGCCGCGTTCACCGTCCCGGCGCACGCGTCCCACCGCGACTGGTCCTCGCCGCACAGGTCGATGAGCATCTGCATCGCCATCGGCGTGTGCTGTTCGCCGTCGACCTCGATGTGGCGGGCCAGGTAGTCCTTGAACGCCTCCAGGCGGCCGTCCGGGTCGGCGATCCCGATGACCTGCTGGAACATCTCCGGGATCAGGTCCTCGCGGCCGAAGGCGAAGGCGGCGGCCTGGCAGTGGACCGGCTCGGTGGTGATGATCCGCCAGGTGGTCGCCATGAAGTCGGCCGCCGCGGCCGGGACGCCGGCGCCGGTGATCGCCTCGGCGACCGGGGTGCCGTCGCGCAGCAGGTCGATGAAGGCGTCGACGGCCAGGCGCGAGGCGCCGGCGTTCGCCATGCCGTCGAGGTAGAGCTCGAAGTGGCTGATGTAGCCCTCGCCGAGCTCGTCGCTCTCCTCCACCAGGGTGATCTCGTTGATCAGGCGGCGGCTGGCGGTCGGGCCGGACGGGATCCACGGCAGCTCGACCCGCGTCAGCTGCCGCTGCAACGACTTGAGCAGGGACATGAAGTCCCACACCGCGAAGACGTGGTTCTCCTGGAACGTCTGGACGTTCTCCAGGGTGGAGATCTCCTTGTAGATCGCGTGGGTGACGACCTGGCGCCGGACCGGCTCGATGGCCTCTTGCAGACTGACCAGACCGGGGTGGGTCCGGTTCCAGTTGTAGCGGCTCGTGCTCACGGGTGATGCTCCGATCTGAATGACGGCTCTGGCGGACGCACTCCCAGCGCTGGTCTGGAAGCACCTCCACAGTGAGCTGCCGCGCTACAGATACTCTGCGAATCCGCTGCGAATCCGATTCACGTGCCGGCGCGCGGCGGGACCGCTAACGTGGGCGCTATGACGTCCGACAACATCAGCACCGAGCAACGGCTCGCCGCGATCGAGGCCAAACTCGATCTGCTGCTCGCGCGGCTGGGAGTCGACGAGGACGCCGCCTACGGACTCAGGGCCTTGACAGTCGCCGACCGGATTCCCGCGTCCGTGACGGATCCGGTCATGGAACTCGTCCGCGGCGACCAGCCGATCCAGGCCATCAAACTGCATCGTTCGCTCACCGGCGCGAGCCTGCGCGAGTCGAAGGCAGTTATCGACGCAATGAAGGCGAGCCTGAAGACCGGGCGCGGCTGAGCCTGGAGCCAGGCCGGACCCCGGGTGGTCAGGACTCCTGGACCGCCGTGGTCGTCGTCGCAGACCAGCTGGCCAGCACATTGAGCGCGTCCTGGGACGCTGAACCAAGCTCCGCACTGTAGGCATTGAGCCGCAACCCGGCATCCGCCGTCAGCTCCATCGACTCGTAGCTGAGCATCAGCTCGCCGACGACGGGATGGTGCAGATGCTTGATCCCCGAGCGGTGAAAGCGGACATTGTGGTCCGCCCAGCGGACACGGAAGATCTCACTGCGGGTGGACAACTCGCCGATCAGGTCGGACAGCGCTTTGTCGTACGGATTGCGGCCGGCCTCGGCGCGCAGCAGCGCGACGGTATCGGCGGCGTGGCGGTCCCAACCGTCGTAGAAGTCCTGGGCCGCCGGATCGAGAAACATGAATCTGGCGATGTTGGTGTGACGGACGGGACTGTCGAACAGCGGGGCGAACAGGGCCCGGCCCAGGCTGTTGGACGCCAGGACGTCCATACGACCGTTGCGGACGTAGGCCGGCGCCATGGCCATCGTGTCGAGGAGCCGCTGCATGCCGGGCCGGACCCGCTGCCCGGACGGACGGTGCCCGGCCGACGCGGCCGACCGGGCCGACGCAGCCGACGCGGCGGCGTTGGTGGCGCGCACCAGGTCGAAGAGGTGGGCAGTCTCGGCCTCGTCGAGGTGCAGGGCCCGAGCCAGCGCGTCCAGCACCTGGTCGGACACCCCGCGAGCATTTCCGCGTTCCAAGCGCGTGTAGTAGTCGACGCTGACGCCGGCGAGCATGGCGACCTCTTCGCGCCGCAGGCCGGGAACCCGGCGGTGCTCGGTGCCGTAAGCCGGAAGGCCCGCCTGATCAGGCGAGATCCTCGCGCGTCGCGTAGTGAGGAAGTCGCGGATCTCGCTGCGAGGGTCGACGTCGTTGCCGCGGTGCATGCCCCGACGGTACTTCGAACCGGCCCGGCCTGGGAGGTCCTGGCAGTACCAGGAACATCAAGAACTCCCAGGCCGAGACGGATACCGCTTGTATGGGACCGAGGGGCACGGGACCCCGGCCCGCGACGAAGGTGAGAACTCATGCAACACGTCACACTCGGATCCCTGGACGTCGCCCGCATCGGCCTGGGCGCGATGTCGATGGCCGGCGTCTACAGCCGGGAAGGACTGGACGACGCCGAGGCGATCCGCACCATCCACCGCGCCCTGGACCTCGGCGTCACGCTGATCGACACCGCCGAGATCTACGGACCGTTCACCAACGAGGAACTCGTCGGCCGCGCCATCGCCGACCGCCGCGACGAGGTGGTGCTGGCCACCAAGTTCGGCTTCGTCTCGCACGCCGGCGCGGGCCCGCGCAACCTGGACAGCAGCCCGGCCAACATCCGGACCGCGATCGAGGGCTCCCTGAAGCGCCTGGGCACCGACCACATCGACCTGTACTACCAGCACCGCGTCGACCCCGGGACCCCGATCGAGGACGTCGCCGGCACGCTCGCCGAACTGGTCGCCGAGGGCAAGGTCCGGCACTTCGGGCTCTCGGAGGCCGGGCCGGAGACGATCCGGCGCGCACACGCCGTGCATCCGGTCGCCGCCGTCCAGTCCGAATACTCGCTGTGGACCCGGGACCAGGAGCCGAAGGTGCTTCCCCTGCTGCGCGAACTGGGCATCGGCTTCGTCGCCTACTCCCCCCTCGGCCGCGGCTTCCTGACCGGGAAGATCCGCTCCCGGGACGACCTGGCCGCCGACGACTCCCGCACGAGCAACCCGCGCTTCGCCGACGAGAACTTCGAGCACAACCTGCGCATACTGGCCGAGGTCGAGGCCGTCGCCGCCGAAGCCGGCGCCACGCCGGCCCAGATCGCGCTGGCCTGGCTGCTGGCCCAGGGCGAGGACATCGTCCCGATCCCCGGCACGCGCCACATCCACCGGCTGGAGGAGAACGTCGCCGCCGAGGGCGTGCAGCTCACCGACGAGCAGATCGCCCAACTCACTGCCCTGACACCGCCGGCCGGCGACCACCACACCGAGGCGCAGATGCGGATGCTGGAGCGCTGAGCCGCGGCACATCGACCTGAAACCGTCTGGAAGGACTCATTCTCATGCGGGCGACCCTGATCTATGGTGCCGGCGACGTGCGGGTCGGCGAGGTGCCGGATCCTGTCATCAAGCAGCCCACCGACGCGTTGGTGCGCGTGGTGCGCGCCTGCGTCTGCGGCAGCGACCTGTGGCAGTACGGTTCCAAGCCCGCCACCCCGCACGGCGACCGGATCGGGCACGAGTTCCTCGGCGTCATCGAGGACCTCGGCTCCGAGGTGTCCGGGCTCTCCCGCGGCGACTTGGTCCTCGCGCCCTTCGTCTGGTCGGACGGGACCTGCGACTTCTGCCGGGAGGGCCTGCACACCTCCTGCCGCCACGGCGGATCGTGGGCCCGCGACGGGGTCGATGGCGGCCAGGGCGAGGCCGTGCGCGTGCCCCAAGCCGCCGGAACCCTGGTGAAGCTGCCGGTCGGCGCGGACCCCGCGCTGCTGGCGTCCCTGCTTACCTTGTCCGACGTGTTCTGCACCGGACACCACTGCGCCGTGACGGCCGGCGTTGACGCCCGCACCACGGTCACCGTCATCGGCGACGGCGCCGTGGGACTGTCGGCGGTGCTGGCCGCCAAGCGGTTGGGCGCCGAGCGGATCATCTTGATGGGACGCCACAAGGACCGCACCGACCTGGGCCTGGAGTTCGGCGCCACCGACGTCGTGGCCGAGCGCGGCGCGGAGGGCGTCGAGAAGGTGAAGGAGCTGACCGGCGGCGACGGCACCCACGCCGTGCTGGAATGCGTCGGCCTGGAGCAGGCCTTGACCACCGCGTTCGGCGTTGTACGGGCCGGCGGCACCATCAGCCGCGTCGGCGCGCCGCAGTACAGCAAGGTGTCCTTCGGCTTCCCGGACTTCCTCCGCAACATCACCCTGACCGGCGGCGTCGCCCCGGCCCGCGCCTACATCGACGAGCTGCTGCCCGACGTGCTCGACGGCCGCGTCCAACCCGGCCGGGTCTTCGACCGCACCGTCGGCCTCGACGACGTACCGGACGGATACCGCGCGATGGCCGATCGCACGGCGTTGAAGGTTCTCATCGAGCCCTGAGACGAGGTGTGGCGATCCTGGACCGGAACGAAAGGGCGTCGGGCCGCTGGTCTCCGTGCGCCTTCGTCGGCGTAGAGTGTTGTGCCTACAGAATCAGTACGCGTATTCGCTACCGGCCCGAGCGATGACGGTGAGGCACGATGGGCATGGGCACTGGTCTCAGCTTCCTGGACGCCACCCTCGGTCGGCCCGACCTATGAACGACTTCAGGTACGGCCACCTCACCGACAGCGTTGTGGTGCATGGCGATCGCAATGTGATCCTTCAGCAGATCGGCGCGGGCTCCTCGGCAGGCGCGCCGTCGGCGGCGACCGTCGAGGAGGCGGCGGCGTGGCTGTTCGCCATGCCCGCGCCGCTGTTCCTGGACCGGCCCACGCAGTGGCTCCGGCCGGAGGCCGGGATCATCGATCTGATCGAGCGGCCGGAGACCGAGCGGCTGGCCCGCTGGTGCCTGGCTCCGGACGGCCCGCTGGTCCGGCTGGTCGAGGGCCAGGGCGGCCAGGGCAAGAGCCATCTCGCGCAGCGGGTGTGCGAGCGGGTGCGGCAGCAGCCGGGCTGGGCCGCGGGATTCGTCGACCTCGCGCCATCGGCCGAGGCAAGCCATGGCGGGGCCGACGTCGCGCACCGCACGGTCCCGGCGATCGAGCGGATCACCGGGGCCATGGAGTCGCTCGTCGGCTTCGGCCGATCGGCCCTTCTCGTGGTGGACTACGCGGAGCAATACGCCGCCCTGCTTCCTCAGCTGATACGCACAGCCGCGCAGCTCGCCACGCCTGCTGGAGGCGACGGCCAGAACATCAGAATCCTGTTGCTCGCGCGCCATACCGCCGGCTGGTGGGACGAGATAGCGGTGACCAGTCCGCTGCATCCCTGGATCGACCCCGACCCGGTGCTGCTGAATGCGGTGAGCGAACAGCCGGGCGTCACCGGTGACGCGGTCTGGGCCGGTGCGATCGCTGCCTTCGCACACTACGCGGTCGCCTCCGGATTCCTACGTGACCTTCCTGCGCTGGAGTCGCTGACCTCACGTCCGCCGGGACGCTATGCGACCACGCTCGACCTCTTCGCCGAGGCGCTCATCAGGGTCCTGGCCGTCAAATACGGCACCGGCGGCGATCCTGGGGAGGAAGACCCTCGGCGCGATCCGGTCGCCGAGCTCGTCAGGCATGAACGACGGTACTTGGCCACTGCCTGGTTGAGCGCGGAGGTGCGCGTCGCGGCGACCGCCGAACGTCGGCAAGCCGAGCAGGCACACGCCTTGGCCGCCGTCATCATGCATCCCGCCGCGTCCAGGGAGCAGGCGCGCCGGCGTCTGGCCGCCAGCACCGTCCTCAAGGCGCTCGGCGACGACCATCTCGACCGGCTCGCGGGGCTCCTGGGCCGGATCTATCCGTCGGCCGAAGGCGCCCAGTGGGAACAGCCGCGCCCGGACCGCCTCGCCGACACGCATCTGCTGATGATCGCCGAGTACGACAGCGCCGATGCCGACGCCCACCGCGCTCTCCTCGACCTCTGCGATCCGGCGGAGTCGGCAGCCCATGCCGATCACATCGTCAGAGTGCTGACCCGAGCGTTGTCGACCCCGCGAGCCGACGAGCTGCACGCCAAGGGCTGGCGACGCATCCGATCCGTGGTGGAGGCGCTGGTCCGCGATCATCCGCCCGGGTTCCTCCCGGCGGTGGTGCGGGTGGATCCGGTGCGCTTCCGATCCGCGGTCGTTGAGGTGCTGGAACGCCCCGACGCGGACGTCGCGGGCCCACCGACACTGGACGTCTCCGATCTCGGCGCCCTGGTGCACGAACTGGCGACCCGGTTCCCCGAGAGCACCTCGCGCAACCCCATAGGGCTGGCCGCCGTAACGCACCACATCGCGCAACTCAAAGCCATCGCCACGGATTCGGTGATCACGCCACTCGCGCTCGACCAGCAGTATCGCAGTATCTTGCTGTACGAAGTCGGTGACTTCGGCGAGGCCACGCTGGCCGCCGCGCAAGCAATGGTGGCCGCGCAGGAGCTGGCCGCCAACAGTCCAGCACGCTTCAGTGCGTTCCACGGCCAGACGTTGACCCAGGTAGGCAGGTCTCTGGCACGCGCCGGACGCCCGGACGCGGCCGGCGAGTACATGCAGCAGGCGGAAGAGGCCTTCCGGATCGCGGCAGAGGCCGCCGAGGGCACTGACGACGACGGTGAAACCGCCGCCGGCCGTGCGGTCAACCAGGTCAATCTCAGCATCCTGCACACCGCGCTCGGTCAGGCCGCCTACGCGCTGGCCGGAAACGAGGCGAACGTCGCTCGGCTCAGGATCCTCTCCGAGCGCGATCCGGCGCTCTTGCCGAATCTCACCTCGGCGTTGCGCAGTCTGGGGTCTTGCTACGCCGATCTCGGCCATCACCGGGAAGCGCACCGGTGCGTAGAGGAAGCAGCGCATCTTGCGCGCACGCTGGTCGACAGTGACCGGGACCGCTTTCTTCCGCTGTTCGCCGACACCGCGAACAGCCTGGCGCTCCGCCTACAGGCGCTCAGTCAATCCGCAGCCGCCCTGACGTGGTCCGAACAAGCCGTCGACGCGCTGCGTTCGCTCGTCGAGACCTCGGAGAGCGGCTATCGGGCTGATCTGGCCGTCGGCCTGACCACACTGGGACTGACACGACACGACGTGGGACACACCTACGGCGCCCTCGCCGCGACCATGGAGTCCATCGAGTTGCTGCGTCCCCTAACCGTTGAGAACCCCGCAGCGTATGAGCATCATCTCGCCAAAGCTTTGAACAACCTCGCTTCGATGCTTCTTCAGGCGGCGCAGCACGATCAAGCCCTTGAAGTGGCTGCTGAGGCGTTGACCATGCGTCGGCGCCTGGTCGAGCGCAGCAGGGCCCGTTATCTGCCGGACCTGTTCGACAGCCTGCACATCAACGTCGGCGCGCTGGCCGAGAACGGCCGTCTCGCACAAGCAATCGTCCTGGCCGAGGAAGCGGTGGCCGTTGTCCGGCCGCTGGCCGCCGCGCGACCGGCCCGCCACGAACCCGATCTCGTCACCGCTCTCGCCAGTCAGGCCGAGGTGCTCGGGCGGCTTGGGCGGCGCGCCGAGGCCGTGTCAGCCTTCGATGAGGCGATCCCGATCCTTGAACGGCTCGCGCAGCAATGGCCTGATTCGCGATTCCCGACACGACTCGCTGTCGCGCGCGCCCGGCGCACAGAGATGCTGGCCGGCGACGAGGGCTCCACCTCGCTCCCTGCCGGGATCCTGCCGGAGGGCGCGATGGCCGAGATCGGGTTGAACGTGTTGCGGAAGCTCTCCGCGCAGAGCCAGGCCGGCAGCAATCGGGACAGCGCAGCGCGCACCTCTCGGGTGTTCGGGGACCGGCTGGCGGAGGCGGGTCGGTTCGCAGAGGCCGCGGAGGCATATAGCGACGCGATCACAGCGTACGAAGAGTGCGAGGAATGGGAGGAAGCCGCGCTTCTCCTCAGCAGGCTGGGCAACGTCCTCACCAGTCTCGACCGGCACGCTGACGCCGCCGTCACGCAGCTGCGCTCCGCCGATCTGTATCAGCAGGTCGGTGACGACGAGAACGAGGCCCTGTCGTCCCTGCTGGCCGCCATCGCTCACACCGTGGCCGGGCAGAGCCAGCAGTCCGTGGACGCGGCCCGCCGCGCGCTCGGTGCCGCGCGCCGTTTCGGGGAGCTGGACTTGCTGGCCAAGACGCTGACGATATACGGCGGAACCCTGGAGGAAGCGCACCTCGACACCGAGGCGGCGGCCGTCTTTGAGAAGGCTGCCGAGGTCTACCAACGCCTGGGCCAGGCGGACGAGCAGGGTGCCGCACTGTGCCGACTCGCCGATTGCCTGCGGATGCTCGGCCGGTACCGCAAGGCGGTCGAGGTCGCTCGTCAGGGAATCAGCCTCCTGCGTGGCAGCGACCTTGTCGAGGATCTTGGGTTCGCGTACCACTGCCTCGCCAATTGCTTGAGCAGGCTGCGCAAGCGTGGCGAAGCTGTGAGGGCCTACGCCGCGGCCGCGGATTGCTTCGTGCAGGCGGGCAATGCCGAGGCGCGCACAGATGTCCTTGAGGACGCCCGAGCCGTCATGCACCGATTGCGGCTTGTGTCCGATGGGGACAATCTGGAACGGGTCGCCGCCGTTCTGGAACGGAACCGGTGAATCGCAGTAAAGAAAAGCCGTCCACTGGCCCTCTAAGAGGCGGAAGGTTGACCTGGAAGACACTCCGAAGGAGACGTCGTGTGGATCCGAACGCCAGCGGGAGCTTTGACCACCAAAGCTTCGAGGACTTCGTCCACCGCACCGCCGGCCGCACGTTGGCCCGAGCCGCGGTACTCACCGGCCGACGACAGGACGCCGAGGACCTCGTCCAGGAGGCCTACCTGGCCGCCCACAAAGCCTGGGACCGGATCCGAGTCGAGTATGACTCGCCGGAGGCTTGGCTGGTCCGGGTGATGGCGAACCTGTGGCACGCGGAGGTGGCGAAACGGAGCCGCCGGGAGGAGGCGCTCTGGAGGCTGCCGGCACCGCCGCAGGCCACGACGGAGGAGACCGAAGAGGCCCGGGCCGTGCTGAAGGCGATCGGGCAGTTGGCGGACCAACAGCGCACCGCCCTGGTGCTGCACAGCCTGTGCGGGCTGTCCTACCTGGAGATCGCGGAGCACCTGGGCATCTCACCAGGGACAGTCGGCGCCCATATCAACAAGGCCCGGACCACTTTGCGAAAGCGCTTGGGCATGCAATCGGCACGCCGCGCCGGCCGGATCCGCGGGGGCAATCTGCAGTTGGTCCCGACGGTCTCGCTGGCCACCTTCGCCGGCGCCGGACCGACCGCCGTCGATCCGCTGGCCGAGCGGCTGGCCGCCGCCGAGCACTGGCTGGCCGGCGCCCTTGCCGAATCCGCCGCGGCGGTCGGCGCCCGGGTGCGAACGGCGTTGACGGTCCTGGCCGAAGCCGATCCGGCGTCCGAAGACCATCCGGCGGCCGAAGACGGTCCGGCCTCCGAAGACGGTCCGGCGTCCGAGGACCATCCGGCGTCCGAAGCCGATCAATACGCCGAGGACCGGCCATGAGAAGCGCCGCCCTGCGGTTCGTCCTCGCGGCCTGGCTGCTGATGGACCTGCACCTGCTCGTGCTCGGCCTGGTGCTCGCGGACGCCGTCGTCGCGACGAAGGCGTCCGCGGGCGGCTACGGCTCGAACAGTGCCCTGATCAGCATCGCGGCCGTGGGAATCACGCCGTTCTTCATCGCGGCCTTCTACGCGGTCGCGGCCGCCGACCGCGCGCGGCGGCCGATCATGGCGTACGGACTGCTCGCCACCATGGCGACGGCCGGTGCCGTGATCCTGGTTCGCGGCCTGACTGCCCGGGACCGCTACAGCAACGCCGCCATGGCCGACAAGCGCCTGGGCATCGGAGTCCTGATCCTGGTCGTCCTGCTGTCCTTCACCATCACCCGGATCGGACGGGCAGCCCGCCCGAAGCCGGCGGGAGCCGTGCAGATCGGCCCGCGGCAGGCCCCGGACCTGTGGCGGACGCTGCAAGAACTCGCCGAGGCGCTGGGTACCACCGCGCCGCACCAGGTCTGGCTGACCGACACCCCGAACGCCGCCGTCACCGAGGAACTCCTCCCGCGCGGGCTGTTCCGGGGCTGGACCAGGCGGCTCTACATCGGCGCCCCGCTGATCAGCGCGCTGCGGACCAGCGAACTGCGCGCCGTCCTCGCCCACGAGCTGGCGCACTACGCGTGCAACCACACCCGCTGGGCCGTCATGGCCTACCGGCACTCGCCTTCGATCCGGCCCGCCTACGCGCGCTGCCACGCCCCGGCGCTGGCTCCGTCGGCCGCGCCGGGCGACAGCCACGGGCGCATGCACCGCCTGCTGACCGCGTACAACACCGCCTACGACCGGGTCTCGCTGCCCATGAACCGGCAGCAGGAACTGGAGGCCGACGCGCTGGCGGCGGCGAGTGTGGGACCGGAGGTGTTCGGCGCCGGACTGTGCGCCGTCTACGCCGCCGCCGCGCGATGGAACACTTTCACGCCACCGGTCCAGAAGCCCAAACCATTGTGGGAGAACATCTTCAACGCCTTCCACCTGTGGATCGAGGGACCGGACGGACAGCGGCAGTTCACACAGCTGATGCGGGGCGCACCGCGGATCCCCGCCCCGAGCGGCGAGGACACGCACCCGGGGCTGCGCGAACGGCTCGACATGCTGGGCGTCGGCGATCCCGACCCGGCGCTGCGGGACCCGGAACCGGCGATGGCCTGCCTGGGCCGGAACTGGGACGGGCTGTTCAGCGACCTGGTGGTCAGCGCCTACCGGCCCGATATCGGCTCGGTGGACGTCCGGGTCACCCAGATCCTGGTCGCGTCGCTCGGGTTCGCGCTGGTGACGATCGGGGTACTGCCCGCACCGGGACCCGCGACCGGCGGCCCCAGCATGTCTCCGACGTTCGGGTTCCCTTCGATCCCGGGACGGTTCAGCGGATTCCCCTCCATGCCGGCGCTCGTTCCGCCCCTGCCATCGCGACTGGGGACAGAGCCGTGGGCGAACCTGCACCTCCCTGTGGTCACTGAATCCAGGCTCCCCCTTGTCCCTACAGCGGCCGGCGTCCTGGTGCATGTGCGAAGCGGCGACACGCTGTCGGCCATCGCAGTACGCTGTCACACGACCGTCGACGCTCTTGAGAAGGCCAACCAGCTGAGTTCCTCCTTAATTCGCGCCGGCAGCGACCTGACTGTGCCGGTGGCGGGGCCTGGCCCGTCCACCTGCCATTGATGCCGCGTCCGTCGATCACTCCTCGGTGTCACGCAGGGCTGACACTCACCGCACCGGGATCGATTGCGCGTGGTGGAAGACGTCCGCCGGATCCCATCGGCGCTTCACGGCGACGAGGTTCCGCTGGTTGGTGCGGAAGTTGTCGAGGAAGTAGAGCCACAGCGCGTCGTCGACGTTGCCTTCGGCATGGGTGCCGAGGACGTTGTCCGGATAGTTGTAGTAGGCGCCAGCGACGGTTCCGGTCGGGTCGTTGGCCGGGTTGGGGGTCCCGCCGTAGTCGATGTAGACGTCGCGGTAGAAGTCGTTGATCCAGCGCAGGTGGGCGTCGGACTGGACGTTGTAAGGAGGCTGGTTCGCCTCGCCGGGGCGTGATGCGTTGAGCCAGTAGGTCTGGTATTGCAGCTTCATAATGGAGTCGCGCTGGGGAACGGCGGTCGCGCTGGAAGCCACGCGGTTGACGGCGCCGCCGTAGCTGTCGACCTGCAAGAGGCTCTGGCTCATGTCCGATTCGAGGACGCCCTTCGGGGTCGTGTTGAGCCAGCGATAGATCGCGGCGACCTGGTTCGGCGGGAAAGCCTTGTTCATGTAGGCGGACTTGTATTTGCCGAACTGGTTGGGCCCCGAGCCGTTCATCGTTTGCAGTGCTTCGAGATAGGTGACGTGCTGCACGCTCTCGGTACCCGCGGAAGGCGTGATCCAACCGGGGTGGCCCCCGAGGGGAATGCGCAGCGGAACGGGTTCGGCGATCGCTCCGAAGCGTGATCGCGCTTCGCTGTGCCGACGCTCGACCTCGGCGCGATGTTCGACGAGAGTCGCCCCTTCGGGAGACACCGCTTGGACGACCATGCCGAGTTGGCCGGCGGACACATGGGTGAGCTTCAGCAAGCTGAAGTCGGTGTCTGGCAGATCACTGACGAAGTCCGCATAGTAGGCGAGCAGGTTCGCGAAGGCGGCCGTGTCGATCGAACTCCAGTCCCACGAGAGCGTGTAGATCGACGCGAATTCCGGGGCGTCGGGCAGCTCATGGAAGTAGTACCGCAGGATGACACCGAAATTGCCGGGTCCGCCGCCTTGCAAGGCCCAAAAGAGGTCTTGTTCGTCCTTCGAGGTGCTCGCCGCCGAAACGTGGTGCAGTTCGGCGCTGCTGGACGACACGTTCCAGGTCACGATATCGACGGCGGTGAGGTGGTCGACGGTCAGGCCGTGCAGGCGCGACAGGAGCCCGTATCCGCCGCCGCTGATGTGGCCGCCGGCGCCGACCGAGTAGCAGCTTCCCGCGGGGAGCGTCTTGTTGAAGCCGTTCAGCAGGGCACGATAGACCGACCAGTTCTCACAGCCCGCCTCGACGAAGAAGGCACCCCGGCGGTCGTCCCAGCCGGCCCGATTCATCGAGGACATGTCGATGATGGCCTTGGTCGTGTCGTTGTATGCGAAGTCTTCGTAGCAGTGTCGCCCGGACACGACTTTGACGTCGCGGCCGTAGCGGGAGACGGCCTCGCCGATCTGGGTGACCGCCTCCGCGTCATTCATGGGGACGTAGACCGCTTCAAGGGTCGAGGCGAACCATCGCCGATTGAATCCTTGACGGTCGCTCAGCACTACGGGACGTGAACCGGTACTCGCAGCCGGAGTAGACATGTTCGAAGCTCCATGATTGGGAGAGGAACGCCTTTTATGGGGCGTTTCAGCCATGAGAGTCTCACGTGGCGCCAAAGGTGCAACTCGGGGCGGCCAGTCGGTGCATCCGGAGCCGTTCAGCTATAGCTAGTGGCTTGTCACGCAGCCTTGGCCGGGTAACTGGTCCAGCTGCGGATGGGTGAGCTTTGGGCGAAGTTGGCTTTGGGCGGGCTCGGGTGTTGTGGTGGCGGACGTACCCGGCGATGGCGGTGTTCTGGTCGGCGTGGCTGCGGTGGTCGGTGCCGTTGAGCGCGAAGTACCGCAGCGCGGCGAATTCCGATTCGATCCAGTTCAACCAAGATCCGTAGGCGGGCAGGAATACCAGCTCGACCTGGTTGTCCGCGGCCCAGGTGCGGACTTCGGCGTGCTTGTGCGGCGAGTAGTTGTCGGCGATGACGTACAGCTTCTTACCGGGCCAGCGGGCCCGCAGGCTCTTGAGGAACGACAGAAACTCCCGCCACCGCTTGCGCTTGCGGATCCGGTAGAACATCCGGCCGGTGGCCAGGTCCAGGGCGGCGAGCATGTGCATCACCCCGTCGTGGCGGTTGTAGGTCGCGCGGAGCCGGGCCGGTCGCCCTGCCGGCCGCCTCCAGGTGGTGGTGGTCTGCCAGGACACCCCGGCTTTGCGAAGGATCCGGCGCAGGTGGGCGGCCAGCGTTCCCAGGCTCCAGGTCGACATGCCGGTGATGCCCCACTCGGCGGGGACCGTCCGGGCGATCAGGCAGATCCGCTCACGCGTGTCCTGGCAGATCGTCGGTGGACGGCCCCCGCTCCATTTTGGGTCCAGTGCCTCGAACCCCCGCTCGTTGAACGCGTGGATCACATCACGCACGTAGTCGTCGGTGACCTGCATCAGCGAAGTGATGTCCGGGACCGACTGGCCCTGAGCGGACATCATCACCACGATCACCCGCCGCAGCTTCACCGGATCCTTCGCGGTTCGAGTGATCCGCTGCAGCCTGCGTCCCAAGAATCAGCTCTCGGAGACAGGCTGCCGACCCGGCCGGGCCAGATCAACTACCCGCGGGACACCTCGCCGTCCTGGCTCGTCACCGGCCAGGACCGCTCACCGACCTCACAGTGGTAGCACCGCGCGATGACACCGTCGTGGTTGTACCACTCGTGGTCACCACAATCCCCGACGCCTTTCGCAGCGACCCCGCGATCGACCAAGAACCACGGCAAGCGCCGCCGCAACCGGGTCCGCCATCGATACCTACCCCCACGCCTCATGCCGCAAGGCTACGGAGCCAAGCAGCGCATTTACCTGACCAACGTTGCGCGACAAGCCACTAGCTCAGAGCGTGCGCTCATCAAGCAGCTTCGGGCACCAGTCCGCTCAAGGTGGCGGTCAACAGCCTGGTCAGCCGAGGGCGGAAGTCCCCGGCGGCGTGGGCCAGCCTGGGTTCCGTGACGTAGAGCTCGGCCAGGCCCGGGGCGGGGTTCGAGATCTGGTAGAGCATCGCGGCCAGGCTGGTGGCGGTGGCGAGCAGGTCGGCGGCGGCCCGGTCCGACAGGTCGGGCAGTGCGGCGCGGCAGGCCTGGGTGATGGCTTGGGCGTCGTCGAGTGCTGAGAGCTTGTAGTCGCGCGCGGCCTGGGCCGTGGCCTCGGGTTCGAAGGTGACGATGACGTGTCCCAACAGGTCGCAGAACAGCGGCCGGTCGGCGAGGGTGTCGCCGAGCACCCGGGCCACTCGTGTCACTCGCGTCACCCGAGACGCTGTCGAGCGGCGCCCGGCGCTGCCGCTCAGCGCGACGCCGACCGCGTCGGCCCACTCGTGCCAGTCCTCGGCGGCCAGCCGGAGGAACAGTTCCTCGCGGGCGGAGAAGTAGCGCCGCATCGCCGAGGGGTGGACCCCGGCCAGCTCAGCGGTGTCGGCCAGGGTCACCGCGCCGACGCCGTGCTGCTCGGCCAGGCGCCGGGCGGCGGCGAGCAGGTCGGCGGCACGCCGCTGCTTGTGCTCCGCGGAACGGGCACGTTGGAAGACCTGTGGATCATCCTGCACGCCCCGAGTCTAGCCGCGGGAATTAACGCATGCTCGGCGCGTTATAGAGTGAGTAACGCAAGCGAGTTGCGCTAACGCCGAGATCGTCGGAGGATGAACATGTCCGAGAACATCTGGTTCGTCACCGGTTCCTCGCGGGGCCTGGGCTATGCGATCGCCGAACAAGTCCTGGCCGCGGGACACAAGGTGGCGGCCACGGCCCGCACCGTGTCGGCCCTGAAGCCGCTGGTCGACGAATACGGCGAGCAGATCCTGCCCCTCCCGCTGGACGTCACCGACCCCGAGCAGGTCCAGGCCGCCGTCACCCGGGCTGTGGAGCACTTCGGCCGCCTCGACGTCGTCGTCAACAACGCCGGCTACGCCAACATGGCGCCGATCGAGAACATCGCCATGGACGACTTCCGAGCCCAGGTCGAAGCAGTCTTCTACGGCACCGTCCTGGTCACCAAGGCCGTCCTGCCGATCCTGCGCCGCCAGGGCGCGGGTCACATCATCCAAGTCACCTCGATCGGCGGCCGTATCACCGCGCCCGGCATGAGCGCCTACCAGAGCGCCAAGTGGGCGGTCGAAGGCTTCACCGGAGTGCTGGCCAAGGAGGTCGGGCCGCTGGGCATCAAGGTGACGCTGGCCGAACCCGGCGCCATGCGCACCGACTGGGCCGGCAGCTCCATGCGGATCCCCGAGTTCGACCCGGCTTATCAGCAGACTGTCGGCACACTGGAGACGTTGGTCCGCTCCCGCACCGGCAAGGAGCCGATCGACCCGGTGAAGGTGGCCCAGGCACTGATCTTCGTGACCGAGCAGCCGGAGCCGCCGCTGCATCTGCTGCTCGGCCGCGACGCGGTCCGGCTGGCGGCGCAGGACATGGAGACCGTGGCCGCCGAGGACGAGAAGTGGGCGTTCGTGGGGACCAACGTCGACTACGCCGACGGGGAGTGAGATCCGCGGCTGCCGGACTCGTCCGTCGCGGGAGTCCGGCGGCCGCTGAACCTTTGATGGAGAGTCCGCATGAGAGCGTCGAATAACTCACGCAATCTCCGTCGGCGCGAACGAACCTTGGTCTGACACCTCAGCTGATCATCACTGAACGGAAGACGAGGGAACCCCATGCCGACCAACGATCTGCTCGACCCGAACCCCGAGCTGGTGCGTCCGCTGGCGCTGTCCGTGGACGGCGGTCTGTCACGGGAGCGCGCGGCGCACCTGGTGAAGATCACCCAGACCATCTACACCTTCTGGCACACCGGAGACATCCGCTTCCTGCACGCGTCCGTGGACGCCGCGTTCGCCGACAACACGCTTCCCGCCGGCCGGCCGCAGGGCTTCGAAGGCGTGGCCCTGGCCTCGAAGACGTTCCGCGCCGCGGTTCCGGACCTGACCTGCGAGCTGGCCGACGTCGTCATCGCCGGCGCGAAGGCGGCAGTGCGGTTGGTCTTCCGCGGCCACTTCTCCGGCGAGTTCGAAGGCGTTCAGGGCGACGGCCGCGCCATCGAGTTCATCGCCTTCGACATCCAGCACGTCGGCGAGGACCTGATCTTCGAGAACTGGCATCTGGAGGACAACCTGGCGTTCCTGCTCCAGGCGGGCATCGTCACGCTCTGAGACCTCGGGTCCCGGTCAGCCGTCGCTATCCGACATACTGCCCGCCCAGGATGTCGGCGAGTTCGAGGCCGAGCCGCGTGGCCTGGTGATGGACGCTCATGCCCTCGCGGAAGGTGGTGATGAGACGGGCTTCGCGCAGGACGGCGGCGTGTTCCGAGGCCGTCGACGCGGACACCCCCAGCGCCGTCGCCAAGCCGCCGGTGGTGAGGCCCGGAGCCCCGATCACCACGGACAGCGCGGCGGCTCTGGTGGCTCCCAGGAGCGCGACCAGGGACGGACCGGGTTCCTGCGTTCCGGGATCGCGGACCAGCGGCGAGTGGCTGGCCGGGTAGTACACGACCAGCCGGTCGTGGAACATGTCGCCGGAATGGCCGGGCCGGATGGAGAAGACCGAAGGGCTCAGCACCAGGGTGCGGCCGTCCAGCTCGACCTCCGCGGTGCTGACCGTCTCCAGGATCAGCATGGACCGCTCCCAGCGCACCCCTGGATGCAACGACCGCAGCATCACGTCGGGACCCGATTTCGCGGCCCGCGCCCGGGCCTGGGCCGCCGCGGCAGCCGTGGCCGCGGATATCCGCCGGCGGTACGGGTCCAGGGCCACGGCCTGGAGGTCCGCGACCGCGCGTCCCAGGCTGGCGTAGGCCTGCGCCTGGCCCTCGGCCAGCGACCGGACGAACTCGGTCACGGGACGGGTGCGGCTCAGCGTCCGTATGTAGTCGGCCAGCCGGTCCGGATCGGTCGCCTCCACCGCCGTGGCGGTGGCGGCCGGATCGGGGTGCACCGATCCGTCGAACACCCCGGGCAGCACGGACGGGGAGTAGAGGTCGAACAGCCGGGCGATGCCGGGATTCCAGCCCCGGCCCAGATCCCGGCGCCAGGAATCCAGCCTGGCCGACCGGCCTCCGGTGGCCAGAAGGTAACCGGCGCGGAAGAGTTCCGCGCTGAAATCCGCCGTGTCGACGATACGGATCCCGGCGACATCCTCGCCGGTCAGACGGATGCCTATCAAGCCGCCTCCCATATACGAACACTGCTATCAGGGCTTTACGGTTCAGGCCGAAAACGTAGCACCGCGATCGGCGGCCATCGGACAATTTGGGCCGGCGCGATGGCGCTGATTCCTGTTTCGGACTGGGAGGTTTGACATGTACAACTACCAGGACTGCTACTGCACGAGCTCCGGCTGCATCCTCTGGTACAAGCAGCGTTACTGCCGGGATTGCAGCTGGTCGGACGGCGCGGGCACGGTCTGCGGCCCGTGGTACAAGTCGGGCATCGGATGTATGTACGACTGCTGATTCAGTGGCGTTCCCTTCCCCGATGACAGTCTGAGAACTCCCGCCGAGCCGTCGCCCCCGCCGCTCGGCTCGGCGGGCCCGCGACGCGGACGGAAATGGCATTGAGCATCCTGACAACCACACTGCGCTTCACCCTGCTTCTGGTCTGCGTGGTCGCGTTCGCCGGCAAGGCATCGCGCCGGCGGCCGGTGCGCACTCTCGCCGACAGCCTGGCCGAGACCGGGCTCCCCCCGGCGCTGCGACGGCCGGCGGCCGCGGCCCTGCTGGTCGCCGAGCTGGTCATAGCGGCGACGATGGCCGCGCCGGCGACGGCCCGGCCGGGATCGGCTCTCGCTTTTCTCTTCTTCGGAGTCCTCACCGTGGGAGTCGCGGTGACGGTCCGCAAAGCGAACGGCGCGAAGTGCGCGTGCTTTGGGGCGGCGAAGCATGAGCTGTCCCGAATCCATATTGCCCGCAACTTCACTTTGACCCTGATGGCGTTGGTGGTACTGACTGTTCCGGCCGCGAACCAGGCGTCCGACGCCGAACGATCCGTACTCGCCGGGATGCTCGCGCTGCCGGTGTTCCTCCTCGTCTTCTTCATCGCGGATGTGGCTTCCATCGTCGTTCCCGCTCAGCACGAATGACGTTTCCGCGGAAGCCCGCGCGACCAATTCCCGACGACGACAGACCATTGATTCTTGGAGACAGACAATGACCTCTCTCGCTTGGACGGCGATCATCGCCGCCAATTTCCTGGCCGCGGCGTCACTGCTGCTCACCATCTCCCTCCATCGCAAGATGGCGGCGGCCCCGGCGGCGGCGCCCCGGGTCCTGGCCCCGCACGAGGACCCGCGCCTGCCGCAGCCCGGCCTGCCGCTGCCGTTGTTCGAGGTCACGGCCGGCGACGGCTCCAAGGTGGACTCCGGAGACCTCGAAGGACTCACGGTTCTGAGCTTCTTCGCCTCCGGCTGCAACGCCTGCGGCGACCAGATCACGCTGCTGACGAACACGTTCGCCGACGCGCCCGGCTGGGCCCGGTGGATCTCGGTGGTGGACGGTCCGACCAGCGAGCTGCGGGCCGAGCACGTCAGCCGGCTGACCCAGGTGTCCCAGGTCGTGGAGGGACCGGAGGCCGACAAGATCCAGAGCCTGATGGACATCGACAGCTGGCCGCTGCTGGTGCTGGTCGAGAACGGCGTCGTGGTCGGCGCGGGCCGGAGCGTGAGCATGCTCGAGTTCGTGGTCGGCCGCAGCCTCGCGAACCGATGACGGTCCCGGAACCGTCACCGGCGCGGCCTCGGCGGTCGCTCCGGGAGCTGGGCTGGGCGCTGTCCCTGATCGTCAGGGCGGCGCCCGGACCCGCGGCCCTCGTCCTGCTGTGCACGGTCGTCGCGGGCGTGCTGCCGGTGCTCAGCGGGTGGCTGTTGCGCGTGATCCTCGACGCCGTGGCGGGCCGGGCGGGCCACGCGGGCCACGCGGGAACCGGCGCCGTCATGCCGGCGGCGGCCGGATTCGCCGCCGTCGGCCTGGCCATGACGCTGGTGCAGGAGCTCGGCTCCTTCGCGTCCAACACGGTGCGCCGCACGGTCCGGTTCCGGGCGAACGCGATGCTCTACGAGCGGCTCACGGTGATCCGCGGAATCGGCCTGCTCGAGGACAGCGACTTCCAGAACCGGCTGCGGCTGGCCGGCGACGCCGCGGACGCGGCTCCGGCGCAGCTTCTCCGTTCCCTGATCTCGTCCGTGCAGGGCCTGGTCCAGGTCGTGGGGTGGCTGTTCGCGCTGGCGGCGGTCTGGCCGCCGGCGATCGGCATCGTGGCGGCGGCGGTGGCTCCGATCGTCCCGGTGCGGCTGGCCGTCGGGCGCCAGCAGGCCGAGCTGGTGGTGCGGCAGGCCCCGCGGACCCGGCGCCAGCTGGCGTTCCGGATGCTCATGGCCGACGCCAGGTCCGCCAAGGAGCTCAAGGTGTTCGGCGCCGAGCGGTTCGTCGCGGACCGCGTCCTGCACGAGATCACGCTGATGAACGAGCAGGAGGCCGTCGTGGACGGCCGGCTGCTGCGCCGCCAGTCGGTGCTCGGCGCGATCGAGATGTCCGCCACGGTCGTGGCGATCGTGGTCGCGGCGTCGCTGGCGCTGCACGGACGGCTGTCCCCGGGCGGGCTCTCGCTGTTCCTGGGCGCCGCGGTCGGGGTGCAGAACGGCGCGTTCGCCGTGGCCGCCGGGTTCGGGTGGGTCCGGGCCTCGGTGCTGGTGTTCAGGGCTCTGCGTCAGGTGCTGTCCCAGGCACCGGACGTCCCCGAGGGCACGATCGCGGCTCCGGCGCTGAGCCGGGCGATCGAGTTCCGCGACGTGTGGTTCCGGTATCGGGACGACCTGCCGTGGGTGCTCCGGGGCGTGAACCTCACCATCGCGGCGGGCGGATCGACGGGCATCATCGGGACCAACGGGGCCGGCAAGAGCACGCTGATCAAACTCCTGTGCCGCCTGTACGAGCCGCACCAAGGCTGCATCCTGTGGGACGGCGTCGACATCAGAACACTGGATCTCGACAGTCTGCGGTCACGCATCAGCGCGGTCTTCCAGGACTTCGTGCCGTACGACCTGACGGCGGCCGAGAACATCGCCATCGGCGACGCGGCGGCCGGCAGCGACGACGAGCGGATCACCGCGGCGGCGACCAAAGCCGAGGCTCACGAGTTCCTGGCCCGTCTGCCGAACGGCTACGGCACCCTGTTGAGCCGCCACCTCCCGCCGGACGGCACGGAGAAGACCGCGTTCCTGTCCGGCGGGCAGTGGCAGCGCGTGGCGTTGGCGCGCGCCTACCTCCGGGATCGTGCGGACCTGCTGATCCTGGACGAGCCCGCCTCCGGTTTGGACGCCGAGGCCGAGCAGGCGCTGCTCGACAAGATGGCGGACATGAGCACGATGCGCACCACCGTCCAGATCTCCCATCGCATGAGCACTCAGCGATGGGCCGACCAGATCTACGTGCTGGCCGACGGTGTGGTTGTGGAGCGCGGCGCGCACGAGGAGCTGATGGCTGCGGATGGGGTGTACGCGGCGCTGTTCCGGATGCAGTTCGATGGCTATGTCAGTCGGCGTCGGTGACCTGGATTGGTGGGGAATCGGCGCCGCGCCGTCTGCCTCACACATCACGCGACATCACGCCGCCATCACGCGACATCACGCCGCCACAGGGCAAGGCCGCCGAACGCCAACGCCGCCAATGCCCAAGCCGCGACGATGCCCAGGCCGCTCCATGACGCGAGCTGGTGCCGTCCGGCTTCGCCGCCGATCGGTGGGGCCAGGCCGGCGCTCATCGGGGCGAAGCGTTGGATGCGGATTTGCCAGGTGCGGTTGGTGACCGTGGCGGCCAGGAGTGGCGGCAGGTAGAGCAGTGCCAGGGTCAGGGCTGTGGCTGCTGCCGTGCTGCGGGAGGCTGCGGCGGTGCCGAGGGCAAGCAGGGCGATCAGGGCCAGGTAGGCCGCCGTCGCGAGGGTGGCGTGGGCTGCCGGGCCGAGCCTCGGTCCAGAAGCTTCGGGGCTGATCAGAGCTGTCGCCAGGATGCTGGTTGTGCTTGCGAGCAGGCCGGTGGCGAATACCGCGCCGCTGAGCACGATGGCCTTGGCCGCCAAGAGAACGCCCCGCCGAGGTATGGCGGTGAGCGTCGCCACAATCAGGCCACTTCTATATTCGTCGCCCATCGTCGCGGCGCCCAGGATCGTCACGAGGGCCTGGCTCACCATGGCGCCGGACGACGCCAGCCGCGCGACGTCGTCGGACGTGTCGGCGTGGACCAGCGCGGCCATCGCGGCCGCGCCGCCGAGGGTGGTGGCGAGCGTCGCGGTCAGCGCCCACCAGGTGCTCGCGACGCTGCGCTGCTTTGTCCACTCCGCGTGCAAAGCCGCTTTCACGCGTCCCTCCGCCGCACCAGGAACGCCGCGGCGACGAGGGCCACGACGCAATACCCGCACAGCACTGCCAGCCCGGTCCACGGCGCGAGGGGGAAGTATCCGTCCGGCGGGATATAGGTACTGTCCACCTGGGCGAAGCGCGGGAGGCTCTGCCGGATGGCGAAGCCGGCGGCCGGGGTCACGCGGAGCAGCCATTGCGCGGCGGACGTCGGCAGGCCGGGCGACACGGCCAGCAGGTAGGGCAGCACCGTTCCCACGACGACCAGGGTGATCGCCGACGCCCCGCTGCGCAGGACGGTACCGACGGCGAGCGCCAGGACGGCCATCGCGGCTGACAGCAGCCCGGTGCCGATGGCGACGCGCAGTTCGGTCGGCGTGCTGACCGGCACGACGTAGACGTGGTGTGCGTCGGCGATGTGTCGGCCCGCGAGGATCGCGACGGTCGCGCCGAGGACGCCGCTCGTGAATCCGAGGCCTGCGACGATTGTGGTTTTCGCGGCCAGCACGCAGCCCGGACGCGGGCAGGCGGCCAGCGTGATGCGGATCAGGCCCCGGCGATACTCGGCGGTCACGACCAGCGCGGCCACCGCCACCAGGGCGACCAGGCCGGCGAAGGTGCCGCCGACGAAGCCGTCGACGGTGACCCCGACGCCCAGGACGGTGCCGCCGACGACCGGGGCGATGTCGCCGGCGCCGGTCAGCGTCAGCGCGGTGTCCGCGGTGCCGGTGGAGCCGCCCTCGTCGTCCGGCGGGTAGCTGCCCGAGGTCCCCAGGCCGCCGAACTGCGCGCCGGTCCATGGTTCGGGCGACCAGGCACCGGTCAGTGCGATCGGGCCGAAGGTGCCGACGGCCGCCGCCGGGTTGGTCTCCGGCACGTCGATGGCGGCGACGTGCACCGTGGACGGGCTGGTGACGAACAGCCCGGCCGGAACGCGCGGGTCCAGGCCGGGAATCCGGACGCTGCCGACGTGCTGCCAGTGGACGCCGTCGGCGGATTCGTCGCCGGTGATGGTGTCCGCGGTGCGGGTCAGGCGTAGCCAGGGCGAAGAGGAAGGAGACGAAGGAGTAGAAGGAGAAGGGGCCATAGCGCTAATGGTGTCGGCGGCCGTGTCGTGGATGTAGTTGTCCTGGAAACGGACCCCGTGCGCACCGGTAAGCATGATCGCGGCGTAGCGGGATCCCGGGGTCAGGTTCTCCTTGACGATGATCCCGGCCTTGGCCCAGCCCTGGACCTCGTGGGACACGCGGTCGGGCCCGGTGACGGCGATTCCGGACAGGCCGGTGATCCGCGCGGTGACCGTGCCGTCGCCGGTCAGGTCGCGGCGGACGAAGTAGAAGCTGTCGTTCACAGCCCGGCCATCGGGTCCACGGACCACCGCCGGACCGGGCCCGCCGTTCGGAGGGGGCTGCCTCGACAGGTCCAGCGGGCCGAGCGCGGCGGTGATCAGGGTGGCGCCGAGGACGGCCAGGACCCAGCCACGGACGGAACGGAACTTTGTCCACTCGGCACGCAGTTGACGCGGGAATCTCATCGCTGCTCCCCGTCCATGTTCGTGCCCTGATGCTGTGCGGCGCCGTGCGTGAGCCGGAAGTAGACGTCCTCCAAGCCGACCCCGCCCGAGCCCTGCGCGGCGAGCAGGTCGGGCACCGGCGCGTCCGCGACCACCCGGCCGGCCCCGATGACGATCAGATGCTGGGCCACATGCTGGAGCTCGCCGATCAGGTGACTCGACACCAGGACGGCACGCCCCTCGGCGGCCAGGCCGGCCAGCAGTTCACGCATCCAGACGATGCCCTCGGGGTCCAGTCCGTTGAACGGCTCGTCGAGCAGGAGCGCCGCCGGATCGCCGAGCAGCGCCGCGGCGATGCCGAGCCGCTGGCGCATGCCGAGCGAGAAGCCGCCGACGCGACGGCGGGCCGCGGCGGCCAGGCCGACCCGGTCCAGCAGCGGGTCGGCGTCGGCCGCACGGATGCCCTGCGAGTGGGCCAGCCAGCGGAGATGGTCGCGGGCGCTGCGCGCGGGGTGCGGTGCCGAGGCGTCCAGCAGCGAGCCGACCCGGGTCAGGGGACGGGGCAGGTCGCGGTAGGGGCGTCCGTCGACCAGTGCCCGGCCGGCGTCGGGGCGGTCCAGGCCCAGGATGACGCGCATCAGGGTGGACTTGCCGGCGCCGTTCGGGCCGACCATGCCGGTGACGCGGCCGGGGCCGAGGGTGAACGTGACGCCGCGCAATGCGGCCACGGGACCGAAGCTCTTGCTGACTCCCGAGACCTCGACGACGGCGGCCGGGGCTGCGGGCGTGGCTCCGGGCGGGGGCGTGGACGTGGGTGTGGACGAAGCGGAGGTGGAAGAGGAGACAGAGGATCGCGGATGCTGTGCCATGGTCGCAGGTGTACGCGGCGGACGGTGACGGGACGGTTCGCGCGCCTGTCACCGTGGTGTCACCGGGGGCGTGGAAGGGTGGCGAGGATGAGGGTGCTGGTCGTCGAGGACTACGAGATCCTGGCCGCGGCGGTGGCGATGGGGCTGCGCCGCGAGGGCATGGCCGTGGATGTCTGCGCCGACGGGGAACAGGCGCTGGAGGCGCTGGCCGCCGCCCGGTACGACGTCGTCGTCCTGGACCGCGACCTGCCAGGCGTGCACGGCGACGACGTGTGCCGATCGGTCGTCGCCGGCGGCGACGGAACCAGGGTTCTGATGCTGACGGCGGCCGGATCGGTGCGGCAGCGGGTGGCGGGTCTGGGGCTGGGTGCCGACGACTACCTGCCCAAGCCGTTCGACTTCGCCGAGCTGGTGGCCCGGGTGCGCGCGCTGGGGCGGCGGTCGGCGGCGGCGGTGCCGCCGGTGTTGGAGTACGCGGATCTGTCGGTCGATCCGGCGCGGCGCACGGCCTTCCGGGCCGGACGGCGCCTGGACCTCGGGCCGAAGGAGTTCGCGGTGCTGGAGTGCCTGCTGCGGCAGCTCGGCCGGCCGCTGAGCGCCGAGCAGCTGCTGGAGCAGGCCTGGGACGCCGCCGCGGATCCGTTCACGACGACGGTCAAGACCACCGTGCGGCGGCTGCGGGTGAAGCTGGGCGATCCGCCGCTCATCGACACCTTGCGGGGTGGCGGATACCGGATCGGGGGCTGATGGTGGCCGCTCCCCCGACCTCGGCGGCTCCGAGCTCCGCGTCCGGCCGGCCCCGGGTGACCATCCGGACCCGCCTGGCCTGGCTGTACGCGGGGCCGTTCCTGGCCGCGATGACGATCTCGCTGCTGCTGTTCGTGGCGCTGTTCCAGGTCCGTCAGACCGGGCCGCCCCTGACGCCGGGACACGCGGACAACGCAGGCGGCGGAGCATCCGCGGTTCCCGTGGTCGTGGACATGGCGGCGGGCGTGCTCGTGCTGCTCGCCGTCGCCCTGGGCCTCGGCTGGCTGGTCGCGGGACGTCTGCTGCGTCCGCTGCGCGAGATCACCGAGACCGCGCGGCACATCTCGGCGCACGACCTGCACCGCCGGCTGTCCGCCGCCGGCCGCGACGACGAGCTCAAAGCCCTGGCCGACACGCTCGACGCGTTGTTCGCCCGGCTGGAAGCCGCCTTCGCCGCGCAGCGCGACTTCGTCGCCAACGCGGCCCACGAACTGCGCACCCCGTTGACCGCGACCCGCACCGTGGTGCAGGTGGCGCTGGCCGATCCGGACGCCACGGCGGACACCCTGCGCGAGGCGTGCCAGGCGGTGGTGATGCTGGGGGACGACCAGCGGCGCCTGATCGAGTCCTTACTCACCCTGGCCGAGAGCCAGCGCGGTCTGGAGCGTCGCGAACCGGTGGATCTGGCGGCGATCGCGGAGGAGACTGTCAGCGCGCGCCGCGACACGGCGTCGAGCCGCGTCGCGATCGACGTCACGACCCGGTTCGAGGCGGCGCGTACCGCCGGCGATCCCGATCTGGTCCGCAGCCTGGTGGGCAATCTGGTCGACAACGCGCTGCGCCACAACGTGCCGGGCGGGTATGTGCAGGTCCTGACGGAGTCGGTCAGTGATCGAGCCCGGATATGGGTCCGCAACAGCGGTCCCGTTGTGCCGGCGCAGGAGCTGGGCCGCTTGTTCCTGCCGTTCCAGCAGCTCGACAATCGGCGCGGCCGTCCCGGCGGCGGCCACGGTCTGGGGCTGGCCATCGTGCAGGCGATCTGCTCCGCGCACGGCGCCGACGTCCGGTCGCGGGCGCCGGCCGAGGGCGGGTTGGAGATCCTCGTCGAGTTCCGGCCGGTCAAAGCAGAGTATTGACGTTACCTCCAGCTCTGTCTCACGATGATTCCCGTCCTCACGGGATAGGCGAATTCGACGAGAATCGGTGGTGGGCTGGTGGGAGACCGGATTCTGGTGCCGTTCTCGGGTGCGGGGTCGGGCGAGTCGGTGCTGACCTGGGGCCAGCGCAACATGCTGCGCATGATGCAGCTCGCGGGCGACGGGCAGATGATCGGCGGCACGGTGCCCCTGGCCGAGGGGACCACCGTCGAGAACCTGGTCCACCTGTTGGCGTTCATCGTCGAGCGGAACCAGTCGCTGCGCACCCGCTACCGGTTCGGGGACGACGGCGAGGCGGTGCAGGTGCTGTCCGCCTCCGGCGAGGTCGCCCTGGACCTCGTCGACATCGGGCCCGGCGAGGACCCGGCCGAGGCGGCGGAGGCGGTGCGGTCGGAGTACGAGAAGGCGCCGTTCGACGTCACCACCGACTGGCCGGTGAAGATGGCCGTCATCCGGCGCGCCGGGGTCCCGGTGTACTTCACCGCGATGTATCCGCACGTCGCCATCGACGGGCTCGGCTTCGAGGCGCTGGTCGCCGACCTGGACAACCTGGACCAGGACACCGGCGAGCGGCTGGCGCCGCGCGCGGGCCTGCAGCCGTTCGAGCTGGCGCGCCAGCAGCAGGGCGCCGTGGCCCGCCGGCAGAGCGCGGCGTCGGTCGAGTACTGGGAGAAGATGGTGCGCTCGGTGCCCGGGCGCCGCTTCGACACGGAGTACGAGCCGCGGGCCCCGCAGTGGTGGCAGGCCGTTCTCGACTCGAAGGCCGCTTACCTGGCCGCGACGTCGATCGCCGCGCGGACCGGTGCGAACACCGGCTCGATCCTGCTCGGTGCGTACGCGGTGGGCCTGGCCAAGGTCTCGGGGAAGAGTCCCAGCGCGATCCGGACGTTCGTCAGCAACCGGTTCCGGCCGGGTCTGCGGGAGTCGGTCACGCCGCTGATGGCGACGTGCTTGTGCGTGGTCGACGTGGCGGACACGGACTTCGACACCGTCGCCCTGCGGGCTTGGCGCAGCCAGCTGAAGGCTTCCAAGTTCGCCTACTTCGACACCCGCGACCTGTTGTCGATGTTCGAGCGGGTGGCCGCCGAGCGGGGCCAGAGCGTGGATCTGTTGTGCTATTTCAACGACCTGCGCCGGGAGTTCGCGGCGGTCCGGCCCGGGCCGCTCCCGACGCCGGAGGAGATCCAGGGCGCGCTGCCGTCGACCACGCTGACGTGGGGCCCGCACACGGATGTTCCGGATGCGCAGACGTTCCTGGAGCTCAATCCGGTGCCTGACACAGTCAGCATTCTGCTGCGGGTCAATACGGAGAAGGTGACGCCGGAGGAGCTGGAGGAGATCCTGCGGGAGATGGAACGGATCCTGGTCGCGGCGGCGTTCGATCCCGGGTGCCCGACCGGGGTCGGGGCGGGTGCGGCGCTCGCGGCGAAGGAGTCGGTGGCGTAGCCGGGTGGTCGCGGCGGTCGGCGCCGCGGGTGTGTCTCCTGCGCCGAACCGGTCGGCGGCGTAATCACTCCAGCCTAGCGCTTCACCGCGTACATGGCCTGATCCGCCGCCTGGATGGCCGCCTCAGGACTGTGATGCGCCGCCAGCTCCGTCCACCCGATGCTCGCCCCGATCGGCGTCTGCGGCGCGAGAGCGTGCCAGTCCGCCGATCACGTGCGCCTCGGGCTCCGCGGTGCCGGGCAGCAGGATCACGAACTCGTCGCCGCCGTATCGGGCGACGAAGTCGCCGGTGCGCAGCGTGGCGGCGACGATGCGCGCGATCCGCTCCAGGACCCGGTCCCCGGCGACGTGGCCGTGGACGGTGTTGACCTGCTTGAACCCGTCCAGGTCCAGGACCGCCAGCGCGGCCGTCTGCCCCTGCGCGGTGAGCTCGGCCAGCCGGCGCTCCAGGTGGCGCCGGTTGGGCAGGCCGGTCAGCGGGTCGGTCAGGGCCTCGCGGACGTAGGCCGACAGGTCCCATCCTTCGCCGTCCGCCGCCGGCCGCGTCAGCAGCAGCCGCTGCAACTGGAACATCCGCTGGCTCTGCATCCGGAAGGACCGCCGCTCCAGCTCCACGGCGCCGCGCGCGTCGCCGGCCTCGGTCAGCGCCAGGGAGCGGACCCGCAGCAGCTCGGAGGCGGGGAGCGGGCAGTCCGGGCCGATCCGGTCCAGGAGCGCGAGGGCCTGGCGAGGCCGGTGCGCGGCGATCGCCTGACAGGCCTGGATGAGCAGGTCGAAGGCCGCGGTGAAGGCGTCGTCCGCGGTGTGGCGCAGCCGCCACGGAGTGATGTCGGCGTCGGGGCCCAGGACGCTCCGGCGAGCGGCGGCGTAGGCGTAGCAGACGGCGTCGCGGTGCTGGAGCCCGCCGGGGGCGGCGCCTCCGTGGGCGCGGCCCAGGCGCAGGATCTCGTCGAGCGCGGCGATCGCACCCTGGGTGTCGCCGACGTGGTCCATCGCCAGCGCGGCCTCCAGGCGCGGCGGAAGCCAGGCCCGCTGGACCTCGGCCATCTGGCTGAGCCGCTGCACCGAGGCCAGGGCGTTCTCGCTCAGCCCCATGATGCCCTGCGCGGTGGCGAGGTCGTACCAGGCTTGTTCGGTGGCCGGCGCGGTGTTCTGTTCCAGATCCAGATACCGCTGGCTGTCGAGCAGATGGGCCAGGGCCTGGTCGAACATTCCCCGCGCGTTGCCGATCGCCGCCGCGATGGCGTGGAAGTGCCCCAACGCGGTCGGCGACCCCACCTCGCGCGCCAGCTCGGCCGCCTGCTCCTCGGTCTCGTGGCTGGTCGCCGACCCGGCTTGCCCGAGGTTGAACAGCGCCGCCAACCGCTCGATGGACGCGACGGCCTTGTCCCTTGGGTCCCCGGGACGCGCCAGGATCAGGCCGCCCAACGTGATGACCTCGCGCGCCCGGCCCTGAGCCATCAGCCGGCGCAGCATCTGGACACGCCCCGGCAGCCCGGCCGTACGGGTCGCGTCCGGTATGGCCATGGCCCGCCCTCTTCTCAGCGGTGCGTGATCGGTAACTGTGTGTCAACGATAGGCATAGGAGGCCTTCATGTTCCATGGCTGCCGCCTTCCGGTCGTCGTGAGGTTCACGACATGCCGGGATGGCAGGAGATCGGCGGGATGACGTGACTGAAGATGGCGTGCCGTGAACCGCGTTTTCGAAGATTTGTTCGATGTGGCGATTCGACATGCCGGGACCTTCATCGCCCGGTGAGCGGACACGGCACCCTTCAGCTCGCCGCTGCCCGGTCCGCGCACGAGGCGAACGCCGAGGCCCGGCGATCGGATCGAGGCGCCGTTCCCCCGACTGAGCGTGTCGCACCGTGTCGCCGGGCGGGGGTTTGGGTAGCGTCCGTCGTACGCCGCCGGGGCCACCGGTGGTTCGACGGCGAGTGGGAGGACCTTGGTGTGGCTACGACCATCCGCAGAGCAGTGATTCCGGCTGCCGGGATCGGGTCCCGGATGCTGCCTTTGACCAAGGCCATTCCCAAGGAGATGCTGCCGGTCGGCGATCGGCCGGTCATCGAGCACACGGTGCGGGAATTGGTGGCGTCCGGGATCACGGACATCACCATTGTGGTCTCGGGTGGGAAATCGCTGATTCAGGACCATTTCCGGCCGAATCCGGCGTTGGTGGAGCAGCTTCAGGCGGACGGCAAGGACGCCTACGCCCAGGCGGTCGAGGATGTCGCCGAGCTCGCGCGCGCCGGCCACATCACGTATCAGGACCAGCACGGCCCTTATGGCAACGGCACTCCTGTGTTGAACGCCGCGCGGGGGTTGGGCGGGGACGAGCCGATGCTGGTGCTGTGGCCCGACGACGTGTTCGTGGCCGAGGTGCCTCGGGCGCAGCAGCTCATCGCGGCCTACGAGGCGACGGGGTGTCCGGTGCTGGCGTTGATGCCGATGGACCGGTCGCAGTCCGAGCGGTACGGCGTCCCGGTGGTTCACGAGGATCTGGGGGACGGTCTGCTGAGGGTGTCGGGCTTGCTGGAGAAGCCCAAGCCGGCGGACGCGCCCAGCGACTTCGCGGCGATCGGCGGCTACGTCGTCACGCCGGGGATCGTGGAGGAGTTGCACGAGGCCACGGTCCGGTGGGCGCGGCGGCGCACCGGCGAGGTGTACCTCACGGATGCGATCAATGCTTATGCGGAGACGCGCGCGGTGTACGGGCAGGTCATCGCGGGGCGGTGGTACGACACCGGCAATCCGGCGGACTACTTGGTGGCGCAGTTCGCGCACGCCCTGGCCGATCCCGAGTACGGGCCGATTCTGCGGTCGCTGGCTGCCGGTGAGGAGAAGTCGGGCTGATTGGCGGCTGGCGCTCGGCGCTAAGCGCTTAGCGCCGAGCGCCAGCAGGCCGGGTGCTTGGTGCCTAGAGCTTGGTGCCAGCAGGCTCGGGCGCTTAGCGCTTGGCCTGCTGGCAGGCCAGGTGCTTGGCACCTGGCCTGCCGGGGGCCCCATATGCGCGGTGCTAGCTTCCAGCCGTGTTCAGCCAGGCGCGCCGCTGCGCCAGCAGGTCGGCCAGCATCACCGCGGTCTCCTCCGTGTCGGGCACGAAGTACTCGGCCAGGCTGGGGCCCTCGCCGACCTTGACGCCCACGTCGGGGTCGGTCAGGCGGGCGAACGCCTTCTCGTCGGTGACGTCGTCGCCGACGAACAGCGCCGCCGTGGCGTCGGCCTGGCGGCGCAGCACGTCCAGGGCGTGCCCCTTATCGGTCTCGATCACGGCCAGCTCGATCACGGCCTTGCCCTCGGTGACGTGCACGCCTTCCCAGCGCGCCGGGCCGGAGCGGACCGTTTCGAGGACGGACTCGCCGACGGCCGGCTCGGCGCGGCGGACGTGCACCGCGATGCTCGCCGGCTTCGACTCCAGGAACACGCCGGGGCTGCGGCCGACGAGCTGTTCGAGGTCCGCGGCCAGCCGGCGGTGCAGGTCCTGCGCGTCGTCGCCGAGCGCCTGGGCGAATTCGGCGTCGAACTCCGCGCCGTGGCTGCCGATCAGGTGCACCTCGGCCGGCAGTCCGGACAGCACGGCCAGGTCGCGCAGAGCCCGGCCGGAGATCACGCCGGCCGTCGTCGCGGGCAGCGCGGCGAGCGCGACCAGGGCCTCGACCGACTCCGGGCGCGGCACCGCCTTCGTCGGGTCCTGGACGATCGGCGCGAGCGTTCCGTCGTAGTCGCACACCACGAGCAGTCGCGGTGTGCGGGCAATGCGGGCGACGGCCTCTCGCAGCGGTGATCGCAGCTGCGACGGCGGTTGTGACGGCAGCTTTGACGGCAGCTGCGACGGCACCGCTGACGGCGGCTGCGACGGCCGCGGCTCGGCGGTCACGAGTGCGACGCCTCGACTTCGGGCGTGCTGATCGAGGCCGAAGCGTCGCCAGGATCGAGGAAGTCGAGGAACGACCGCGCCCAGCGGTCCACGTCGTGGGTCTTCACCTGGCGGTGCAGCGTCCGCATCCGCCCCCGCTCCTCCGTCGGATCCATGGTCAGCGCCCGCTCCAGCGCGTGCTCGACCCCGTCCAGGTCGTACGGGTTGACCAGCAGGGCGCCGGTCAGCTCGGCCGCCGCCCCGGCGAACTCGGACAGCACCACGACCCCGTCGAGGTTGTGCCGGGTGGCGATGTACTCCTTGACCACCAGGTTCATGCCGTCCCGTAGCGGCGTGACCACCATGACGTCGGCCGCGCAGTACAGCGCCACGAGCTCGTCGCGGTCCATCGACTGGTGCAGGTAGTGCACGATCGGGCGGCCGACCCGGCCGAACTCGCCGTTGAGCCGCCCGACCTGCTCCTCGATGCTGCGGCGCATCGCCTGGTACTGGTTGACGCGCTCGCGGCTCGGCGTGGCCACCTGGACCATCGCCACGGTCTCCGGGTCCACCCGCCCGGCGACCAGCAGCTCGCGCAGGGCGCGGAGCCGCACGTCGATGCCCTTGGTGTAGTCCAGACGGTCCACGCCCAGCAGGAGGCGCTGGGGGTCGCCCATCTCCGAACGGATCTCCCGGGCGCGCTCGGTCGTCCGGGCCTGCCGCGACAGCTTGTCGAAGGACGCGGTGTCGATGGCGATCGGGAAGGCCCCGACGTGGACCTGGCGGCCGTCGAACGGCACCGACCCGGGGCGGCTGCGGACCCGGACCGCCGCCTTGGTCGGCTCCAGTTCGAGCAGCTGCCGGGTCAGCCTGAGGAAGTTCTGCGCTCCCCCGGGCTGCTGGAACCCGATGACGTCGGCCCCGAGCAGCCCGCGCACGATCTCCTTGCGCCAGGGCAGCCGCACGAACAGCTCGACCGGCGGGAACGGGATGTGCAGGAAGAAGCCGATGCGCAGGTCGGGGCGCTGCTCGCGGAGCATGGCCGGGACGAGCTGGAGCTGGTAGTCCTGCACCCAGACGGTGGCCCCCGGGGCGGCCTCGGCCGCGGCGGCCTCGGCGAAGCGCCGGTTGACCAGGACGTAGCTGTCCCACCAGGACCGTTCGAAGACCGGCGGGACGACGACATCGTGGTAGAGCGGCCAGAGCGTGGCGTTGGAGAAGCCCTCGTAGTAGTCCCGGACCTCGGCGGCGGACAGCCGGACCGGGTGCATCAGCAGGCCGTCGTCGTCGAAGGAGTCCACGTCCAGATCGGCGCGGCCGGACCAGCCGATCCACGCGCCGTTGCGGCTGCGCAGGAAGGGTTCGAGCGCGCTCACCAACCCGCCGGGGCTCGGGCGCCACCGTTCGGTCCCGTCCTCGAGCTGCTCCAGGTCCACCGGCAACCGGTTGGCCACCACCAAGAAGTCCGCGCCGTGTCCCGTTGTCGCTCCCACCAGTAAAACGCCTCTCGCATTGATATGAGTTTGATTCTCTGCAACCGTCTCGCGGCCCGCATCCGCAGTGCGCGGAACAGGGGGGCATATGGGGGTCAGGGTTTCGCCCGTTCGGTGTCGTCGGAGCCTGAACCGTTCGCAGCACGGATCAGGGGTGCGCACCGCGCCACCGTCGGACGTGCTAGACATGGAGGGTGGCTAGTGAGCGCAGTGGTGACGGAGATGACAGAGCGGTAGCCGAGCGACTGGACGCCGAACGGCCGGAAACCGTTCTGCCGGAAGCTGCTCCGCCGGAGCCGGTGCAGGCCACCGTGATCATCGTCGGCGGCCACGAGGGCGGCGGCGACGTGGAGCTGGAACCGCTGGCCGAGCACGGGCCGCTGCTGCGCTCGGCGCCGGGCAAGCCGCTGGACGAGGCCGTGCATCAGGCCCTTGAGAACTCCGCGCAGCCGGTGTGCGTGGTGCCGATGACGCTGGGACGGGATCCGCAGCTGGTCGCCGACACCGCCCGGGCGCTCACCTGGCTGACCGGCGGCGTGCACGCCGGCCGGGTGATGCTGGCCGAGCCGTTCGGGGACGCGACGCTGCTGACCGGATGGCTCCGGGTCGCGGTGTCCAGGGCGGCCGGGGAGCTGGGGGCGACGGACCTGGCGGTGCTGCTGACGGCGAACGCCGCCAACCGGTTCGACGACGCCGAGCTGTTCCGGATCGCGCACCTGGTCAAGGCGCAGGCCGACGTGCCGTGGGTGGAGGTCGCCTTCCACGGCGGCGATCCCGACGTCACCGAGGGCGCCGAGCGGTGTGCGCAGCTGGGGGCGCGCCGGATCGTCGCGATCCCGGCGGGCTTCGGGCCGGCGCTCGAAGCGCCGGTGGCGGAAGTGGTCGACAGTGGAAGGCTTCTGAGTCCCGCGACGATCTCCGGCATGCTGGCCACGCGCGTCGCGGCCGCGATGCTGCGGCTCGGCCGCGGCGACGACGGGATCGCGGCAGGTCTCGATGCCAACCATGATCATGGGCACAGTGGGGATCCTTGGCAGGAGTCGGTGTCCGATGCTTCGTAGTGCTTGCTGCTTACCGCTCACTGCCTACTGAAACTTGATCGGGCGGGTGACGGCGATCACCCGTCGCCGCGCGGCGACCGTCCGAACCGGGCGGCCCCGACCTTGGCGAGGCGCTTGAGACCGGCGAACCGGGCCGACAGCTCGTGGCGGGCGGCGGCGGACCGGTCGAGCTCCTCCATCAGGCGCTGGGAGCGGTGCTCCAGGTCCATCTCGTCCAGGATCCGGTCGATCTCGGCCAGCAGCGCGCCGTGCAGCTGCCAGGCATAGGGATGCTGCTGCACGCCGCGCAGGAACATCTGGGCGACCGCCTCCCGGTGGTCCCAGGCCTGCGACAGCTCGGCGGCCAGCCGGTCCTCGGCCTGCTCGGCGCTGCTGCTGACCGGCGTCGTCACCAGCACCGCGTAGCTGACCATGGCCGCGCCGACGTCGGCGAGGAGCTCCTGAAGCGCCTGGGCCGTGGCGGGCGGGAACAGCGGCTCCCCCTCCGCCCGCCGCTTGGCCAGGTCGGTCAGCGACCGGGTGATGACCCGCACGACGACCACGCAGATCTCCAGCGTGTCCAGGCCGGTCCGCAGGACGAGGCGCGCGAGCAGGCCCTCGCTGATCCTCGGATTGAGCCGCAGGCTGTCCTCGGCCTGGCGCAGCGCGGCGTCCACCTCGGCGACGGCCTGGTCGAGCCGGCGCGCCTCGTGCAACCGGTCCGCCGCCCGCGCGACCGGCACCGGACTCTCCAATTCCTCACCGATGTCCAGCAGCAGATTCCGGGTCCGGCGCGCCAGCCCGACGATCGACTCCGCGGCCGGATCCACCCACACCGGCGGAACCAGCAGGAAGTTGAACATCAGCCCGACCCCGGCGCCGATCAGCGTCTCCAGCACCCGGTCCCACGCCTGCGACGCCGCCTGCGTCACGCCCAGGACCAGCATCGCGCTGATCGCGACCTCGTTGACGAACTCCCCGACCCGGATGAACTGCCCGACGGTGAGCGCCGCCAGGATGATCAGGCCCAGACTCCACCACGACAACCCGACGACAGCACTGAAGCCGACAGCGATCAACACCCCGGCGACGACCGAGATCACCCGCCGGATGCTGGTGTGAAGCGTCGCGTACAGCGTCACCTGGACGACGAGCAACGCCGTGAGCGGAGCCGTCAGCGGCGCGGGCTCGGCGCTGAGCCGGAGCGCGACAGCGTAGGCGAGGACCGACGCGGCGGTGGCGCGGAGGGTCCACATGACGACCGGGTCGTTGCGGTAGGGCGCCAGCGACGAGGTCAGGGAGGCGGCGCGGGACTTGGCACGGGTTGTGGCGCGGGATGCGGCGCGGGATGCGGCGCGCGCCGGGAACAGCCGCATGTGCTCCAGCCTTTCCCCGCCGCCGGTGACGCCTTCGAACGATCGGAGGATGCCCGTGCGGAGGGATCTGAATCGGGGCGATCACCCGTTTGCCCGGACGGGGGTGGGCTGAGATCCGTGTTCCACGACTCAGCGCTCAGTACGTACCGTGCCAGGACAGGCTGAGACCTCTTGCCCGGCACCCCGGGCAGCGCCACCCCGTCGACCGCCGCACAGATCCCGAACACGCGATTGTGGCTGGTCCAGCCGTTGACGCGGCCGCGGTTGACGGTGATCTGGACTCGAGCGTGTGCGACCCCGACCACGCCATCAAGCTCCTGCGGCCAGCACGTCGCGCGAGGTTGTCAGACACGCGGCGAAAGCGTAGCGATATAACGTGAGTGCCGGTGGCTGCGCGCCAACCCGCCCATCGAGGAGGCCATATGTCGGAGAACCAGCCCAATACGCCCGCGTTGCGTGCATCCGACGCCGATCGTGACCGCACCATCGATGTGCTGCGTGGCGCCGTGGCCGACGGCAGGTTGTTCCCGGCCGAGTTCGATGAGCGGGTGGAGGCGGCGTTGGCTGCTCGGACGCATGAGGCGTTGGCGGCGCTCACTGCCGATCTGGGGGTGGCGCCGGTGGCGGCTGGGGCGGGGCGGGCGGTGGCGGTTCCGGCGGCTGGGGTGGTCGAGAAGCTAACCATTCGGGAGAAGCACGGTGTGGTGCGTCGGGACGGGCGGTGGGTGCTGCCGCATCGGCTCGTGGTGCGGACGGCGTGGAGTGGCGTCACTCTCGATCTGACCAAGGCGGTGCCCAGTGGTCCGGAGTTGATCGTCGAGCTGCGTGTCCGAGGTGGCGGTGTCGAGGTGATCCTCGCTCCCGGGATGAGTGTGGACGCCAATGAGCTCGCGGCGCGGTTCGCCGGGGTGGACATCGCCCGGGATCAGGAAGATGCCACGCCGGAGACGTTGCGTATTCGTTTGACCGGGCGGATCAAGCATGGCGGCGTCGCGGTGCGGTGGCAGGCGCAGGCGCCTCGTACTTCGTAGGCGGGGCGGGCGGGGGTCCGGGCGACAGGGGACATCGTGGCGGATGAGGGCGGGGTCGAGTTGCCGTCGGTTATCTAGCTTGCTAGCATTCTAGCCATGCCGGACGAGGTCAAGCAGTTCAACGTCTATCTGCCGGTCGATCTGATCAGGCGGGTGAAGCACCGGGCCATCGAGGACGAGCACTCGCTGTCGGAGCTGGTCGCGACCGCGCTGCGCGCGTACCTCGGGGACGACAGCTCGGCGGCGCCCGAGCCATCGAAGAAGGAGAAGCGGACATGACGACCGAGGGCATCGACACCATCTTCATCGAGACCCACAGCTGGGGCAGGACCGCGAAGTTCTTCCAGTCGCTGGGCTACGAGTTGGAGTTCGACACCGGCCACAACTCCGGGCAGCTGCGGGCCGCGATCGGCCCCTCGGTGTTCATCGCCGAGGTGCCGGCCGACCGCGGGACGCCGTTGCAGCTGGTGCTGAAGGTCGACGACGCCGACGCGTTCGAGCCGGGGCCGGGCGTGGAGGTGGTGAGCCCGTTCGAGGACACCCACTTCGGGACGCGGCTGATGACGGTGCGCGACCCCGACGGCCGGCTGTGGGCCGTCCAGGCTCCGGGCAAAGGCGACTAGACAGACCTGAGCCAGGAGCCGGGTTCTGAGGGATCACGATTTCTGCGGACTGACATCGCCGCCCGAGCCGCCCGAGGCGCCCGAGCCGCCCGAGCCGCCCCAAGCGGCAGGTGCCGGCTGCCGACCGCTGTGCCCCATAGTGGACACCGCGGTCGGCTGGATCACCGGCCGAGTGCGATAGCACCGCGATAGGGCATTATTGCCTGGATTTCGTGATCCGAAGGAGCGATGGCCATGTTTCGCAAAGTACTGGTTGCCAACCGCGGGGAGATCGCGATCCGCGCTTTCCGGGCCGGCTACGAACTGGGCGTCAAGACCGTCGCGGTCTTTCCGCACGAGGACCGCAACTCGCTGCACCGGCTCAAGGCCGACGAGGCCTATCAGATCGGTGAGCCGGGACACCCGGTGCGGGCGTACCTGTCCGTCGAGGAGATCATCCGCGCTGCCCGGCTGGCCGGTGCCGACGCCGTCTATCCCGGCTACGGGTTCCTGTCGGAGAACCCCGAGCTGGCGCGGGCCTGCGAGGCCGCCGGCATCACGTTCATCGGCCCCGGCGCCGACCTGCTGGAGCTGACCGGCAACAAGGCCACCGCCGTGGCGGCCGCCCGGGCCGCCGGCGTTCCGGTGCTGGCGTCGTCGCAGCCGTCCAGCGATGTCGAGGAGCTGCTCGGGGCGGCGGCGGACATCGGGTTCCCGGTGTTCGTCAAGGCCGTGGCCGGAGGCGGCGGGCGCGGCATGCGCCGGGTCGAGGAGCCGGCGGCGCTGCGCGAGGCCATCGAGGCGGCCGCCCGGGAGGCGGCGTCGGCGTTCGGCGACTCGACCGTCTTCCTGGAGAAGGCCGTCGTCGATCCGCGGCACATCGAGGTGCAGATCCTCGCCGACGGGCACGGCACCGTCATGCACCTGTTCGAGCGGGACTGCTCGGTGCAGCGCCGCCACCAGAAGGTGATCGAGCTGGCCCCGGCGCCCAACCTGGACCCGGCGCTGCGCGAGCGGATCTGCGCCGACGCGGTCCGGTTCGCGCGCGCCATCGGCTACCGCAACGCCGGTACCGTCGAGTTCCTGCTCGACCCGAACGGCGACTACGTGTTCATCGAGATGAACCCGCGGATCCAGGTCGAGCACACGGTCACCGAGGAGGTCACCGACGTCGACCTGGTGCAGGCCCAGTTCCGGATCGCCGCGGGCGAGACGCTCGCCGACCTCGGCCTGTCGCAGGACACTGTCAGCCTGCGCGGGGCCGCGCTGCAGTGCCGGATCACCACCGAGGACCCGACCAACGGGTTCCGCCCCGACACCGGCCGGATCAGCGCCTACCGCTCGCCGGGCGGCTCGGGCGTGCGGCTGGACGGCGGGACCACGCACGCCGGGTCGGAGGTCAGCGCGCACTTCGACTCGCTGCTGGTCAAGCTCACCTGCCGCGGCAAGGACCTGAGCGGCGCGATCAGCCGGGCCCGGCGCGCCGTGGCCGAGTTCCGCATCCGCGGGGTGGCCACGAACATCCCGTTCATCCAGGCGGTCCTGGACGACCCGGACTTCCAGGCCGGGCGCATCACGACCTCGTTCGTGGAGCAGCACCCGCAGCTGCTCACCGCCCGCCAGCCCGCGGACCGCGGGACCAAGCTGCTGACCTACCTGGCCGACATCACGGTCAACAAGCCGCACGGCGAACGGCCCACGCTGAGCGACCCGAACGACAAGCTGCCGCGCCCGGCGGCGGCCGAGCCGCCCGCCGGGTCCCGGCAGCGGCTGGCCGACCTGGGACCGGAGGGCTTCGCGCGGTGGCTGCGCGACAGCCCGGCGGTCGGCGTCACCGACACCACGTTCCGCGACGCCCACCAGTCGCTGCTGGCCACGCGCGTGCGTTCCAAGGACCTGCTCGCCGTCGCCCCGGTCGTCGCCCGCACCGTGCCCGGCCTGCTGTCCCTGGAGTGCTGGGGCGGCGCCACCTACGACGTCGCGCTGCGCTTCCTCGCCGAGGACCCCTGGGAGCGGCTGGCCGCGCTGCGGGCCGCCGTGCCCAACATCTGCCTCCAGATGCTGCTGCGCGGGCGGAACACCGTCGGCTACACGCCCTATCCGACCGCGGTGACCGACGCCTTCGTCCACGAGGCCGCCGAGACCGGCATCGACATCTTCCGGATCTTCGACGCGCTCAACGACGTCGGCCAGATGCGGCCGGCCATCGACGCCGTCCGGGCCACGGGGACCGCGGTCGCCGAGGTCGCGCTCTGCTACACCGCGGACCTGTCCGACCCGTCGGAGCGGCTGTACACCCTGGACTACTACCTGCGCCTGGCCGAGCAGATCGTCGCCGCGGGCGCGCACGTCCTGGCGATCAAGGACATGGCCGGCCTGCTGCGCGCCCCGGCGGCGGCCACGCTGGTCTCGGCGCTGCGCCGGGAGTTCGAGCTGCCGGTCCACGTCCACACCCACGACACCGCCGGGGGCCAGCTGGCCACCTACCTGGCGGCGATCCAGGCCGGCGCGGACGCGGTGGACGGCGCGGTGGCGTCGATGGCGGGCACCACCTCGCAGCCCTCCCTGTCGGCGATCGTCGCGGCGACCGACCACACCCCGCACGCCACCGGCCTGGACCTGCGCGCCGTCGGGGACCTGGAGCCGTACTGGGAGAGCGTCCGCAGGATCTACGCGCCCTTCGAAGCCGGCCTCGCGGCGCCGACCGGGCGGGTGTACGACCACGAGATCCCCGGCGGCCAGCTGTCCAACCTGCGGACCCAGGCGGTGGCGCTGGGGCTCGGCGACCGGTTCGAGCAGATCGAGGCGATGTACGCCGCCGCCGACCGGATCCTCGGACGCCTGGTGAAGGTCACGCCGTCGTCGAAGGTGGTGGGCGACCTCGCGCTGCACCTGGTGGGCTCCGGGGTGAGCCCGCAGGACTTCGAGTCGGCGCCGGACAAGTTCGACATCCCCGACTCCGTGATCGGCTTCCTGCGCGGCGAGCTGGGCACGCCGCCCGGCGGCTGGCCCGAGCCGTTCCGCACCAAGGCCCTGCACGGGCGCGCCGACGCCAAGCCGGTCCAGGAGCTCTCGCCCGAGGACGACGACCAGCTGGCCACGGACCGGCGCGCGGCCCTCAACCGCCTGCTGTTCCCCGGGCCGACGCGGGACTTCGACACGCACCGCCGGGCCTTCGGCGACACCAGCGTGCTGAACAGCGCGGAGTTCTTCTACGGCCTGCGGCTCGGCCGGGAGTACGCCGTCGACCTGGAACCGGGCGTGCGGCTGCTGGTCGGCCTGGAAGCCGTCAGCGAGCCCGACGAGCGCGGCCTGCGCACGGTGATGGCGACGCTCAACGGCCAGCTGCGTCCGATCCAGGTGCGCGACCGCGCGGCGTCCGCCGACATCCCCACCGCGGAGAAGGCCGACCGGGCGAACCCCGGGCATGTGGCCGCGCCGTTCTCGGGCGTCGTCGGGCTGGCCGTGACCGAGGGCAGCGCGGTGGCGGCCGGCGACCGGCTCGCGACCATCGAGGCGATGAAGATGGAGGCGGCGATCACCGCGCCCCGGGCCGGTATCGTGTCGCGCCTGGCCATCAGCAGCGTGCAGCAGGTCGAGGGCGGCGATCTGCTGCTGGTCATCAGCGAGGGGTAGAGGCGGAACGCGCTTCCGGAGGTCGTGTGCGGCAGGACTGGACGGTTTGGGACCGAGCGCCCTGGACGGAACGCAGAAGCAGTACGGCCGGCTGACGATCGCGGCTCGCACCGGGACCGGCTACGCGGACTCGTGGATCCTGAGCGACGTCGCCATTGTCAGCCGGTCGCAGAATGCTGATGACCCGGCCCTCGTCGACGTCGTCATCGGCGCCGGCATCGACGCGGGAATCTCGCCTCAACCCGCTGACGCTCATCGGGTGCGAACTCGCCTACCGGGGACCGCACCCGCTTCCGCCGCGCAGCTACACCCAGCTGGTGGCGCTGGACCGGACCGGCCGGGTCCTGGACAGCTTCGACGTCGTCTCCGAGGTCGAGGAGATCAGGCCGTCGGTGCTCGGTGCGGCCCTGGTCGACATCACCCTGCCGCACTTCCTGTTCGCGCCGCCGACCGCCGCGCGGCCCATTTGGGAGATCTTCTCCGCGGGCCTTCCCGCAGAGCCGAACCAGTGGGCCGGCCTTCCCACGGGCGTTCACTCTGGTCTGGCACGACTCCGACATAGCGCGCGCGGCGCTCGCGAATGTGCGCGAGGGGCGGGACGAGCGGGAGAGCTATTTCGACGAGGTCGTCAGGGTGCTGCGCCACAGGAACACCGTGCTGTTGCGGTGACTTCTCGGTGAATTCGAGGCCGCGGGCTCCGGCGGGACCCCGGGGCGCGAGGGTCGCCGCCGGACCCGGAGCCGCCTGACGTCGGAGGATGCAAAGTCATCAGAACTCTGAGACACTTCGGTTCAGGTGACTGGTGCCACGGGGGTCCGCCACCGCACCCGGCTCTTGGCCGGAGCAGCGCACGCCGACTCTAGGAGCGAGTAGATCGTGGCGCCCAGCCCCCAGGACTTCGGCATCGGTATCGCGGTCGCGACCGCTGCATTGGCGGTCGCCTCAAGTACGTCCCAGGTATTGCGGGTGGCACTGCCCAGGCTGGGGTATCTCTGCTTCCTCATATGCTTTTACGAGCACTCCACCACCGGAGACAAGTTCTTCGCGCGGCACCTGTGGGAAGCCATGGCCATATCGGCGGCCGTGGTGATGTTCCTGAGCGACCACTTCCCGCTGTTCGGGCTGACGTGCATGGCGGTGATCGGGGACTTCATGCGGTTGTACCCGACGACCGCGTACAAGAGCCAGACGGGGATCACCATCGCCGTGGCGGTGGCGCTGCTGGCGTGGCGGTATCTCGCCCGGGAGGACGGCCCCGAACCCGGCGAGCAGGCGGCTCCCTTCGCCGGCGACTTCGGCGGCATGGCACCGGAACAAGTGGAGCCCGCACCACGGCCGAGGCGCAGAAGGACCATCCCCTCCCCCGCCACCCGGAGACCCGCGCGAGCACCGCGTAGTGCCAAGCCGTCGGCCGACGACGCCTCGCCGGGCGCTTTGCCGGGCACCTCGCCGGGCGTCATGCCGGGCGTCATGCGGGGCCCGATGACCGGAAGCCTGCCCGGCCCCATGTTCGGCGAGGTGCCCGGCCCCGTGGCGAGCCGTGGCAGGAATTCGCTGCTGCGCCGAGTCAGCCGCCGCGGCCGTTCGGGCAGACCGAGCGCGAACACTCCTGAGACCGAGCAATCTCCCTGGCACTGGCCCAGGAACTGAACGCCCCCTGACACGCTGGGCTATGGAAGCCGGCTCGGTGCCGCAGCGGCGGAACGCCACAGAAGATCGGCGAGGCGCTGCTGGGCGTCGGTTGTGCCAGTCGACCGTGCGGCGCCAGACTCCACGGCCTCCGCCACCGTGATGACGCCCTCGCACACCGCTCGCATTGTTGCCAGGTCGGCCGCGAATGCCGCGTCCACCGGCCCCGCCGCAGCGACGCGGGCCACCTCGATCCTTCCGTCGGCGACCTTCGCGACGTAGGTGTCGTCATCGATGTCGAGCTCGTACACGCCCTCCAGCGCGACGCTGCGGGCCGGATCGAATCCGGCTTTGACTCCCAGTATCAAGGAGTCGATGCCCAGCAGGCCCTGCGGTTCGGCCGGAGCCCGGCTCCCCCAGCGTCCGAGCTCCAACAGCAGCGGCTCCAGCTCTGCTCCCCATTCACTGAGCTCATAGAGCCGGACGCGCGTCGGCGCTCCCAGGTCGCGCTTTCGCACCACGCCCTGGTCGACCAGCTCGCGCAGGCGCTGGCTCAGCACGTTCGGGCTGACGCCGGGCAGTCCGGCCAGCAGGTCGTTGAAGCGCTTGGGCCCGAGCAGCAGGTCGCGCACCACCAGCAGCGCCCAGCGTTCGCCGATGACGTCGAGGCCGCGGGCGACGCCGCAGGGATTCGCGTAGGTGCGCTTGCCGGTGTTCATGACAGCAGCATACCTGCTACAGTCCGAACCCAGGATTTTAAGTTAGTTTTTAGGAGCGATATCCATGCTGTCGCAGGGTGACCTGAAGCTGCTCGACACGTCCACCGCCAAGCACCTCCTCACGCTCTCGTTGGCACGCCTGGCCTACACCGGCAAGGACGGCACTCCGCGCCTGATCCCGGTGAACTTCCTGTGGACCGGCGACGAACTGGTCATCCCCGCGTTCGCCGGCACCTACAAGATCCGCGACCTGCGGGCCCGGCCGGACGTGGCGGTCTGCGTCGACACCGCCGACGGCCCGCCGAAGGTGCTCATGCTGCGGGGCCAGGTCACCCTCGCCGAAGTCGAGGGCGTGCTCCCCGAATACGCCGTGACGCAGCGCTCTGTGATGGGCCCGGAAGCAGGCGACGCCTATCTCGCCGCGATCGACAAGCCCGGCCTGCGCATGGTGCGGATCGGCCTGCGGCCCACCTGGGTCGGCGTCCTGGACTTCCAGGAGCAGCGGTTCCCCGAGCGGACGCCGGAGCCGGTCCTGGCCGCGTTCGGCGCAGCCTCCTAGGCGAGCTGCCGCGAAGCCTGATCCGCAGCCGGCCGCCTCGCGGCGATCGTCTGGTACAGCGGTATCGCCGTGACCAGTACGAACACGCCGAACAGCGTGATCGGCAGCAACCCGAACGGGACGAGGTAGCGCAGTGGATGACGCGCCATATCCGGAGCCTGGGTCCACCAGTTCGCGGAAGCGTCGGCGAGCATCGCGGCGGCAGCCAGCGGCGGCCCCGCCGGGCTCGCGCGGATGATGAGCACGACGGCCAGCGCGTCGAAGACAAGCATCGCGTGGAACAGCACCTGGATCAGGACAGGGTCACGGCCGTAAGCGTGAATCCCTCCGGTCCACAGGGAGTACGCGTGCGAGCAGAATCCCTCGGCGAAGCCCACGACGTACCCTGCGGCAACCCAGCGTGCGCGACGTGGCAGGTCCCCCCACATACCCGGCCCCCGGACCATCTAGGCGATCGCCTGCCGGACCCGCTGTGTGACGGCTTTCCGGTCGACGCCCAAGTGCGCCAGCAGGTCGGCCGCCGGGTCTGGCTGCTCGCGTTCCAGGATGGCCAACAGCAGGTGTTCGGCGGTAATGCGGCGGCTGCTGCTCTTGCGCGCCTCGACGAGCGATCTCGGGATGACGCCGCGGGCGGCCGAGGTGAAGGGCGTCCGTTTGCGCGAGGCCGGGATCGGGGGGCGGTCCAGGCCGGCCACGTCGACGCCGACCACGGCCAAGGCCTCGCGGTCGAGCGCGTCGAGGGCGGCCCGGGCGGTTGCGAGGTCGACGCCGAGCGCCTGGGTGCCGGGGGTGTCCGGCAGGCGCAGCACGCCGAGCAGAAGGTGTTCGGTGCCGACACGGCGGTCGCCGCGGTGCCGGGCTTCGTCGAGGGCCGCGGTGACGACGGTGCGGGCGCCGGATGCGAACTGTTCGAACATTCCCGTCTCATTTCCCGTGCTTGGTGTGGGCGGCTTGCCGGGACACGCCCAGGGCGTCGCCGATCTGCTCCCAGGACCAGCCCTGGGCCCGGGCCCTGGCCACCGCGGCCGCCTCCACCTGTTCGGCCAGGCGGTGCAGAGCGCCGACCGCGCGCAGGCCGACCGCGGGGTCCCGGGAGCGGAGGCGCTCGGCGAGCTCATCGGATTCCATGTCTGTCAGTCTGGATTGACATCGAGTCTTCTGTCAATCCAAATTGACGCCCAATGCCGATGCCGATTCAGATTGACGAGAGCGGCAGCTGGAGGGGAGAGTCCTGTGTCCGAAACGGGGGCCGCTCAGGAAGCGTTGCGCAAAGCACTGGGCACTTGGTTCGGGCCCGCATCCTGACGGGGAGCACGGAGCACCGGTCCCCGAGCAGTCCAGGTCCGGGTCCGGCTCCCCTGAGGGAATCGGACCCGGACCCGTCGGCTGCGGTCCGGTCCGGTCAGGTCCGGTCAGGTCCGGTCAGGTCAAGTCACACCCGACCGGACCCGCCTCCAGCAGTCCCCGCTACAACAATCCCCGCCGAACCGCCTGCACTCCGGCCTGGAACCTGTTGCGAGCGCCCAGTTCCTTCATCAGCTCGCTGACACGGCGCTGGATGGTGCGCGCCGAGACCTGGAGCTGGCGGGCGATCGCGTCGTCGGTCATGCCGGCGGTCAGCATGGTCAGCAGCTCCGGGCTGTCCCGGCGGCGGCCGCCCTCCGGATGGTCGTCGGCCTCGGGGCCGGCGTCGCCGCCGGGGTGGTCGCGCGGGTGGTCGCGATGCGTGCTGCCCGGGAGCGGCATCGCGCGGGCCCATTGCGTCTCCAGCGTCTGCATCAGCGCGTCGAGCATCGGGGACGGCCGGACGACCAGTGCCCCGTCCAGCTCGGCGCCCGAGGCGACGGGGATCAGCGCCCAGCGGCGGTCGACGACGGCGAGCTTGAACGGCAGGTCGGTGACCACGGCCGCGGTCTCGCCGGCCGCCATGAGCAGCCGGACCTGGGCCAGGTTCTCCGGCTCCAGCAGGGTGGCGCGCTCGTAGACCGACCGCCAGGCGACGCCGCGGCCCAGCACCTCCAGCTCCGCGCTCATCACGTCGTCCTGCACGAACGGCTCCTGGACCAGCACCGCGACCTCCTGGCGGGCCCCGGCGAGCAGGGAGAGCCAGACCTCGGTGATGGCCTCGCGGCCGGTGACGACCTCGACCAGGTCGCTGCGGCCGGGATCGCGGCGGCAGCGCTCCTGGTGGTACCCGTCCAGCAGCCGGGTGATCTCCGCGTGCAGGTCGCGGTCGGCGCGTTCGCGCCCGCTGAGCAGCCCTTCCAGGGCCACGTCGGGGGCGGTCGCGAACCAGGCGGCGCGGGCGCCGCTGTCCGACATCCGCACGAACCGCCGGCCGTGCAGGCCGGCCAGCGACCGCAGCACCTCCTCCGGCCGCACGGTCAGGGCCTCCGCCAGCTCGGCGATGCTCGCCGTGCCGCGCCGGCACAGCTCCAGATAGACGTCCTCCTCTTCTCGGGTCGGACCCACGTCGTGCGCGGATCTCCTCCAGCTCTCCAGTTGATCGAACACCGATTCACCTTCTTGTCGCTCCGGGTGGCAGACGACAGCGGTGCGGTGCCGGTCCGCTCCGCGCCGTCACGGGCTGAGCCATGGCATACCTCTGAATCAGAACATTGGCAAATACGGCGACCGGTTTCCGTCATGTCCGGATCTCGCCACGACCACGTCTTTCGCCGGCGCCGCGGCTTCGTCAGCATGCTGATGTGAATGGTCGGGCCGGTGTGCCCGGCTTCGCTCGGGCGGCTCCCCGGCACACCCCGCCCCCCGCCAAAGGAGTTTGCATGAGGACATCGAGCACCGCCGGCCCGCGCCGGCGCGGGCCCCGGCTGGCCGAGGCGGTCGCGGCCGCGGCCCTGGCCGTACCGGCCGGTGCGGCCCCGGTCTCGGCCGGCGCCGCGGGCGCCGGGCGCGCCCTCGGGTACGCGCCGGTCTCCGGGCAGCTGGCCGACAGCGTCTGGGGCGGCTACGTCGCCACCGGCAGCGGGTTCCGCAGCATCGTCGGCTCCTGGATCGAGCCCACCGTCAGCTGCACCAGCAGCAGCAACCTGTTCGCGCCGTGGGTCGGGATCGACGGCTACGGGTCCTCGACCGTCGAGCAGGTCGGCGCGGAGGTGAGCTGCGCGAGCGGTTCGCCGCGGTACCGGGCCTGGTACGAGATGTACCCGGCGAACCCGGTCTACCTGGCCACCGCGACCCATCCGGTCCACGCCGGCGATTCGTTCACCGGCACGGTCACCACCGCGGGCAACGGCAGCTACACGCTGACGCTCAAGGACAACACCCAGGGTTGGAGCTACCGCACCACCAAGCAGTTGGGCGCGCAGAACGTCAGCGCCGAGGCCATCATCGAGTCGCCGAGCCACAGCTACCCGCGCTTCTCGTCGTGCTCGTTCAGCGGCATCACGGTCAACGGCCGGGTCCTGGACAGCTACAACCCGATCGGGTTGTCGAGCGGGGGCTACCGGCCCACGGCGTTGTCCAACGGCTCGTTCGCGATGGTTCCGTGAGGCGGGCGGACCGGCGGGCCGGGGGTGAGTCCGCGTCGAGCGCCAGGCGCCGTGCGAGTCTGGCGGCGGTGAGCCTGGTGTTCGCGACGGCCACGGGTTGTTCGGGGGCCTCCTCGGCCCCTTCGGTCCACGCGCAGCCGACGCCCGCCAAGGCGACGCCGGCGACGCGGACGCCCCGTGGCCGGACCTCTGGCCCGCCGGCCCCCCTGCTGGTCGCGCCGACCGCCGCCACGGCGACGGCGAGCGCTCCGTCACCTCACAGCGGTGCCCTGTATTGGATCGTCGGTGGCACCACCTTGAACCAGCTGCGCGCGACCGATGCCGAAGGCACCGTGACGACGCGGTTCTTCGACACGCCGCACGCGTATCTGATGTCGAACTACGGGTCCATCCCCCGGGGCTGGACCAGCACGCCGACCGCCAGTTTCACCAGTTACGCCACCATGCAGCGCGCCGTCACGGACGGGACCTTGGACCCGCACGCCCGGGCGGTGCTGTACGACAACGAGCGCTGGTGGCTGACCCCGGCCGGGGAGCAGGCCGATCCGGCCCGCTACTACCAGCTGGCGGCGACGCTCGCGCACCGGCACAGCCTGCTGCTCGTCGCCACGCCGGGGGTGAGCCTGGCGGCGGGATCGCCCGGCCAGGACCGCTACAGCGCCTTCCTGGCGTCCGGCCTGATCGGCTCGATCGCGCGGGTCGCCGACGCCATCGACCTCCAGGCGCAGGGCACGGAGACCAACCTGGCCGCCTACCGCGCCTTCGTGGTCGCCGCGGCGGCCCAGGCCCGGCAGAGCAATCCCGCGGTCGTGGTGCTGGCCGGGATCAGCACCAGCTCGGACAGCCGCGGGGTGGACGCCGCGACGCTCGTCACCGCGATCCGGTCGGTCCGCTCGTCGGTCGACGGCTTCTGGCTCAACGATCCGGCCCGATCGCAGTACTGTCCGACCTGCGTCGGGCCCTTCCCACAGGTCGCGCTATCCGTTCTGGCCACCCTCGCCCGCGACCCGGGGATCGGTTGAGCCGGCCGCCGGGAAGTGGACGCCGGGCCGCGCCCGGGTGCTCCGCGTGCTCTGGCTCCGCGTGCTCCGGCTCCGAGCGCTCCGCGTGCTCCGGGCCGGACGGCGGGCCCGGAGCGCCCGCGGCGGCCGCACCGGGCGGACCCCGCAGGCCAGGATCGCCTCCAGCAGGAACACCCGTTTCAGGATCGCGAACAGCAGCCACAGCGGGCTCCACGGCAGGATGTCCAGCCGCCGGTAGTGGAACAGGATCAGCAGCCGGGGCGCCAGGCCCGGGATGAAGGAGATCAGCAGCAGGATCGCGAACTTCCCGATGTCGTGCCGGATGCCGGGCGCGATCGTGGCGTATTGGAGGGCGAGCATCAGGATGAAGAAGTGGGCTGAGGAGAACAGCCTGAAGCCGGCGCTCTTGGGGAGCTGATACCAGAACCGCGGGCCGGGGGCGCCGTTGCCGAACGGGGTGAACCGGCCGAAGACCATCAGCCCGCCCATCCCCCAGCGGAACCGCTGCACCCGCAGATCCTTGATGGTCGGCGGGACGTCCTCGTAGGACACGATGCGCGGGTCGAGCGCCGCCCGCCAGCCGCGCCGTCCGAGGGCGCAGGTGAACTCGGCGTCCTCGCCGAACATGCCGCTGACGAACCCGCCGAGCTCCACGCCCGCCGCGCGCCGGAACGCGGTGAAGCTGCCCAGGATGCAGGGCACCGCGTCGACCTGCGACAGCATCACTTGGGAGAACCCGAAGTTGAAGATCTGCTCGATCGCCCGCATCCGGTCGATCCAGGTGTGGTAGGGCTCCTTGGGGATCGTCAACGCGCCGACCACGCCGACCCGCGAGTCGTTGAGGAAGTACGGGATGCTGTAGACGAAGGCGTCGGCGTCGATCGCGCAGTCGGCGTCGAGCCGGTAGACGTAGTCCGCGGTGCAGCGCGCGAGCGCCAGGTTGAGCGCCTTGGCCTTGCCGCCGTGGCTGCCCTGGATCACCTCCCCGGTGGCGAAGCGGTAGGCGGCCATCGCGGCCAGCGCCAGCTCGCTGGTCTCGTCGGTGGAGCCGTCGTCGCACAGGACGACCCGGACCGGGCCGCCGTAGGCCTGCGCGGCGCGGTCGATCGAGCGCAGCAGCCGCTCGATCCCGACCGCCTCGTTGTAGGCCGGGATGATGACGTCCAGCGCCGGCCGCTCGGGGCCGGGCTGCGGCCGCCGACCGCCGGCCCATTTCACGACGCCGAGCAGGATGAAGACGACGTCGGAGATGGCGGTCCGCAGGCACACGATGATCAGGAACACGGCCACCGGATGGTCGCCGGCGGCCCCGATCAGCACCAGGGCGAGGGTCCCGATGCCGCCGGTGGCGCCGATCAGGCAGCACAGCAGGGTCAGGTTGTCGTGCCAGTCGCCCCGCCGCAGGATCGGCTGGCCGGTGGTCCGCGGCAGGGCGTAGGTGGTGAACGACAGCCGGAAGATCATCATGAAGCCGAGCACGTACTGGAAGTAGATGGTGGCGATCGGGACCAGCCCCGCCGGGACGCCGGCGGCGGTCCCGGCCAGGCCGACCAGGCAGGTGGCGACGACCGAGACCGCGACGAACAGCGGCGCGTGCAGCAGGATCATGACCCGCCGGCCGAGCGTCGCCGGCAGCACGACCGCCAGGGTGAGCAGGTAGCCGACGACGGCGGCCGGGACCAGCGGGGCGACCTGTTTCGCGTAGTCGACGGCGGCCGGGTCGCGGTCGACCGTGCTGATCACGTCGGCCACGAACACCTGGTAGACGCGCAGCAGCTGGAAGTCGTGCCACCCGATGATGCCGGTGCTCACCGTCAGCCCGACGGCCAGGAAGGCGAACAGCCGCCGCAGGGAGGGCTTGCGGAAGGGCGGCAGCCGCACCAGCCGGTCGGTGCCGTGGTCGGAGTCGTCGTGGCGGCGGGAGAGCGGCTGCCAGATCACCGCCACCAGGACGATCAGGTCGATGACGAGCAGGGCCAGGCCCTGGCGGTTGTATATCGGATCGGACATCAGAAGAGGCTGACCTCCACGGTCATCCCGGCCAGCAGTTCCGGCGGGGGCGAGTCCACGGCGATCCGGACGTCGTAGTACGTCGTGGTGCCGGGGACGCGGGCGGGGTCGAGCGTGACCTCGCCGACCGTGCCGACGGCCGCGGTCCCGGTCGCCGTGACGTCCAGCCGGGTGCGCGCCCCGGCGTGCACGGCGGCCATGTTCTGTTCCGGGATCTGCGCGACGACGGTCATCGGGCCGGCGTACAGGGTGAGCAGCGGCTGGTAGACGGAGGCCGGCCCGGACCCGCCGGTGCCGCCGGAGTTCGGCACGAACAGCTGGAAGCCGGGCTGCTGATCGGCCTGGGTCCCGGCCTGGGCCGCCGGGCCGCCGTAGGTGTGCACGCCCTCGGGCCCGGCCAGGTCGCCGACCGCGCCGGCGACGGCGGCCACCACGCCGTCGGCCGGCGCGATCAGCGTCGCGTTCCGCACCGCCTGCTGGTAGGTGGCGACCTGGGCCTGCGCGTCGGTCAGCCGGGCCTTGTCCGCGGCGATGGTCGCCGCGGTCAGCGGCGCGGTGGCCGCGGTCACCTTCTGCTGGGCGGCGGTGAGGACCGCCTGGCGCTGGGTCACGTCGTCCAGGGCTTGGGCCTCGTCCAGCTTCGCCGTGGACTGGAGCCTGGCCAGCTCCGCCTGGGCCATGGACAGGTCGGTGGCGTCGTGGCCCACCTTCGATTTCAGGTTCTGGCAGAACTGCAACTGCGTGGTGCTGGAGGTCGAGGGCGCGGGGGTGGGGGTAGCGGTGGGGGTGGCCGCGGTCGTCGGTGATTTCCCGGTCGAGGAAGCGCACTGCTGCGCGTAGTCGGAGCTGTCGGCGTTATAAGCGTTCTGGGCACCGGTGACCACGACGGTCTGCGCGGCGATCGTGTGCTGGTCGTTGTTCTGGGTCAGCAGCAGCGCGTTCTTCGCCGAGTCGGTCGCGGCGCCGGCCTGGGTGACGCTCAGCTTGTCCTGCGCCGCCTGCGCGGCTCCGGCCTGCGGCGACTCGTCGGCGGCGACCGTCGCGGTGTCGGCGTCGACGGCGGCCTGGGCGGCGGCGAGGTTCGCCGCCGCGACGCCGCCGTCCATGGTGGCGAGCACCTGCCCGGCGTGCACGGTCTGGCCGGGTTTGACGGTGAGCGTCTGCACCGTCCCGGCGGTCGGGAAGTTGAGGTAGAAGGTGTGGGCGGGGGTGGCCTGCCCGCTGAACGTCGGCGTCTTGGCGGCCACCCGGTGATAGGTGGCCAGGCCCAGACCGGATCCGGTCAGCGCCACGACGGACGCGACCGCCAGCTGGCGGGGCCGCATCGGCGCGTGGGCCGGCTTCATCTCCCCGACGCCGGCCTCGCCGCTGTCCAGGGCCGCGTTCATGCCCCGCGTACGGGCCCGTTTCGCCATGGTGTGTCCTCCGGGTGCGATGTGATCAGGGTGCGATCGGCGGGTGATCGGGGTGCGGTCAGGAAGCTGCGACGGTCGGCACCAGCGGGTCCGGGCCGTCCGGCAGGTCGGTCATCAGGTCCTGCGCGGTCTCCATCCCGGCCTGCCACACCGAGCGGGCGACGATCTTGGACAGGTCCACCCGGTGCCGGTACCGGGTGGCGATGTCGGTGCACTCGGCGAGCAGGCCCTCGGACAGGGTCGTGGGCCGCAGGCCCAGGGCGAGGAACTGCTCGTTGCGGACCACCAGGTCGTTCTCCACCGCCTCCAGGCGCGGGTTCGGCAGGTGCACCACCTCCACCCCGGTCCGGTCGCTGACCAGCTTGGCCAGGTCGTAGACCCGGTGGCTCTCGGTGACCTGGTTGAAGATGGCCGGCTTGGCGCCGGCGGCCGGCGGGTTGGCCAGCGCGATCTCCACGCAGCGGACGGTGTCCCGGATGTGGATGAAGGCCCGGGTCTGGCCGCCGGTGCCGTGCACCGTCAGCGGATGGCCGATGGCCGCCTGCATCAGGAAGCGGTTCAGGACGGTGCCGTAGTCGCCGTCGTAGTCGAACCGGTTGACCAGGCGCTCGTCCCGGACCGTCTGCGGGGTCTGGGTCCCCCAGACGATGCCCTGGTGCAGGTCGGTGATCCGGAGCCGGTCGTTGGCGGCGTAGAAGGCGAACATCAGCTGGTCGAGGGTCTTGGTCATGTGGTAGACCGAGCCGGCGTTGGCCGGGTGCAGGATCTCCCGCTCCAGGTCGCCGTCCGGGGTCGGCACCTTGACCGTCAGGTAGCCCTCGGGGATCGGCGCCGACCCGGACCATCCGTACCCGTACACGCCCATCGTGCCCAGGTGCACCAGCGCCGCGTCGATCCCGGTCGTCACCAGCGCCGCGAGCAGGTTGTGGGTGGCCCGGACGTTGTTGTCCACGGTGTAGCGCTTGGCCGCCGCCGACCGCATCGAGTACGGCGCGGCCCGCTGCTCGGCGAAGTGCACGATCGCGTCCGGGCGCAGCTCCTGGAGCAGGGCGACCAGCCGGTCGTACTCGGCGGCCAGGTCCAGCCGGACGAAGCCGATGTCCCGCCCGGACACCTCGCGCCAGGCGCGGATCCGCACGCCGGGCGACCGGATCGGGGTCAGGGACTCCACCTCCAGCTCCAGGTCGATCCGCCGCCGGCTCTGGTTGTCGACGATGGTGACGTCGTGGCCCAGATCGGACAGGTGCAAGGACGTCGGCCAGCCGCAGAAACCATCGCCGCCGAGAATGAGGACACGCATGATGACTGACACCCTTCGAAAGAAAGAAATGGGAGGGCGGCACAATGGCCGGGCGATGCGCTGAATAGGCTGCCGGGCCTCTTCGGTGATCACCAATAAGCGTGAGGGCGAACGATCCGGAAAGTACGCTCGGCCATTTCCGGCGTCAAGGCGGGCTGTCCGCCCCGGCACCGTGTACTGCGAGGCTCCCAGCTCCCTGCTATCGGAAGCGCACGCAGGTCAGAGACTTGCATCCGGGATTTCTGAAAACCTCGGCGGGCAATTGGCGAGTTCCTGACAAGTCTGGTTTCCGTAGCCGGCGGGACGCCGCTCGGTAAAGGGTTCGTCAAATAAACTCATCATGCTCCTGACGTGACCGCTACTGCGCGGTATCACCGATCAGGGGTGACCTTTTCGAGTTCGATTCCTGACGGGAAAGCAGGTGAGCGTATGGGGCCGAGCCACACCCTGCCGTACCTCGATGTCCTGGAGGCCGAGGCGCTGCACATCTTCCGCGAGGTGGCGGCCGAGTTCGACCGCCCGGTGCTGCTGTTCTCCGGCGGCAAGGACTCCATCGTCATGCTGCACCTGGCCGCCAAGGCGTTCGCCCCGGGCGGCCTGCCGTTCCCGCTGCTGCACGTCGACACCGGCCACAACTTCGACGAGGTGCTGGCCTACCGCGACCGGATCGCCGCGCTGGACGGGATCCGGCTGCACGTCGCCTCGGTCCAGGAGTTCATCGACGACGGCCGGCTGTCCGAGCGGGCCGACGGCACCCGCAACCCGCTGCAGACCGTGCCGCTGCTGGCCGCGATCCGGACCCACCGCTTCGACGCGGTGTTCGGCGGCGGGCGCCGGGACGAGGAGAAGGCCCGGGCCAAGGAGCGGGTGTTCTCGCTGCGCGACGAGTTCGGCCAGTGGGATCCGCGGCGCCAGCGCCCCGAGTTGTGGCAGCTCTACAACGGGCGCCACCGGGTCGGCGAGCACGTGCGCGTGTTCCCGCTGTCGAACTGGACCGAGCTCGACGTCTGGGCCTACATCCGGCAGGAGCGGATCGAACTGCCGTCCATCTACTTCTCCCACACCCGCGAGGTCTTCCTCCGGGACGGCATGTGGCTGGCCCCGGGGGCCTGGGGCGGCGCCCGCGCCGGGGAGCGGAACGAGACCAGGACGGTGCGCTACCGCACCGTCGGCGACATGTCCTGCACCGCCGCGGTCGACTCGCACGCCGGCACCGTCGCCGAAGTGATCGCCGAGATCGCCGCCTCGCGCCTCACCGAGCGGGGAGCGAGCCGGGCCGACGACCGGCTGTCGGAAGCGGCGATGGAAGACCGCAAACGAGAGGGCTACTTCTGATGGCACCGTCGACGACACCGCGCACCGGGCGCCAGCCGGCCGAGGGCGGGCGGTTCGAGCCGGATCCGCCCGGGTCCGGGAGCGGGACCAGGGCGCTGTTGCGGATCGCGACCGCGGGCAGCGTCGACGACGGCAAGTCGACGCTGGTCGGCCGCCTGCTGCACGATCTGGACGCCGTGTTGCCCGACCAGCTGGCGGCGGTGGAGCGGGCCTCCCACGACCGCGGACTGGCCGCGGCCGACCTGGCGCTGCTCACCGACGGCCTGCGGGCCGAGCGCGAACAGGGCATCACCATCGATGTCGCCTACCGCTACTTCGCCACCCCCACGCGCCGCTACATCCTGGCCGACACCCCGGGACACGTGCAGTACACCCGCAACATGGTCACCGGCGCCTCCACCGCCCGGCTGGCGGCCCTGCTGATCGACGCCCGCCACGGCGTGGTCGAGCAGACCCGCCGGCATCTGGCGATCGCGGCCCTGCTGCGGGTCCCCTACACGGTCTTCCTGGTCAACAAGATGGACCTGGTCGGCTTCGACGAGGAGATCTTCGCCTACGTCGCGAGCCGGCTCTCGGCGCACGCCACCCGGCTGGGCATCGAGTCGCTGACCGTGATCCCGATCAGCGCGCTGCGCGGCGACAACGTCGTCGAGCGCTCGACGGCGATGGACTGGTATCAGGGTCCTACACTGCTCGACCACCTCGAAGCCGTCCCGGTGGCCGACGACCCGGCGGCCGAGCCGGTCCGCTTCCCGGTCCAGTACGTGATCCGGTCCGCGGAGCACAACTATCGCGGCTACGCCGGGCAGCTGGTGTCCGGAGTCCTGCGGCCGGGCGACAAGGTGGCGCTGCTGCCCTCGGACCAGCGCTCGACGATCTCCGCGATCGACGTGAACGGCGAGCCGGTCGAGGAGGCGTTCGCTCCGCAATCCGTGGCGGTCCGCCTCACGGACGACATCGACGTGGCCCGGGGCGACCTCATGGCGGCCACCGTCTCGGCCCCGGCAGCCACCCGGGACGTGACCGCCATGGTCTGCCACCTCTCGGACCGTCCGCTGTGCGTCGGCGACCGGGTCCTGCTCCGGCATACGACCCGAACGGTGAAGGCCGTCGTCACAGAGCTCAGTTATCGCTTGGACATCACCACTTTGGAAAGGAGCCCGTATCCGGACCGACTCCGGGTCAACGACATAGCCCGCGTGATGCTGCGGACGGCGGCGCCGATCGTCGCCGACGACTACGCCGTCAACCGCTACTGCGGAGCGTTCCTGCTGATCGACGAAGCGCACGGCGACACCCTCACGGCCGGGATGATCGGCCGGACCTCGCTGGAGGACGCGGACGGTAGCTGACCTTTCCCGGACTTCCCAGATCTCGCTGGATCTTCCGTAACCTTTGCAAACTTCCGCAGGCCGCAAAACAGAAGCAGACCGAAACACCTGTTCAGCGCCTCAATCCGACGGGCCGGATTGAGGCCTCTGACATGTCCCGGGCGGCAATTGCGTTGCGTCGCGTGCGACCCGGCTGCGAGCATCGCGACCATGAACACGCGGAAGGACGACGGCACCGTCGGCGCATGATCGAGACAGAGCGCCGGGCGGCGCTGCATCAGGCGATGGTCGATCGGGACTTCCCGGTCATCGAGGAAGCCTTGCGAGGCGAGGACCTCGCACTCCGGCGGGCCGCGCTGCGAGCGGTCAGGACGCTTCCGGTGGCGGACGACGCGGCGGCGGCCGTCCTGACGGACGCGTCGCTGGAACTGCGCCGGGCCTTTTATCGAACCCTGTTCCACGCGCGGCGGACCGCGTTGGCGGACCGGTTGCTGCCGTCGGTGCGGCGACAGTGGGGTGACGGCGAGGCCGCGTTGCTGCTGGCGGCGTGCTCGGCCGACGTGGCGGCGAAACAGCTGCCGGAGCTGGCGCACGCGGTGGGCTCGTGGACCGCGTTGGCCCGGCGGCATCCCGAAGCCGTGATGGCGCACCTGGACAGCGGTGACCCGGCGCTCGAAGTGCTCGGATACGCGTTCTGGAAACGGTGGGGGGACGCCGTCGCGATCCTCGCCGAGTCCCTGCCGACGCGGACAATCGCCCTGCTGAAGAAGCAGAACACTCGCTACGGGCAGCAGCTCCCGGCCCACGCCATGACGGCGCTGACGAAGGCCGATCCGATCGGCGCTTGGCCCGTGGTGCGCGGCGACGGCCGGCTGAAGAACCAGCAGCGCTACTTCCGCGCCGTCGCCGAGCTGGACGATGCGGCGATCATCGCTACCGTGGACGGCGACCTCTACACGCTGTCGGCGGTGCTGAGATACCTGCCGCCGAACCGGCGCGAAGCCCTGGTCGACACCTTCGCCGCGGCCGCCCCGGGGCTCGCTCCGATGTGGGCCGAACCGCTGCTCGACGAGCTGCCCAGGGCGCGGGCCGAGGCCGAGGCCCGGCGGATGCTGGAGTGGCATCGGCCGCAGTGGCACGCGACGCGGGGGCGGTCGCAGGCCGAGGTGGCCGAACTGCAGTTGGCGTCGTATCTGCCGTATGCCGAGGCGGTCGAAGTGCTGACCGAGGGCGCGGCGGCGGGCACGCCGACGGTGCGGGTGGGCGCCCGGGCGCTGCTGCTGCGGTGCGCGGCCCGGACCGGCGACGCGGGGGAGGTGCTGCGGCAGGTCGAGGCGCTGGCGCCGCGCGTGCTGAACGAGCAGGATCCGGTGCGGGGGAGCTTCCTGGATTCGCTCGGCGCGCTTCCGATCGCAGTGTTCGACGACACGTGGGTACCGGTCCTGGACCGGCTGACGGCAGTCGTGACCGAGGCGCGGGACACGTCGGACTCGACGCGGTTCCATCTCAGGGTCCTGGCCAGGCGGACACTGCGGCACCAGACCTCGCCGGGGCTGGTGGCCTGGGCACTGGACGTGTACCGGCGGCTCGTCGCCCGGTTCGGCGCGGCGGGGCTGGCCGTTCCGGAGCCCGAGGCGCCGGACGCGGTGCCGCCTGCGCGGAGACGGCGCCGGAACCGGTACATTCACGTGACCCCGCAGATGACCGACTGGCGACTGGACCTGGCACTGCGTCCGGGACAGGAACGCGAGTTGGTCGCGTTGCTGCGGCCGTGGCTGGACGACGACGCGGTGGTCAGGGATCTGCGACGGGCGCTGGGGCGGCGGGCCGGGAACTGTCCGGAGCTTCCAGCGGCTGCCGGACGGACCGATCAGGCCGAACCGTCCGAAGCGCCCGAGGCGCCCGAAGCCGCGGCGGCGTCGCGCTCCCCCGAGTCGGCGGAATCCGCGCTGTCCCGCCTGTTGGCCGAGGCCAACGGCCCGCAGTCGCCGGAGGCGGTCGCGGCGCTCACGGAGTGCTGCGCACGAGTCCGCCCCTCCGTCCTCGGGCCGGCGCTCACCTCGGCTCTCGTCGCCCCGGACAGCAAGATCTCACTGCGGAAGCAGGTGGTCCGCCAGCTGCGCCGCAACCGGATCCCCGGCCACCTGGACGTGCTGCTCCGAGCCTGGCAGCAGCCTGACACGCACCGGGACGTGCGAGTGGCGATCGCGGTCGTGCTGCGCGGCGCCACCGAGGATCCGCGGGCACTGGACGCCGTCGCCGCGTCCGTCGCACCGGGAATGAGCGAGGCGTTGATCCGCACGCTCTTTCAGCCGCATCCACGCCAGTATCCGCCGGAGGCACGCGCCGTCTACGCGGCCCTGATCCGGAACCTGCTGCCGGCCTCGGACGACGGCGGCGTGCGGTTCCGGGGGCTGAAGGCGTTCCGGGTCTGGGCCCCGTGGTATTCGGGCGGATTCGAAGACCTCGTCGACACCCTGTTCGGTCCCGATCCCGACGAGGCGGAGCTGGCCTCGGCGCTCATTCAGGCCCTGATCACCACGGGATCCGGCACCGACCAGGCCCCGAACCTGGTGCGACGACTCGCGGACGACCCGGCACAAGGCAAGCACGCCACAACACTCACCGCGGCCATCGCCAGCCTCCGCGGCCGCTATCAGACCCCTGAGCCATGGTCACTGGTCCTCGTCGAACGCTCCCTCGCCGCCCTGACCTCCACTCCTCGGCACGCACGCCTCGCCCTCCATCTGGCACTGGCCCTCGTGGATCTGTCGACCGACGACCTCGACGACCGCCTGATCGCGTACGCGGACCTGCTGACGAACCGGCCCTACCTGGCAGGCATGTCCGAACACAGATTGCGCGAGCGGATCTGCCCCCACCTCGGCACCCAGCCGCCGGCCCGATTGCTGAGCGCGGCGCTGACGTTGGCCGACCGTGGCGACCTGGCAGGTGGCCTCGTCTCCGGGCAGCTCGCGAAGATCGTCATCGGTCAGGGCAACCGCGACGAGGCCTGGCGCGAACTCGTCACCGCTCTGCGTGGCTCGGTGCATTTCGAGGTCGCCGACGCCGCGTGGGACATCGACCTGAGTGTTTCCGTCTCCGATTAGGCGTTAGGCCATCGTCGTCGCGGTACTCACATCCGGCTCAGTGCCGTCTGCGCGACCGCGGCGGCGATGGTTTCGCTCTGGTGGCCGTTGGCGCCGGTGAGGTCGACCTCCAGGGCGTCGTTGCCGACCGCGATGTAGAGCATGGCGCCGTACCAGACGGCTTTGTGGCCGGGGAAGTCGACGAACTTGCCGTACTGGTCGTTCACGATGGCGACGCCGCCGGACTTGCGGATCACTTCGACGCCCAGGGTCATCGTGCCTTGCTTCGTCACGCCGTAGACGCACTTGTCCTCGTTGCCGAAGGTGTGCTGCTCCATGCTGATGAGCCGGACGCCGACGGTCTGCTGGATCTCCTGCGGGGTGACCAGCTTGCAGGCGCCGGTGGCGGCCGGGAACGACACGGGAGCGGCCATGCTCGTGGAGGCTGACGACGCCTGCGCGGCGGAGGTCGCGGATCCCGACGCGGACGATGTGGCGGCGGCGGCGCTCGTCGACCCCGACGTGGCTCGCGAGGAAGCGGCCGGCGCCGGGTTCGCGGAGTCCGTCGAGCTGGCGCAGGCGGTGAGGGCCGCGACCGCCGCGATGGCGGTGACGGCTGCCAGGAAGGAAGTCAGGGTTCGCATGTTCTTATGGAACTGTCCGGCAGCCCTCACGGGCTTGAGTAGCGACTACTCAACTTGGTCCCCCGCACGGGCCCGGCCTGTGCTCGCAGCCCACGGTGATCATTGTTCTGGTTTAGACCTTTAACAATGGTCCAGACCAAAACTTGGTATGGAACCTTGACCGGAAGTCGTCCCGGGAGTTCAATCCTGTCGTGAACTAAGGCCCGAAATAAGAGTTCCGCCTTGGTCGCCTCAACGGACGGACACCCCCACACACAGGTCCGGCCAGTCATTCGTTCACGCTCGTCCGCCAGGGCGGTGTCGGTTCCCGGAATCAAGATGTGATCCACCTTGGAAGGGTTCCCACGTCGCGCTGCGTCCGGCCGCGATCCCGACGCTAAGGAACCCCACCGTGAGCATCTCCCGCAGAACCTTCCTGTCCACCGCCGCCACCGCCGCCGTGGGCACGGCGGCCGGAGTCACGTTCGGCGCGGCGCCCGCCGACGCCGCCTCGCCGCCCGGCGACGTGGTCGGGAAGATCACCGTCGGGTATCAGGGGTGGTTCGCCTGTGCCGGTGACGGCGCGCCGATCAACGGCTGGTGGCACTGGGCCCAGAACTGGGGCCAGACCCCCTCGCCGAGCAACAACGCCATCAAAGCCTGGCCCGACATGCGCGAGTACACCCGCACGTATCAGACCGCGTACTCCAACCTCGGAAACGGCCAGCCGGCGACCCTGTTCTCCTCCTACGACCAGCAGACCGTCGACACCCACTTCCTGTGGATGCAACAGAACGGCTGCGACACCGCCGCCCTGCAACGCTTCAACCCCAACAGCTCCGAAG